>PYGV01000150.1 GCA_003022385.1 filamentous cyanobacterium CCP3 | reverse complement strand
GTAGGAGGGTGAGGGGGCGTTCCCTGAGCGGAATTGAAAGGGAAGAGTGCAAAATTCAAAGTGCAAAATTTTGAATTTTGAATTTTGCGTTCCTCGTCACGGACGGCTCCACTCGGCAATATTCCAGGTGCCGAGGTCCCAGGGAGTGAGGTCGATGCCAGTGAGGCGGTTACTCACGCCTGAAGCATCGGCCCGGTGCACGATGGGTAGCACCGCGGCTTCGTTAATCAGCAGATCGTTCATTTGAATGAACAGGTCTTGCCGCTCCTCGGGGTTTAGGGTAGCGGCGGCCTGCTGCCAGAGAGCGTCAAACTCGGGGTTGCAGTAGCGGGCATAGTTGCTGCCCGACCAGTTGTTGGCCTTTTGGGCAATTTCGTCGCAGGTGTAGGTCTGCATGTACGACCCAGGATCGGGGTTGGTGTTGCCAGTGGCAAACATTTGCAGATCGGCGGAGAACCGCTCCAGGGTTTCGCGGCTGGCGGGGTCACCCGAAAAGTACACGCTGGCATCAATGCTTTTTAGCTCAACACCGATGCCGACTTGCTCTAGAGACTGTTTGACAATCTCTTGGGTTTTCTGACGCACGGGGTTGACCGAGGTTTGAAAGACGATCTGCATCTCCTGGCCGTCTTTGTCGCGGGTGCCGTCGTTGTTGCTGTCGATCCAGCCTGCGGCATCGAGCAGGGCTTCGGCGGCGGCGGGGTCGTAGTCATAGCTGGTGTTGCTCGAGGCAAAGGGGTCGGGGGCAACTAGAAAATTGGTCGTGGGCTGACCGGTGGGGCCGTAGAGCTGGGTGGCAATGGTGTCGCGATCGATGGCTAGATTGATGGCCTGACGCACCAGGCGATCGCTGAACATAAGGTGAGGAAACTCGACGCTGGAGGTCTCGCCGTCGGCAGTGGCCTGATTAGGGTCGGTGAAATTGAAAATGATCCGCTCGACCAGGGAGCCAAAGTTGGTAACTACCTGCCCCTGCCCAGCAGCCTCCAGCTGTTCGAGCACAGCGGCCTCGACCTGGAGGTTGTAGGCGTAGTCGACATCGCCGGTTTGCAGCACCGCCCGGGCCGCCGAGGTGGCATCGCCACCGCCCTTGAGTTCGACCCGACTAAAGGCGAGCTGGTCGGCATCGCGGTAGTTGGGGTTGGCCTCGTAGATAACCACATCGCCGGGGGTAAAACTGGTGACTCGATAGGGGCCAGTGCCCACGGGCATGAGGTTGGCGGGGGCTTCGCGACCGTTGGGACCGTTGTAGTCTACAAACATGTGCTTGGGCAGCACCATGCCCTCGGTGCCGGTAAAGACCAGGTACCAGGCCGGGTTAGGTTCCTTGAAGGTAATCCGGACGGTGGTATCGTCTACAGCCTCGACGCTCTCGATCAGCTCGTAGGTGCCCGCGTTGACGGTGGCTACCTCGGGGTTGACGATGAACTCGTAGGTAAAAGCCACATCCTCGGCGGTGAAGGGGGTGCCGTCTGACCAGGTAATGCCTTCCTTGAGTTTCCAGGTGACGGCGGTACCGTCGGCGGCGACGCCACCGTTGTCGAGGCTGGGCTCTTCGGCGGCCAAAAACAGCACCATGTTGCCGTCGGCATCGAAGCTGGCTAAAGGCTCTAGGGTGATGCGGCTAGCCTCGGCATCTTTGAAACCGCTGGAAAAATGGGGGTTAAGAATAGTGGGGGCCTGCCAGTAAAGCAGGCGCAGCGTGTCGTCAGCGATGGCGGCTGTGTCGGTCTCGGTCTCTGCTAGGGGCGGGCTCTGGGCCGATCGGCACCCGGTAAACAGCAGCAAACACAAACCAGCGGCGGCAACGGCGCGAGCGTTCATCGGCAAACTCAATAAAGTCATGGGCGGTACAAATCGCGGAGACATTAACTCTGGGCTGCTCCGCGATCCCAGGCATTAGCGTAGCGGGTCGGAGGATGAAAAGAGTGATTTAGGATACGAATTTGGCGGCAAAATCAGAACCTGCTCGACTCCCTCAGCCATTGATGGCGGTGCGCCCTGAAGCTGGCGATGCATAGTTACAACAATGTCTGTGGGTACCTGGCGCCAACGTCCCCGATTGCGCTCTAGGGCCAGATTCAGCGGCACGTCAAACCAGATCAGGGTAACGGAGGTAAAGCCAATCTGGCGGGCGGCGGCGATCGCCTCTCGCCGATTTCGCCGTCGCGCATTCGTAGCATCGTAGATGACGCCGTCCAATTCCCCGCGCTGGATGGCCGCAATGCCCTGATGCCACTGGGCTAAAACCGTTCGCCAGATCTGCTGCCAGTCGCCCTGAACAGTCTCGTCGCCATAGAGCTCGGCGCGCACAACATCGGTAGAGACAATGCAGTAGCCGGGATGGGTAAAGACAAAATCCCTGGCCCAGGTCGATTTACCGCTGCCGGGAATTCCTACCAGCATCAACAGGGGCACAGGGATTTGATCAGGCGTCACCGCGTACCCGGTGCTAGATAATCATGCCGTCGGGGATTACGGCATTCTTAAGCACGACGACAATGCCGCTGCGAATGTAGAAGCCCAGATCTTCGCGCTCGGCCTCCTGCACATTTTCTTTGTTGACGATCTGCACATTGCGGCCAACGCGGGCATTTTTGTCAATGATGGCGCGGCGAATAATCGAGCCTTCGCCAATGCCCATCGGAATTTTGCCTCGGGTCAGGTGCTGACTGCTCTCGGACAGGGGCTCGTAGTAGTCGGCCCCCATCAGCAGCGAGTCTTCAATCACGCAGTCGGCGTTGATGCGCTGGCGCAGACCAACCACCGAATGGTGCACACGGCAGTTTTTGAGAATGCAGCCCTCGGTAATGCTCGACTGGGTAATGTGGCAGTCCTGCAGCTTGTTGGGCGGTAGGTAGCGGGCGCGGGTGTAGATGGGCGCGTCTTCGTGGTAGAAGCTGAAGTCGGGGTGGGGCTGCTGGGTCAGGGCCAGGTTGGCATCATAAAAGGCTTCGATGGTACCGATGTCTTCCCAGTAGCCGTCGAAGAGGTAGGCCTGTACGTTGTAGTCACAGGACGAGGCTGGGATAATTTCTTTACCGAAGTCGGTCTGGTCGAGATTCTTGCGCAGCAGATCGATCAAGACCTGCTTTTTGAAGACGTAAATGCCCATGGACGCAATAAAAGGCTTCTCCGCCGCCTGCTCGGGGCTGAGGCCCAGGGAGGTAGTGTCGACCTTCATTTGCTCTAGCGCCTCGCCCTTGGGCTTTTCGCTAAAGTCGACCACGCGCCCGGTGCCGTCAACTTTCATCAGGCCGAAGTCAGAGGCCTGCTTGTAGCCAATCGGCACCACTGAGAGGGTGATATCGGCGTTGGTAGCCCGGTGACGCTGCACAAACAGGCTGTAGTCCATGCGGTAGAGGTGATCCCCGGACAGAATGATGAAATCCTCTACATTCCAGGAGTCAAACAGCCACAAGTACTTGCGCACGGCGTCGGCGGTGCCCTGAAACCAGCTGGGGCTCTCAGGGGTTTGCTGAGCGGCTAGGACTTCGACAAAGCCTTCGGTAAACTGCGAAAATTGATAAGCGCGGCTAATGTGCCGGTTCAACGAAGCGGAGTTGAACTGGGTCAGCACGTAAATTTTGTTGATGTCTGAGTTGATGCAGTTGCTAACGGGAATATCAATTAATCGGTATTTGCCTGCCAGAGAAACCGCTGGCTTAGCCCGAAATTTAGTTAATGGATAGAGGCGGGTGCCGGCACCGCCACCGAGAATGATAGCCAGAACTGATTTCACAAGTTTTCCTCGATAAGCCCCACAAACTGGCCTGTTTTACACCACTCTGTTGCACATTTACAGTGTGAGCCTGAGGGTACCGCTTGACAAGGGGGATCAGGAAAGTTTGTGACGGAATGTGACTTGCAACACGATAGTAGTTTTTGATGACCCCCATAGGTCAGGCTTAACGCTCAAACCTCCCCTGCCGAGGATGAGGTAGGGGAGGTTTAGGCTAGATAGCAGCGAGGTTTGAACGGCCTGAGCGACGGGCTGTGCGATCGCAAGTCTAGTTCTGATAAACCTTTGGCCACATGAGCGCCAGGCTAACAGCATGTTGGATCTGAAACAGGCTCTTGTCAGAACAGTACAGGTGCATTAGTATTGGTTCATGCGTACTCATGGGTACAACCGTTCCCAATCGCCCTGTCTCTGACCACAGGCAATGATTAAGACGGTAACCCAAAACCCCGCTGTCCTGATACCCCCACGAGAGTTTCCTATGACCACGACTACCGCCCCCCGCAGCCGTTCCGCCGCTGGTGCGACCCGGTCTTCGGCCAAGGCTCGCGGCACCCAAACGGCTGGCACTGGCGTAGTGCTCGCCCTCGATGCCGGCAATTACGACCTCAAATTCTTTACCGGCAGCGGTCATCCTAAGGCCATTCGCTCGGTGCGCTACCAGCTGCCCCAGGGACGCGACGCCGTTAGCTTCTCTGAGGCGTCTCCCCTGATCGAGCTGCCCGATGGCCGCCGCTACCACTTCGGTGCTCAGGCCTATAAGTATCGCCGTCAGCAGCAGACCGTGATTGAAAACAAAGTAGAACTGGCCAAACTGCACCTCTATGCCTGCCTGGAGCCCCTGCCTGGCGACGTGGCCGACTACAGCCTCAATCTCCACGTCTCCACCCCCGACCCGGCCCGCAACGGCGAAGACATTCAGGCGCAGCTGCTCGGCGTTCACGAGTTTGTCCGCAACGACGTGGAGTTTCGAGTCAATGTAGAATCGGTCGAGGTGGGTCGTGAGGGCATGGGCGCGTACCACTACGCCAAGGCCCAGGGCATTATCCCCGGCCAGGGCTATACCATTGTGGTCGATATCGGCGGCGGCACCTGGCTTACCCGCCTGGTAGATGCCGATGGCGAAGTCATTGACGAAAACATTATGGATCGCGGCGGCACCTACGAACTAGCCACCGCTATCAGCTTTGACCACCGCCTCACCGATATCCTCGGCAGCAGCGCCGACCCCTGCATCGTCATGGATGGCTTTCGCTTTGACCACGCCTACGCCGATACCGGCCTGGCCTGGGCTGACTGGCTCGACGAGTATCTCGACCCCTGGTTTAAGGGCATTTTTCAGACTGTAAAGGCTCAGTACACCCCCTACATGCCCAGGGTGACTCGCTTTTTAGTAACCGGCGGCGGCTCCCACCTGATCGCCGATCGCCTTCAGGGGCACGATTTGTTTGCCGTCATGGGCGATCCTCAGTTTGCCAATGTTCGCGGCTTGTTTTTGATGACCGGTGACACCCAACTATGCATGACCACCAAGTAGCCCAAAACCACTCCCTGGCGAATCGCGCAGCCCGTCAGGACAACAAAGTTCGCCTCAGCCAGGATGTACTCGAAAAAGCCGATCGCATCGCCGCCGAGTGGGGCCTTAAAAACGCCCGCGCCGCCGTAGAAGCGGTGTTTCGCCGCTACTGCGACGACTACCTCTACGGTCGGCCTCCCGAGGCAGGGGATGCCTTCATCGCTCGGGAGGGCAATGTCCCACGCTACGGCGGCCTCTCTGTCCAGGACAAGCGATCGCTCCCTCAGTCGCCCAAATGTGAAGCGCTAGACGCCCTTGACCAGCTGCTAGCGCTCTGAATCCCACCGTGCGTTCCCCCTCATGGAAGGGGAGCGCACACGAAACTTTCGGCTGAGCAAAACTGCTGGCTGAGCGAAGTCGAAGCACAGAGTCTCCCACAGGGACAAAGCCCTGCCCCAGCCTTTGAGCCCTCCGCTCAACAGTAAGGGGAACCTGCGGCGCGATCGCCCCCAACCTTGCCTCTAAAATCCCTCTCTTTAACCAGCTTCAGCCAAAGGACGGTAAGGACTATGGCACAATGGAATTTAATCTAAAATTTTGCCGTCATCTTTGAAACGCCTGTGAATTCTACTGTTGCGACCCCTTCGGCCACCTTTGCCCCCGCCCGCCGCGCGGTATTTCCCTTCACCGCTGTGATCGGCCAGGACGACATGAAGCTGGCTCTGCTGCTGAACGTCATCGACCCCAAAATTGGCGGGGTGATGATCATGGGCGATCGCGGCACCGGCAAATCCACTACTATTCGCGCCCTGGCCGATCTGCTGCCCGAAATCGAGGTCGTGGCTGACGATCCCTTTAGCCGCTCGCCTCAGGATCGTGACGTGTGGGCCGAGCGTGGTACCGACGACCTGCCCGTAGCGCTGAAAAAAGTGCCCATGGTCGATCTGCCCCTGGGCGCTACCGAAGACCGGGTCTGCGGCACTATCGACATCGAAAAAGCCCTGTCCGAGGGCGTCAAAGCCTTTGAACCGGGCCTGCTGGCCAAGGCCAATCGCGGCATTCTCTATGTCGATGAGGTCAACCTGCTCGACGATCACCTGGTGGATGTGCTGCTCGACTCCGCCGCCTCGGGCTGGAACACGGTCGAGCGCGAGGGCATTTCCATTCGCCACCCGGCCCAGTTTGTGCTGGTGGGCTCCGGCAACCCCGAGGAAGGGGAGCTGCGGCCTCAGCTGCTCGATCGCTTTGGAATGCATGCCGAAATTCGCACCGTGCGCGACCCCGAATTGCGGGTGCAAATTGTGGAGCAGCGCTCAGAGTTCGACGCCGACCCCGCCGCCTACCTGACCAAGCACCAGGCCGAGCAGGAAGCTCTCCAGGTCAAGCTGGTGGAGGCCCAAAAGCGGCTGCCCTCGGTCACCCTTGACTACGACGACCGGGTGCGCATTTCCGAAGTCTGTGCCGAACTGGATGTGGACGGGCTGCGGGGTGACATTGTTACCAACCGGGCCGCCAAGGCGATCGCCGCCTACGAGGGCCGCACCGAAGTTACCCTCGACGACATCAAGCGGGTAATTGTGCTCTGCCTGCGCCACCGCCTGCGCAAAGACCCGCTGGAGAGCATCGACTCGGGCTACAAAGTCGAGAAGGTCTTCTGCAAGGTCTTTGGCCTGGCCGATCCCGATGAGGCTGTAGCCAACGGTCGCCAGCCCGTAGGCGCACGCTAGCACGGTCTATGGGTCACCGCATTCTGGGCATTGATCCGGGGCTGGCAATTCTGGGATTCGGGATCATTGAAGGACTACCGCCCGATGCGGCCCCTGCGGTGGGTGCCCAGGAGGGAGTGGCCGTGGTCGATTTTGGCGTGATCGAAACCCCAGCTAAGACGCCTGTGGGCGATCGCCTCTCTACCATCTACACCGACCTCCACAGCCTGCTGGAGCAGTTTAAGCCCGACCAGGTAGTAATCGAAAAGTTCTTTTTCTATCGTATGGCCAACACCATTTTGGTGGCCCAGGCCCGGGGCGTGATTTTGCTGGTGCTGGCCCAGCACGGCCTGACCTACGGAGAATTTACTCCCGCCCAGGTGAAGCAGGCCCTAACCGGCTATGGCAATGCCGAAAAAGCCGAGGTGCAGGAGGCCGTCGCCCGAGAACTGGGCCTCGATCGCATTCCCCGCCCCGACGATGCCGCCGATGCCCTGGCCCTGGCCCTGGCCGGGTGGTACCAGCGGTGAGGCGATTTTGGATTTTCGATTGCTGATTTTGGATTGTCAGCGGCTTCAGTCCAAAATCCAAAATCCAAAATTGACCTCAGCTACCGGTAGCGGCGATCGCCTGCTGTCCCTGGGGCGACAGCGCGTAGCCCAAAAAGGCCTGCACTTCGGGGGCATTGGCGTCACGGTAGACGTAGTAGAGCTGCCGCTGGAAGGGGTAGTTGGGCGCTTCTGGGGTCAGCCCATCAATGGGGACGACCCGTACCGTCTGCTGGTCGGCTACCTGAGCAAAGGTGGCGTAGCCAATGCCGTCGGTGCCGAGCTGTTGCAGCATCGGTGTGGTAGCGTCGCGGGCCAGGGTGGTGATGTTGGGGGTAGTGCCAAACTCGCCGCCGCCCAGCACCATTTCTCTGAAAGAAACCTGGGTGCCGCTCACCGAGGGTCGATTGAGCACGCGAATGGTGGCGTCGGCGCCGCCCAGGGTAGCCCAGTTGGTGAGCTGTCCCTGAAAAATTTGGGCGGCCTGTCCGGTTGACAGCCCTCGCTTGTAGGGGTTGTTGTTGCCGACCACCAGCGCCAGGCGATCGGCGGTTACGGGCACGGCCACCAGCCCCTGGCTTTGTTCCTGAGCCGTCAGCGGGCGCGACGAGGCAGCCACATCCACGGCTCCCCCCAGCAGGGCCTGAATGCCATTTTCTGAACCAGCGGCGGCAATGTTGACCACCGAGCCGGGGTACTGTTGCTCAAAACCAGCCTTAAGCGCTGCGTTTAACTGAGCCATGCTGGTGGAGCCGTCAATGGATACGACTGTACCAGCCGGAACACTGGGCTGGAGCGAAAAGCTGGCGGCTGTCTCGGGTGAGGAACCCGGTTGCGGTGCTTCGACGCTGGGGGGTGCTACTGTCGCCGACTGGGGCCGTCGCACAAAGAACCAGTAGGCGCCGCCGATTAGCCCCAGCAGCAGCAGAATAAACACAATCGGCGGCGGGCCGCTGCGCTTTACCGAAGAGTTGTCGTTAGTCATACGCTACTCCGCCAGTTCTTTAGGGGTGGTGCCTTCGAGCATTTGCAGACGGCGAGAGACTTCGTCGTCGATGGTCATCTGATCGAGGTCGGCGGCCAGCTTTTCATTGGGGTTTTCCGACATTTCGGCCAGGGCGTTGCTGCGTAGGTGCCGCCCTTCTACCGCATTTTTGGCCGACTCAAAGGAGGAGCGGGCGGAACCGATGTCGAACTCGTTGTTGACTTTTGCGATCGATTCCAGCGCGCTGTTGATCTCGGCCAGGTCCTTCATGTTTTGCATGTCGGTCTTGTACTGCTCGATCTTGAGCCGCTCGCGGTTGAGCTTGTCTTTAGAGGCATTGACAAACTTTTCGGCCTGCTGCACCTGGCCTTCGAGCTGGGGCAAGAGCTGCTCAATTTGAATGGCTCGGGTCATGGCCAGACGAGCGGCGTCTTCGTTGCCCGATTTCTGGGCCAGGGCGGCCTGCTGCTCACACTTTCTCAGCTCCTGGGCTTTTTCTTCGTACTTTTTCTTGGCCCGCTCATAGGACCCCACCTGCATGGCCACGGCCTCGGCCAGTTTTTGTACTGACGCCTGCATCGACTGAAGCGACTCTTCGGCTACTGATACGGCGACCTTGCCGCCCGACTCGACGGGGATGCCCCACAGCCAGTTCCAGGTGCCAACGATGGTGCGTCCGGCTTTTTCTCCCATCAACCAGTAGATGGCGTTTTTCATAGGGTTCTTCAACCTGTTGAGCGATGGTACGTTTTAGCTTTACCTACCCAGAGTGCCCGCCAAATTCCGGAACCTTTACCCTCACTGTGTAGCGAGAGTGGTCGCTAGGGCTTTGGAGAGCTTACATTCCAGTAGTGATTATGGCTGCACCGGGTGCGACCCCAGAGAGCACCAATGCACTGGGGCGTAAGCCTATAGTGGCTTTGAAAGATTAACGTTGGATGAATCCCTTAACCGACCGTTACACGGTGCAGGTTCTTTTGCCTTGGGGAAAAGTTGGAGTAGATGCGATCGCAACCTCCCCACATGAGAAAAAGATAGGTATACTCTTTTGCCTGAAACAATTCCTTAAGCTAAAGAAATTGGGTTTTCCTAGGCGATTTGTAGAAATCTTAGGTGGCTAAGAAACTCGGTTTTTGGTTCCTAAAAATGTAGCCAAGACTCTAGCTGTAGCGATCGAAAAGATCGCCGAGCAGGTCTTCAAAGCGACCAAAGCGGCCAAATTCCATATCGTCAAAGTCGTCCTGCTGTCTGGTGCCAGGGTTGCGAGTAGTCGCATACCCTGGTTCAGCCTTTTTCCAGTCGGCACCGTAGCGATCGTACTGGCGGCGTTTTGCCGGGTCTGAGAGCACTTCGTAGGCTTCGTTGAGGGCTTTAAACTGCTCTACCGCTGCCGCATTGTTAGGGTTGAGGTCGGGGTGAAGCTGGCGGGCTAACTGGCGGTAAGCCTGTTTGATGGTTAGCAGGCTCGCCTGTCGATTGACCTTCAGAATCGCGTAGTAATCTGTGGCGTCTTGGGGAGTTGGCATCCTCGTGCTATCCAATTGCCTGCTGGCGAGAGTCAGCTTTATCTTTTTCACTATACTGGACAGCACGATTCACGCAGGACAGCAAGCGCTAGGAAAAAGGCCTCATGCCTACGCCCGCGCGATCGCCCTCTGCGGCGAGACGATTTTGATGTCGGCCTCAACCGGCCCGCGCGCCAGCAAAGCTGCCCTTTATCGCCGCCCCCTGCACCAGGCGGGCGGTTTTGAAAAGTGTGAGCAGGGACTACACGAGTGGTTTTCTAGCAATATCAACACGGGCACCCTGGCTACCAAGGGGCATTACGCGGCCTTTGGCACCAGCGAGGGCGAGATTTTTGGCTCTGAGGATGCGGGCCTGAGCTGGCAGCGACTGGCCACAGGGCTGGTCCCGGTGCGCTGCCTCACCGTTCTTTAAAACCGTTCTCTGTGGCGATCGCTGGCCCAGTTGCTAGCCAGAGTTAGTAGGATACGCCGGGGGTTTTCTTCAGGCAGGCGTCGTCGGTGACCTGCTTCAGCATAAAGTCGGCCACATCGGCGCGGGAAATTTTGGCCCCAAAATCAATTGTTTCGCCAGAGCGGTACTCGCCGGTATGGTCGCCATTGGTGAGTCCGGCGGGGCGCACAATCACCCAGTCGAGATTGCTCTGCTTGATGATGCGCTCTTTGTCTTCGTGGTCGGCGATCGCGTTGCGCAGCACCAGCGGAATGATGATGTTGCGCACCAAAAAGCCGACCTGCTTGCGGCTCTCGCCAACCCCCAGCGATGACTGGTAAACCAGCCGCCGCACGTTGTACTGCTCCATCGCCTCGACAATGTTTCTCACCCCTGTCGTTAGGGCCGGGCTGCGCTTCAGACTCGACGACCCCAGGGCAGACAGCACGGCATCTTGCCCCTGGACGGCCTTCTCTACAGTGGCCTTGTCGGTCACATCCCCCTCGATAGTTTTGATCATGGGGAAGTCAGCGGTTAGCGCATCGGCATGGCGAGAGAAGGCGGTAACAGTGTGCCCCTGGGCCGACGCTTGCTTGACTAGCTCGCGCCCCGTGTCGCCCGTTGCGCCAAAAATTAGCAGGTTCATCCTGTCGTCTCCATCATCGCCATAATTTCTTTAGGGTGGCAGAAAGGGCGATCGCTGGCTTCTATCCTTTGAAATGTATTGGGAGTTTAGACCGGGTGTTTTACCCACGCAGGCGAGGCGCTTGCCCCAGGATTTTTCCAGTGCAGGCAGGATTGTTGTATGACTTACGTAGTTCCCAAGAATTATATTTAGGCTGTATCAGACTGGTTTTCTATGGTTAATGAACTTCGTCTACTGGTAGAAAACGCTGTATTTTTTGTGATTGCCACCGCGTTTCTGGCCATTACAGGCTGGGCCTGGCGTTATGTCGACCCCTTTGATCTACCCAAACCGCTGCCGGGCTGGTTTAAATACTGGTTTGGTTCAGTGCAGGTGCTGGGTATTGTGCCGCCCCTAATAGCTTTGGTTTGGGCGATCTGGCGCAGTGAACCAGCGGTATGGATGGTATTTGCGGCCTATTTTGCGCTTCTGGGACTGCAAATTTTGTCAGAACTTTTAACCCTGAAACAGCTGCACTCCGTCGTGTGGGTTATGGTGCCCTACCTCTACGTTCCCTATCGTCTGTGGCAGCTCTACGAAGGAATTGAGTTGACCGCAGGCAGGCCTGGTCTAGCGTGGATACAGCTCATTTTGGCAGCAGAAATTGTCGTTTGGGGTATTAACTACCTGCTAGATTTAGCGCAGCTGCCCAGGCTTTTCAGGTGGCAATAGCGATCGCCTTTATTCGCAGGACAGGCAATGAACCGGCTCCATCCCTAATTTAACTTCAGTTCTAATTTGCAATAAAAAAGCTCTAAGCCCAGGGATAGACGCTTTCTCTAACTTAGGGATCTATGCTGGCCGTAATTATACGAAATTCCCCCTGGCTACCCTCAGTTGACTGGGCAAACGCCGTTTGCCCCTACGCAATCTGTTGTGTGAAATCGGGGGTATACAATTCGGACTCGGTATTAACAATCCTCTGACTGGCTTAACTGATGCAGAAATGGTCTGATCATGCTTTATAGAACCCTTGGCAATACCCAGGAAACGGTCTCCGCTATTGGCCTCGGCGGCTTTCATATTGGTATGCAAAAAGACGAGCAGGAAAGCTTTCGCATCATTCGCAGCGCGATCGATCGCGGCATTACCTTTATGGACAACTGCTGGGACTAAAACGAGGGACTCAGCGAAATTCGGATGGGAAATGCGCTGCGGGATGGCTGCCGCGATCGCGTTTTCTTGATGACCAAAGCCGATGGTCGCACCGAAGCCTCGGCGGCCCAGCAAATTGACGAGTCGCTAAAACGGCTGCAAACTGATCACATCGATCTCCTATCAGTTCCACGAAGTGATTCGGCTAGAAGATCCGGACCGTATTTTTGCCGAAGGGGGTGCCGTAGAGCCCTTTCCCGAGGGG
>PYGV01000149.1 GCA_003022385.1 filamentous cyanobacterium CCP3 | reverse complement strand
CGGCCGCTGGAAAGCCCAGCTGAGGACTATTTCCCGGAATCACCGGCAGTTCTACAATCATTTGACCGCTGTCGGATGATGGCGCCTGGCCCGGTGCCATCACCGTAAGGGCACCGGGAGTGGCAAGGGCGGTGAGCACCCAGCGGGTTTGCTCGCCAGCCGCGATCGATACCAGACTGGCCCCGTCTGCCGCCAGCGCCGTACCGGCGGCCAGGTCGAGCACCACCACCGTAGCGTCATTGACCTGGCTGAGGCTGACCTGGCTCACGGCTCCGCTGTAGGTTTGCTGAGTTACTACCCCCCCCAGCTGGGTCTGGGGCAGCGTGAGCACAATGCGGGCCGGGTTGGTTTCAACCGTGTACTGGGGCGTAATGCCGCTGGGCAGCGTCAGGGTCAGCTGTTGGGTAGCCGGGTCAAACTGCCAGGCCGTCAGGGTTTCTGCTCGCGCAGCAGGGCTGATCAGCAGCAGGGTAGACACGATCAGGCCGCTCCCGGCCCAGCCCCCTAAGCGATGGCCGCTCGCCCCTGGGCGCGAGAACGCAAATGGTTGGGTTGAGTGTTCCATGGGTGGTGTCTCCCTACTGATGCCGTGTGTGAGTTGGAGTGTGCGAACGTGAAGCAAACCTGACGACGACCTTACGGCCAGCCAACGCTAGATGCAGCGTAACTAGCGTCCCTAAACCGCCTAAATACAGCGTGAACCCAAAGCCTAACTAAGGATACGCACAATCTTAAAAATTGCAAGAGGCACGGGAATATTAAGTTTTTGAGCGTGCGTAGAGGCGTGAGCTGGGGAACTTGCGAGTCAGCGATCGCGTCGCGAGAGACTAGAGAATCGCCTGTTTTGGGTTAATCAACGTTGAGAGCTGGTCTACTGGCCAGCTGGCAGGGCACCCTGGGCAAAGACGTACTCACACACGCTATCGACTGGAGGCAGCACATGGCCCGTTCTACAACCGGCACGTTCGCTACGTTACTGGTGGGTGGGTTAGCCACCACGCTATTTCTAGGGCCACTGGGGGCACCAGGTCAGGCTCAAACAGGGACGGAGGGAACGCCTGAAACCACTCCGACCGAGCCCGCTGAGGCCGATGATACACCCCGCTTTACCTGTCAGCTCCAGGATGGACGCTACACCGTCATGTATTCTCCCACCAGTCAGCCGGGGCAGGCCTACCCCTGGGCCGTGCCCGAGGACATGGGCAGCACCTGGCCTGCCGAGCGCCGCTGTGCCACCATCAGCGATCGCCTGGAGCAGTACCGCCCTGACGGTCTTTTGGCTCTAGAAACCGCCGTTGAAAATGGCTACAACACCGTCTGCGTCACCACCGAAACGGTGCCCGGCTGTCGCATTGTCTTCACCGTACCGCCGGGGCAGGATGCGGCCACTACCCGCGATCGCGTGTTTGACAACTTGACCATCGCCGATCGGGGCGATCAAACCCAGGGGGTAACCACCTTTACCGGCGGCAACAGCGACATACTGGGCCAAATCGGCAACGTCCTGGGTCTTCCCGGTGCAACGGCTCCTAGTAGTCGCACCAGTGGCATCAACCTCAAACCCTTTCTCGACCCAACCGACGGCGGCACTGGCGCCCGTCTCAATGGCGGTAGCCCCGCCGGTCGGTCCCTCAATCCCGACGCCTTTCGTTAGGGATGCTAGGCCAGTTAGTCCACCATGTGCTGGCTAAATAGGTAGCCCAAAAACAAAATTTGCAGGGCCGTGAATAGGCAGGCCGCAAACCCGGTCCAGTAAAGGACTGTGTATAGGCGGCCCCACCACTGCAAAAACGGCGCTGGCTCAGGCACCTGGGCTAGAGCCGTTTTTGTGCCCTGCAAAAACCGCATCACACCGACAAAATTAGCCGTCAGCAACCCTACTAGCACGGCTAAAACAGCTGCTATGGGCGGGCTAATCATGCCGTAGCCCGCCCTCATGGAGGCGATCACAAAACCGCTAAACCCCAGTGCTAGAGCGAAAACGGCGGCGGTCACCACCCACCGCCCTACCCCTCTTTGTCCAGGCGGCGGCGTTTGCAGCCACTGAGCCAGTACCCAGGTCAAACTGACCGCCAGCAGCACGGCCAGGGTAAAGCTAGCTCGGAGCCAGGCTGTCTCAGCTACCCACTGTAGCCAGGGCACCAGAGTACCAGCGTTAGCGCTGTTCACTTCAAAGCTGGGGTCTCGCAGGGGCGAGGCCCAGTGGATGAGCACGGCTAGCCCCGCTGAGACCAATACCAGCCCCCCAAAGCTGATCAATGAAAATCGCTGTACCCGTTGCCCCATCGCGATTACCCTCAAAACCGCGAAGCCAGGTAGACCTGGGCCAAGATGTAAGACGCCAGGGCTGCGCAATGGTTGCCGTAAACGCCCCCTGGGGCTGTTCTAGACCACCAACCCTGATCAAGTGGGCAAGTGGCAGGGCTTCGTGGTAATCAAAGGGCAGTAACAGCGTGGTTTTATGGTTATTCCTCCCGGTTTTGTGCAGCGATCGCTGGTTCTCGACCAGGGCACAGTGGCCTATGTTGAGGCCGATCCTGGCTTTTGGCCTGGGCCTGGGCCAGCGCCAGATTCAGTACCGCTGCTGTTTGTCCACGGGTTTGGCGGCGGGTCATCTAGCTACGAGTGGTCGAAGGTGTATCCCGCCTTTGCGGCCAAGCACCCGGTACTGGCCCCAGATCTAATCGGCTGGGGGCATTCTGATCACCCCGATCGCCCCTATACCACCGCCAACTATCTGGTTCTCCTGAGCGATCTCATCGACCGGCTCTGCCCGGCTCCGCCTGTCGTAGTCGCCTCTTCCCTCAGTGCCGCCATGATGGTGCGGATCGCAGTGGACTACCCCAACCGCCTGCGAGGGCTAATTTTGGTCGCCCCAGCGGGCCTGGCCGACTTTGGCCAAGACCCCAGCAGCTCGCTCATCAACCAGATCGTCAAGCTGCCCATAGTCGATCAGTTGCTCTACCGGGGGGCGATCGCCACCAGCGAGGGCATTCGATTGTTTTTGGCCCAGCGCCAGTTTGCCGACCCCAGCAAAATCGCCGACGAAATAGTGGCGGCCTACCTAGCCTCAGCCCAGCAACCTAACGCCGATGTCGCGGCCCTGGCCTTTGTGCGGGGCGATTTGAGCTTTGATCTGGCCCCCTATCTGTCCCGGCTCACGACTCCCGCCACCCTGGTCTGGGGCGAAATGGCCCAGTTCACCCCCGTGGAAACCGGCCGTCGTTTGGCCGCTCTCAACCCCGCCGCTATTCGGCGCTTTGACATACTGCCCGGAGTCGGGCTCACCCCTCAGCTTGAGCAGCCCGGGGTCATGATTGGTCTAATTCAGCAGTATCTGAGCGACCTGACCGTGTAGGGCTGGCTGCTTGAACGGGGTTACTCCAGAGGCTGAAAGCCCGCCCCGGTGAGCAGGTTGCCCTCGGTATCAATAAACCCCCAGCCACCATCCACCTGCACCCGCGCCCGCCCCTCAGAAAAGGGGCCAGCATTGCTGTATTGAGGTTCTACGACCCAGGCTCCCTCAGGGTTAATGTAACCGTAGCGTCCAGCTTGCTGCACGGCAGCCAAACCCTCCGAAAAGTCAGCTGCGTAGGCAAACTGGGGTTCAATAGCCACCTCGCCTGCGCGATCGACATAGCCCCACTGGCTGTCGACGAGCACCGCAGCCAGCCCCCCGGCAAAATCAGAGGCAAAGGGAAAGTTTGGCTCAATCACCATAGCTCCAGTGGCGTCGATAAAGCCAAAGTTGCGGCCCTGGCGCACCCGAGCCAGCCCCTCAGAAAAGCTAAAGGCGCCATCGTAGCTGGGGGCAATAGCCATAGTGCCGTTTGGATCGATGTAGCCATAGAGCCGATCTAGTCTGGCCACGGCCAGCGACTCAGAAAAACTCCAGGCATCCTTAAGCGTCGGCGGTATGGCGGGGCGACCGTCGGTATCGATATAGCCGTAGGTATCTCCCAGTTTGACCAAGGCGCGACCGCCGACAAATCGCTCAGCTAGGTCAAACTGAGGCTCAACTACCCACTCGCCCTGGGGGGTGATGTAGCCGTATTTGGTGCCGCCCTGCACTGCCGCCAGTCCTTCAGAAAAGGACTTAGCCTGACGAAACTGCACGGGTATGGCCCACTCTCCCCGCCGGTCGAGGTAGCCAAAGAAGGCGCCCACCTGGGCTACCGCCAGCCCCTCGGCGTAGTCAGCGGCCACGGTGACGTTGTCATCGGCAATTTGAATATTGAGCCTGCCCTCGCGATCGATGTAGCCCAGGCGTGACTTCAAACGGACCAGGGCCACCCCTTCGGCAAAGTCTGACACCGTGTCAAAAAGCAGGGGGCTAGTCATGGCGCTGGCCAGGGCAACGGGCTGAGGATTTATGAACTGTAGCATTGTCGTGGCCTGCCGCGATGGGCGATCGAACCCTTCGGACAAAGGGACACAGGCGACCAGGGCCAGTAGTCCTAGCCCTACCCAACTTCTTCGCTGCCAGCGCCAGGCTCTGTGCGATCGCGCCATAGCTTCCCCTCGCTCTAGCCAAACCCTTTAAGCAGAGCAGCCCCGCCAGGCTACTTCCGCTGATATCACCATGACGGATCTTTTTGCCATCGTGGAAAAATTTTAAGAAAACCTCAGGTTAGAGCGCCAAAATCTATCCATAGACCAGGAAAACAGAAGCCCAGGAAAACAGAGCACGCCTGCCTACGCTTCAGCTAATCGCCCAGGTTTAACGACAGCTGCGGCGGGTGTAGCTCGTAGTAGAGCGCTTCAAGGTCGCGGCGGCGATACAGGTGGCGGTTGCCGCGCCGCGACGTGCGCCGCTCGCAGCCCTGGGTATCCAGCCTTTGCTGCAGCTCAACGCGGGGATGGCCAAAGGCTTTGGCGGCTTCCCGCAGGGGCACCCACTGGGCATCAAACTGCTGCCGCAGGGCCTCGTCAGAGGTGTTGTCCAGGCGCTCTAGCAGCAGGTTGGCCAGCAGCCAGCAGGCCTTGGTGTCGGCCATAGCCCGGTGCGATCGCCCCACGTCAAAGCCAAAATGCTGCACCAGCTGAGGCAAGCTGCGGGAGGGCAGGTCAGCCAGCAGCAGCCGCGATAAAATCACCGTGCAAAACTGCTGGGCCTCGGGGCGCTTAAACCTCTGCCCTAGCCGCTGGTACTCGGCCTGAATAAAGCTGTAGTCAAAGGCCAGGTTGTGACCTGTCAGCACCCCCTGGTCGAGGGGCGATCGCAGCGCCTGCCACACGGTATCGGCGGCCGTACCCTGCTCAACCATGGCCGTAGTAATGCCCGTCAGCCGGGTAATGGTGGTCGGCACTCGCACCTGGGCATTGACTAAAAAAGTCGCCTCGTGGGTAATTCCGTCTTCCAGCGACCCCTGCACTACCGCAATTTCAATTACCCTGGCCTCAGGGGGGCGCGACCCTGTGGTTTCAACATCTACCACCGTGAGCACGGCCTTGGGCAACTGGCGGTAGTAGGCCAACAGCTGGTCCGTAAAGAGCGCAGTCTGCGCAATGCTGCCCACCGATACAGGAACCATAGTGCAACTACCGCAGGGAACCCTCCTAAGGTGCCACATTTTGCCCCCTGCCGACCCTCCTAGACCGCAAAATGCCGTAGATTATGCCTGACTTCGACAAGCAGACATCGCCACTGACTTTGCTTTAGAGGCGCTTTGGCCGCGCCTGGCCTGACGCTCAGGGTCAAATATCTTTGGACGCAGGCTTACGGCGGAGGCGGGCAAAACGCTCCTTAATCACCAGCCATAGAAAGGGGAAATCGTCCAGCAGATAGCGCTTCCACAGCCGCCTTGGCTCAGTACTCAATCGGTAGAGCCACTCTAACCCCAGCTTGCTCAGCAGTTCTGGAGCTCGGGGCTTATTGCCAGCCTCAAAGTCAATGGAGGCCCCTACGGCTAGAAAGATATCGATATTGGGCAGCTGGTCGCGGTATTTGGCGATCCATTTTTCCTGCTTAGGCGCCCCCACCCCCACGACTAACACATTGGCAGGCGATTGACGAATCATCTCTAGAATGCGATCGCATTCGACTTCATCTTTTTCAAACCCAAACGACGGTGAGTGAGCCTGCACAACAATCTGCCGGCCAATGCGAGCATTGACGCGCTCCATGGCCTGGGCTGCAACTCCCTCTGCACCCCCCATCAAAAAGATCTTAATCGCTTCGTTGTGGCGATGGTGCTCACAAAACATCGGAAACAGATCGGAACCCGAAATTTTAGCCTTCAGCGGCGTACCCAAAAACTTAGAGGCAAACATCAGCACCTGGCTATCGCAGACGCGATAGTCAGCCTTGCTGTAGGCCTTGACAAAATCTATGTCTTTTTGCAGCTTCATCAAGTGGTCGACGTTTGGCGTAAATACCACACCCCGTTTGAGCTGACTTAAAAAGTCGTTGACAGAGATGTTGTCAATTGGAATGCTCAGAATTTCGACCTGGGTCTGCAGGTGATCGTACTGCTGCTTGCGAAGTTCTCGAGCCGTAGACTCCAGGGCCGCCTTCCGAAACTGACGGTAAAGCTGCTTAACATCTTCGGCGGGAACAGGCTGGTTGGCCTGCACCGCTGCAGCTGCGATTGTGGAGGAATCAACGGCAGCAGCCAACGGCGAATCGTTGACCTTTAGATTTTCTTCGGCAGCACTATCGATCACCCCGTTGTTGATCGCCGCGCCATCAACAGCTGACGTAAAAACCTGTCTGGTAGACTGTGACTCCATAAAATCATCCAACTTTTAAGAACCAGAGAGATAACCGACTAACTAAAGTGTTCAGGTGAATATCAGCTCCATCTCAGGGTGACTTCTCCCGCGACTCACCTCTCCATGGTCTATTCGTCAGAGCAGATGCGACCATTTCTACACGCTAACTCAGTGTTACGAAAACAACCAGCTATCTCAGTATATTTGCGGTATCTGTAAGGCGTGCTCACTGGGCTGGGCGGGTTTTGAGGAAAACCTCCGTTAACTTAGGTTGAATAGATTGCCAACGATTTTAGTCGGCTCATTCATACTAGGGTAGGGGACAGATAAGCACAGCTATTCTCCAGACCGGTTCATAAAAGCTGAATACCTGTGTAAAGCTGGTTTTGACCTCACAACATCTATGGATATGAGCAAATCTAGGGGCGCATATCCCAATAAACCGGGATGTGGCGCCTGATCCTTTAAAATTGCAGCAGCCTTAAGTCTGTGGGTCAGCGTCTTGGTGAGGTTATCTACAAGCCCAGGTTACCCACAGTGCCCTCTAAACCTGCCGTTACCCATTGCTCATGACTTCTCCTCCTCGCGATGTTCAGCTCTATGCTATGGCAGCCGGTACTACGGTCCTGCGCTGCCGCAGTTGGAACCGCCTGCGGTTTGAAATTGAGTATGGTTTAGAGCGAGGAACCACGGCAAATAGCTACCTCATCCAGGCCGATCGCGTTGCGCTGATTGACCCTCCAGGGGAGTCGTTTAGCGACATGTTTCTGGCGGCGCTAGAGCGGCATATTGACCTCTACCAGCTCAATTACATCGTCTTGGGGCATATCAACCCAAACCGCGCCGAAACTTTAAAGATTTTGCTGAAGCGGTTGCCAGATGTAACGGTAGTGTGCTCAAACCCGGCAGCTCTTGCCCTTAAGGATCTGCTGCCCGATATATCGCCCCGACTGCGGGTCATTCGCAGCGGCGACGATCGCCTCGATTTGGGCCAGGGGCATGATCTCCAGTTTGAGCTCATACCCACTCCACGGTATCCCGGCGGGCTGGCAACCTTCGATCCTTACTCTGGAGTGCTTTACTCAGACAAGTTTTTTGGGGCGCACCGCTGCGACGATGCCGTCTTTGACCTCAGCTGGCAGGATTTACTAGAGGACCGGCGCTACTATTTCGACTGTCTGTTTGCCGCTAGCGCCCGCCAGGTGCTGTCGGCCCTGGGCCGAATGACCTCACTGCCCTATCAGATCTTGGCTCCAGGCCACGGGCCGGTGGTACGCTACGGGCCTCGGGAGCTGGTGCAGAGCTACCGCGACTGGGCTCAGGCCCAAACCAGCCAGGAGCTCTCGGTGGCGCTGATCTACGCCAGTGCCTATGGCAATACCGCTACCATTGCCCAGGCCCTAGCACGGGGCATTACCAAGGCGGGGGTGTCAGTAGAGTCCATTAACGCTGAGCAGGCCAATCCCGACGATATTAAAGCTGCCGTCGAAACCTCCGCCGGATTCTTGATGGGGTCGCCCACCCTGGGCGGCCATACCCCTACCCCGATGCAGACCGCCCTGGGCATCGTGCTGTCTACGGCCTCGAAGGCGCAACCGGCTGGGGTATTTGGGTCATTTGGCTGGAGCGGTGAGGCCATCGATCTGCTGGAGGGCAAGCTCAAAGACGGCGGTTACAGCCTGGCCTTTGACCCAATTCGGGTTAAGTTTAAGCCCACCGACGTCACCCTTAAATATTGTGAAGAGGTGGGGACTGACTTTGCCCAGTCGCTCAAAAAAGCTAAGCGGGCCAAGCAGCCCCGTACCCCCGCCTCGGCAGTAGAGCAGGCGGTGGGGCGCATTGTTGGGTCGCTATGCATTGTGACGGCGCGCCAGGGGGAGGTATCGAGCGCCATGCTGGCCTCCTGGGTATCGCAGGCGTCCTTTACGCCGCCGGGGTTTACGGTGGCGGTGGCCAAAGACCGGGCGATCGAGTCGCTGCTGTACCCTGGCAGCGCCTTTGTGCTCAATATTCTGGCCGAGGGGCGGCACCTGGGGCCGATGAAGCATTTTCTGAGGCCCTTTGCCCCTGGCGAAGACCGGTTTGCGAATATCGATACCGATATGGCTGAGAACGGCGCACCGATCTTAACCGATGCGATCGCCTACCTGGAGTGCACCGTAGACCAGCGCATGGAGTGCGGTGACCACTGGCTAGTCTATGCCACTGTACAGGCCGGACAGGTGCTCGACGGCGAGGGTAAAACCGCCGTTCACTACCGCAATACCGGCACGCACTATTAAGCTGCGTGAACGACTGGCGCTGAATTGACTACGCCATAACTGAATATGCTACGAGTAAGAATACTGGCCAAAGGGCTGAGCGGCTTAGCTGGAGCAGGTTTCAGCCTGCTGTGGGGTCTCGATCGCAAGTCCGGTGGGTCAGGGTAGGCGTGGTCGTGGCGCTGGTGGTTTGGGCTTTTTAAGCCTGGAGCACCGCGGTGATTTGGCACGATTTGGCCATACCGCCGACTGCGACGTTAAGCAAACCGCTTTAAAGTTCCAAAGTGTATGCCCGTTGTTTCTCACTGCTCCGATCGCGGCCAGACGCTGCAGTCGGTCTACCGATTTTTAGATCGCCGACTCGCTCAGGCAAGGCAGAGCCATCAGCCCCAGCTGGTGACCCTGAGCTTTGATATTCCCCCGGTAGACCCGCTGCTGGTGCTGGCCCGGTTGGCCCCTAGGGGCGATCGCCACCTGTACCTGGAAAATCCTGTAGCCCAGACCTCCTTATTGGGCTTTGGTACAGCACTGGTGTACGAAACGGCTGGGGTCCATCGATTTGCCCAGGCGCGCCAGTTTATCGATCAGTGGCGGGGCAAAACCCACCGCTATAGCGAAGCAGTCCTATCTGCTTCCGTCAGCGGGGCCGACTGGGCCCGATTTTTTTGCGCATTTACGTTCTTTGCCGATCCAGGCGGCGCTGAGGCCACGTTTCCGGCGGCTATGGTCATGCTGCCCCAGTGGCAGCTAGTGCGTCAGGGCCATCAGGGGGTGTTGACCCTCAACCACCTGGTGTCCGCAGCGACCGATGTAGGGGCTATTTTAGATAGCCTAGCCGACCAGCTACGGGCGGTAGAGCGCCTGGGCACCAGCCGCTGGCGAGATCTAAGGCCCTCTGCCAGATTACCCGTGCAGCCCGCCTCTGACGCCGGACAGCGGTTCAAGTCAGCGGTCAACCGCGCCCTGGGCTATATGATCCAGCATCCGGTGCAGAAAATTGTGCTGGCCCACGCCCTTGACTGGGTCAGTGCTGAACCCATTCAGCCCCTGGATGCGCTGGGTCGCCTGCGGCAGCGCTACCCCGACTGCCATATTTTCTCGGTGGGTCAGGGCGATGGACAAACCTTTATGGGGGCCAGCCCCGAACGGCTGCTGAGTCTGGATCAGGGGCAGTTGATTACCGATGCCCTAGCCGGATCGGCACCTCGGGGGGAGACCGCACCGCAGGATGATTGTCTAGCCCAGGGGCTACTGCACAATCCCAAAGAGCGGGGCGAGCACCGCCTGGTGGTGGAGTTTTTAGCGCGGCAGCTGCGGGGGGTGGGGCTGTGCCCTCAGTACCAGCCCTGGCCTGGGGTGCGACGACTCTCCAATATCCAGCACTTGCATACACCCATGCGGGCCAGGGTGCCTCGTCACATTCACCCGCTGCAAATCGTGGCGGCGTTGCACCCTACCCCTGCGGTGGCTGGCGTTCCCACCCGCGAGGCCTGCGACCAAATTTTGCGTTTTGAAGACTTCGACCGCAGCCTGTATGCGGCTCCTCTGGGATGGGTAGGGGCGAATGGCGACAGTGAGTTTATTGTGGGCATTCGCTCGGCGCTGGTAACCGAAACCTGGGTAAGGCTGTACGCTGGGGCTGGTATCGTGGCAGGGTCTGACGCCGATCGCGAATGGGCCGAGATTAAGCTCAAGCTGCGCGCCCTGGGCGAGTCGCTGGTATAGCCGTTTGACCCTGACCCATGACCTTTGACTTTCGCAATACCAATACGCTGTGGGCCTCGGTGCTGGCGGCGACCCTGGCCCGACTGGGGCTAAAAACGGCGGTGATTTCTCCCGGCTCGCGTTCAGCCCCCCTGGCTGTAGCGCTGGCCTGCCAGCCCGATATCGAAGCAGTGCCGGTGCTGGATGAGCGCTCGGCGGCCTTTTTTGCGCTGGGAATTGCTCGGCGGACGGGGCTGCCGGTGGCGCTGGTGTGCACCTCGGGTACGGCTGGGGCCAACTACTACCCCGCTGTAATCGAGGCCAAAGAAAGCCGCATTCCTCTGCTGGTGCTGACCGCCGATCGCCCGCCGGAGCTGCGCGACTGTGCTTCGGGCCAAACCATCAATCAGCAGCGGCTGTTTGGGGCGTTTCCTAACTGGTATGCCGAGCTGGCGGTGCCGGTAGCAACAGTGGATATGCTGCGCTACCTGCGGCAAACCCTGGGGCAGGCCTGGGGGCGATCGCTCTACCCCGTTGCGGGTCCTGTGCATCTCAACTGTCCCTTTCGTGACCCCCTGGCTCCGGTGGCTGACGATTCGGCGGTTGGCCTGAAGCAGGTGTTAAACGAACATTTTTTAGCAGGGGTGGCGACCCCGGCAGCGGCGATCGCGCTGGAGAAGCTTCACCCCACCGCTGCCGCTGCGGTCGCACCCCTGCTGGAAATTTGGCACCGGTGCGATCGCGGTCTGATTGTCGCCGGTCCTGCCCAGCCCACAGACCCGCTGGGGTACTGTAAAGCGATCGCGGCCCTGGCCTCCTGCCTAGGCTGGCCGGTGCTGGCCGAAGGACTGTCGCCCCTGCGCAATGCCGCTGCCCTCAACCCCTATTTAGTAAGCACCTATGATTTAGCCCTGGGGCAGTTTGGCGAAGAATCGACGAGTGCAGCGTTGGTAGCCGATCAGGTCATCCAGATCGGTCCATTGCCGACCAGCAAACGCTTGCGCAAATGGCTGCAAGCGACTCAGCCTCGCCGCTGGGTGCTCGACCCGCTGGGGGCTAACCTGGACCCGCTCCACGGCCTGACTACGGTTGTGCCCATGACCCTAGAGACGCTGGCGCTGGCGGTTCCCTCCGAGCAAAGCCCTGGCGATCGCACTCCCTATCTGGAGCAGTGGCTGACCCTGGAGCGCAGGCTGCGCCAATATCTTGATACCGCTCTAGAGCGTTTGGAGGACAGCTTTGAGGGCAAAGTACCCTGGCTGCTGGCCCGCTGCTTGCCACCGGGGACCCCCCTAGTGATCGCCAACAGCATGCCTATTCGCGATGTGGAGTGGTTTTGGCCGCCCGGCGATCGCGGCCTGCGCCCTTACTGCAACCGGGGAGCCAACGGCATCGACGGCACTCTGTCCACGGCCCTAGGCATTGCCCACGGCGGCCCGCCCACGGTGCTGCTAACCGGCGACCTGGCGCTGCTGCACGACACCAATGGCTGGCTCAGCCTGCCCCGCCTGCTCGGTCACCTGACTGTAGTAGTCATTAACAATCGGGGCGGCGGCATTTTTGAACGTCTGCCCATTGCCACCGTACCCACCGCCAACGAAACCTGGTTTGAAGACTTCTTCACCACCCCCCAAACCGTGGATTTCAACCACCTCTGCGCCGCCTACGGCGTCAACTACGAGCGGGTCACCACCTGGAGCCAGCTAGAGGCTAGCCTGAGCTGCCTACCGGAACGAGGGGTACGGCTGCTGGAGGTAAGGTGCGATCGCAAGCAATCTCACACCCTGCGCCAACAGCTCCTCACTCCCCCCAAAGACCTGCTGACTCTCGACTTTACGCCCTG
Source organism: filamentous cyanobacterium CCP3 (assembly GCA_003022385.1). Taxonomy (GTDB): domain Bacteria; phylum Cyanobacteriota; class Cyanobacteriia; order Phormidesmidales; family Phormidesmidaceae; genus Nodosilinea. Next base: position 24 of record PYGV01000149.1, on the reverse strand, counting down.
AATCTACTAGCCATTTCCCCACCC
>PYGV01000021.1 GCA_003022385.1 filamentous cyanobacterium CCP3 | reverse complement strand
GGGGGGTAGGCGTGGCCCTCCATCTGGGCTCGCTGGGCGTAGAGCTTGAGCAGATCGACCGCAACTTTCTGGATCGCTTTTTTGGCCCGGCCCTTGGTCTTCTCCCAGGCGGTGCTGGTCATTTTGTTCAGCACCGGGGCCTGACCGCTGGCGGCCCGATACCGCGATAGCGACCCCACTTGGTCGGCGGCCACCCGCAGCAGCCCGTCGGCGTACTGAATCACCAGGTAATCGCGGGTCTCGTGGTTGAGCACCAGGCTTTCCAGCTTGATAAACTTGCCGATGCCGTGGCTGCGGTGGACAACAAAATCCCCCGGCTTCATTTTGTTGGGGTCAACCTGTTTGGAGGCGGCCCGCCTGCGCTTGCGCACGTAGCCGCCGGTCGCCAGGGTGTGCTGGCCAAAAAACTCGCGATCGGTAACGACCAAAATGCGGAAGGTGGGCAGCACAAAGCCCTCCAGCTCCGCCAGGCCAGAGTACTTCACCGCCACCGGCACATGCTGGGCGTGCAGCTTGTCGATCGCATTAAAATCTCTGGGATTGGGAATGAACTGGGCCGGGCAGTCGTGCTCCTGCAGCAGCGCCACCAAGCGCGAGGGCTGGGCCGAGGCTAGCCAGACGGCGTACTTGCGCTTAGTCTCGGCTCGAATGGTTTCTGCCAGCTTGCCAAACTGGTGCGGAATCGCCTGCACTGGGCGGCTGGCCAGATTTAAACCATTGTTGGCCTCGGCAATTTCGGATAGATCGATTCTGGGGAAAATGTCGGCGTCGCTGAGGGCGTCGGTGAAGGAGCGGTGGATTTTGGGAAGAGAGAGGGTGGATGGGTGGATGGGTGGATGGGTGGATGAGTCTTTTTCCTCATCTTCCTTACCGTCCTCATTTCCCCACTCTCCACCTCGGACCTCCTGCCAGTGGTCTTCGACATGCTCGAGCCAGCGATCGCTGTGGGCCTGGCACTGATCGACCTCATCTACGGCAATCAGACTGTTCTCCGGCAGGTAGTCCAGCAGAGAGGCGGGTTGAGGAAAGGCCAGCCCCAGCCAGCGGCGGGTGCCTTCGGGGAGAATGCCGCTTTCCAGGCCTTCCTGGGCAGCTTCAGACAGCAGGCCATCGAGCTGGCCCTGGTCGCGGAGGCGCTCGATAATCACCGGGCCGTACTGGGTGGGGGTGAGCACCAGGTGGCCGATCGCATCGAGCGATCGCTGGGTGGCCGGGTCAAATTCGCGCAGGCGCTCCAGCTCGTCGCCAAAGAGTTCTAGGCGTACAGGCAGCTCCGACGCTACGGGGTACACGTCGATGATGTCGCCCCGCTGGGCCCACTGGCCTTCGGTTTCGACCACCGTGACTCGTTCGTAGCCGAGGGTGGCTAACCGCTGCCCCAGTTCCTTAAAGTTGATCTCCTGCTTCAGCTCCAGCCGCAGGCAGTAAGGCTCTAGCGCCGATACCGGGGGTAGATGGGGTTGCAGAGCCCGTTCGGTTGCAACCACTGCCAGCTTGCGCGTCGCCAATTCTTCTCCTTTCAGCGCTAGCAGCTCGGCCAAAACCTGAAGCTGGCCCCAGGTCATTTCCGACTCCTGGTCGAAGGGGTCGTAGGGCGAGGCCTCAGAGGTGGGGTAGAAGTGCACCGTGTCCCAGCCCATTGCTTCGAGCTGGGTGGCCCATCGCCCGGCTTCTTCGAGGGTGGCGGTAATTACCAGCAGGGGCCGCTGCTGAGCCTGGGCCAGCGCCGAGGAAACCAAGCCCTTGGGCAGGCGGGCGACACCGTTGAGCACCAAGCGGCCCTGCTGGTCAAGCTTGGTCAGCAGTTCACCCGCCAGGGGAGAGCGTTGCAGAGCACGGGTAATCGAAGAGAAAGCCATAGGGAGCGCTACAGGGAAAAAGAAAAATTAGAAGCACAAAAACCCCTCAACTTTGCAGTGGAGGGCAATTTACGAAGCGTTCGGGAAGCAACTCAAAACGAGTATCCCGCTGGGAATCGCAGCGTGAAGCAGGTTAGGTGCCCCACGTTTACCTATTGTAATAATGTCCGCCCCATTTACCCATACCTTTAGGGTGTGAGCCAGCATCGTCCACGATTGGTCATCTCCTCTAGCATTCCTATAGTCGCTAAAGTCGTTTGGGTCATATCTGATGCGGCAGTAGAATAAGCCTATTACCTCAGCCCTGCACCTCGGTAGCCCGATGGTTCAAACGAAAGCAAATACAGCTACTTTCGCCGACTATCTAACCTATGACGATGGCACGGATACTCGCTATGAACTGGTGCGGGGGCAGCTTGTTGCGATGACTCCGCCAGCCTGGTCACATATCAAAATTGCCCGTTTCCTGGAGGATACCTTTCGCGCTGAGATTCGGCGGTTAGGCTACGGCTGGGAGGCCATTCGCGGCGAGATTGGCCAGCGCACCGGAGAAGATGACTCCCGTTTACCTGATGTACTCGTCGCAGAATCGGCTGATTTAGAGGCTTTGGGTGATCGCCCGGCCGTGTTAGAATCGCCCGCTATTTTGACCGTAGAGATTGTCAGTCGCAGCTCGGTGCAAGATGACTACCTCCACAAGCTGGCCGAGTACGAGAGCTTAGGCGTGCAGGAATATTGGCTGGTAGACTACCTGGCCCTGGGGCCAGCCCGTTATTTAGGCGTTCCTAAACGCCCTACGATTTTTGTTTACCGATTGGTAGATGGGGAATACGCGGCCCCACTGAAATTTCACGACGATGACGCGATTGAATCAGCGACATTCCCAAATCTCCAGGTAATAGCCCGAGAGATTTTTGGGTGATTAGCGTCACGCAGCTGCCACGACCCGCAGCAGCCTAGCCGCTCAGCAGAGCTTCGACAAACTCGTAGCTGGAAAAGGGCCGCAGGTCTTCGATGCCTTCGCCCGCACCGATAAAGCGAATCGGCAGGCCGAGCTGCTCGACCACGGCCAGGGCAACACCGCCCTTGGCGGTGCCGTCGAGCTTGGTGAGCACCACGCCGCTGAGGTTAGCGGCTTCGGCAAAGACTTCGGCCTGGCGCAGACCGTTTTGGCCCAGGGTGGCGTCGAGCACCAGCAGGGCTTCGACCTGGGCATCGGGGGCTTTTTTGTCGACAATGCGGCGAATCTTGGCCAATTCGTCCATCAGGTTCTTTTTGTTTTGCAGGCGACCGGCGGTGTCGACCAGCAGCAGCTCAATGTTGCGGGACTGGGAGGCGGCGATCGCGTCATAGACCACCGCCGCCGGGTCGGTATTCTGCCCAGGGTTGGCGATGACCTCTACATCGCTGCGGGCACCCCAGGTTTTGACCTGCTCCACCGCAGCAGCGCGGAAGGTGTCAGCGGCGGCAATCAGCGTGTTGTAGCCCGATTTTTTGGCGATGTGGGCCAGCTTGCCGATGGTGGTCGTTTTGCCTGCCCCGTTGACCCCGGTCATCAGCCAAATGTTAAAGCTGTCTTTTTCGGGGGTAAAGGTGAGGTTGTGCGTGTCGCCTAGGGGGGCGTCAAGCATGTCGCGCAGAATGGATTTCAGGTAAGCGATCGCCTGGTCGGGCGGCAGCACCTCCTGGCGCATCCGATCCTGTAGAGCTGCAATCACTTTGTCGGTGGCGGCGACACCCACATCGGCCTGCAGCAGCAGCGCCTCGATTTCCATCACTGCATCGTCGTTGAGCGGCCCCTGACCGACGATGGCCTTGAGCTGGTTGACCAGGCTGAGGCGGGTTTTGTTAAGCCCCTGGCGCAGCTTGTTGAGCCAGGTAATTTCTTCCGCCGAGATATCGTCGGGGCGTCGCCCCTGGGCCGCCAGCACTTCTGCTGACCAGAGAAAGGCTTCATCGAGATCGATGTCGGGAAGGATAGGGGCCGGTGGAGCAGCGACGGCGGCGGGTTCGGGTTCGGGTTCCAGCTCCACAATGGCATCGGCTTCGAGCTGGGCCAGACGCTGCTGCCGCTCGGCCTCGGCCTGCGCCCAAAAGGGGCGAGGGGCGACAGGTTCAGGCGCGGCGGTCTCGTCAGCGGGCGGTTCTACCTCGTCCGCTGTAGTTTCAGTCGCTACAGGCTCAGCCGCTACGGTTTCTGGGGCAGCGGCGGCGATCGCCTCGTCGTCAGCGGCTACTGATTCAGCAGCTTGGGGTGCAGCAGCTTCGGTTTCGGCCCCATCGTTGGCTGCCGCCACCTCAGTTTCTACCGCCAGGGCAACAACCGTTTCCTCAACCTCAGCGACTGGCGTAGCCTCGGGCGATCGCTGCTCTGGTTTTGCTTCAGGTAGTTCCTCGGGCTTTGCTTCGCTCTGCTGCTTTTGAATATTTTGGTAGGCAGCCTTGGCCCACTTCAGGTAGTCCTCCGACGAGAGCTGAGGGCCAGCAGAACTCGCCTCTTTTGCAGTTTCAGGCGCTTTGGCCTCAGCGGCTTTGGCCTCGGCGGCTTTAGCGTCGGCCTCGGCGCTTTTAGACTTGTCAAAACTGCGCTGAAACCAGTTAAACCCAGACATATCAGAGCTACCTTGCGGATGTCTTTACTGTTTTTAATAGTATCGTCCTGAGGGCCTAACCAGAGGTTCGCTACTCCACACCAGCAGCGGCCCCGGCCCACCCACCTATCCACTCACCCACTCACCTACACCACCGAACCATCCACCGCCGCCCCACTCTCTTCGACCCCTGCCTCTGCCTCCCCACGGGTCACCACCCGCCGCAGCACGCCGTTGATAAAGCGAAAGCCGTCGTCGTCGCTGTAGCGCTTGGCTAGCTCTACCGCTTCGTTAATGGCAACCCGGTCGGGGGTGCCTAGATAGTGCATTTCGACCACGGCCAGGCGCAAAATGTCGCGATCGATGCGGGCCAGGCGCTTGAGATTCCAGGCGACCATCACTTCGTCGAGAATAGTGTCGACCTGGGTCTGGTGCTTGGCGGTGTTGCTGAGCAGTTCCAGGGCAAAGGCTTCGATCTCAGACTGGTTGCTGAGGCGAATAAACTCAGGCAGCTCGACCGCGTGGGCGAGACGGTTGATAGCGGCCTGGGTGAGAGCGATCGCAGCTTCGACCATGGCTCGCCCTTTTTCGACATCGCTGGCGCGGGTGCCGCTATCGACTAAGTGCTGGTTGCCTCGCTTTAGCTCATCAGAGGCGGTTTCGAGGGCGTCTTTAGCTTCGGTAGTCAGGGTTTGAACGGCGGCTAGCAGCAGCTTCTCAAAGTCTTGCATGACTAGTTTGCCAGGCTTTTCAGGAAGCTGGCTGAGGCCCAGTAGGGCCAACTCGCGGGCCATACGGCGAGCTTGCATAGTCAATGTCTCCCAGAAGCGGCGGTGTAGAATTCTTGCTCAAGCAGCACTGCCCCAGCGGCCGGTTTGGGCGCTGCCGGGGGCAATCAGGCTAAAGCCAGGCTATATCTTAGCAATCTTCTTCCATCGACAAGACGGAAAGTTGCTGCGGGTAGGTAGCCCTTTCCGGGTCTATCTCAGCATCGCCCTGGCCTAGAGAGATGGGCGTATCGCCTTCGTTGACCAGGGCCATGGTGCGATCGGCGGGCACAGCCGAAGCCAAGTTAGGGCCAACAATGCCGCCAGAGAGCAGCACTTTAAAGGCGTCTTCAATGGAGATGGAAAGGTTTATGACGTCGGCTTCGGGGACGATGGCGTACCAGCCGCTAGTGGGGTTGGGAGTGGTGGGCACAAACACGCTCAGCATCTTTGAGGCACTGGGCACAGCGGCGGCGGTCATTGCCCCGGTCACAAAGGCGATCGCCCAAACGCCCTTACGGGGGTACTCCACCAAAACTACTTTGCGAAAGCGAGTGCTGGAGTCCTGAAAAACTGTCTGCAACAGCTGTTGCAGGGTTTTGTACACCGACCCCGCCAGCGGAATCGACTGCACCACCTTCTCGCCTACATCCAACAGCCAGCGCCCCGCGATGTTGCGGGCCATCAGGCCGATAATCAAAATCGCTAGCAGCGGCACCGACAGGCCAATCAGCAGGTTAATAAAATTCAGCAGAACAGGGTTGAGGCCATCAAAGGGCGTCAGCTGCTTGGGAAAGCGAGTCAGCAGACGCACTACCCAGGCGGAAATCGTAATCGTCAGCCAAATGGTCGTGGCCAGCGGAATAACCACCAGCAGTCCGGCGATCAGATCGTTTTTGAGGTCTTGCTTGATCTTTTGCAGCACGGAAGACTCGGGGTGATCGGGACTTGAGCGCGGTGGGTTGTTTAAGGTGGGCGAACCGTTTAAATCCATAATCCCAAAATGGTCTCTAGGGATGGCTGAGGCTACAAACGCAGAACGGTGGCTAAGGTTTTGGGTGAACTAATTTTGACCTAGCTGACCTTAAATTACGTAAATGAAACGAGCTTATTGAATATGACGCTTATTGAGCGTAGGCGGTTAGGCAACCTCAACCCCCACTATCTCACAGCTACATTGTAAACATTTGTATCGAGAAGCGGGTAAAAAGTACAGCACCATGATCAGATTGTGGGCTAGAACCCGGCCACTATGCTTCTATCCTAAGACAAATGGGTAGCGAGGCTAACATAACGAGGCCGGGAGCCCGCTGACTGGTTTCAGAACAGGCCGTTATGCTTCCGTTGGTTGACTAAGCCAGCCCGAGCAGGTGACGGGCCAGGGTGAGATAGAGCAGCACCCCCAGCACATCGACAATGGTGGTGATAAACGGAGCCGACATCAGGGCCGGGTCAAACCCCATGGTTTCAAACAAAATGGGCAAGCTGCCCCCGGCGGTCGAGGCCAGAATAGAGATCGCCACCAGGCTAATGCCCACGGTCATGGCAACGGGCAGGTTTCCCTGCAGCAGGTAGGCCCAAACGGTGACTACGGCCCCCAGCATAAGACCCAGCACAGTACCTGCGATCGCCTCCCGCCGAATTACCGAAAGTGCCTGCTTGGGGCCAATCTCCTGGGTATTGAGGCCGCGAATTACTACCGTAGACGACTGCGCCCCCACGTTGCCGCCACTGCCAATCAGCAGCGGAATAAAGGCCGCTAGGGCCACCACCTGCTGCAAAATATCTTCCTGACTGCGAATGACGGCGGTGGTGACGGTATTGGTAACCAGCAAAATCGAGAGCCACACCACCCGCTTGCGAGCTACATCGAACAGGTTTGACTGAAAATAGCTGTCGCCGCCGCTCTGCACGCCGCCCAGAGTGTAGATGTCCTCGGTAGTTTCGGCCTCGATCACATCGATCAGATCATCGACGGTGATAATGCCCACCAGACGGTCTTCGGTATCGACAACCGGCACCGCCAAAAAGTCGTAGCGCTGCACCAGGCGAGCCACTTCTTCCTGGTCGGTGTCGGTGCGCACCGAGATCACCTCACGGGTCATCAGGTCGCCAATAGTTTGCTCGGGCTGGCCGGTGACCAGGTGCCGCAGCGAGAGAATGCCGGTCATACGGCGGGCGGCATCGGTGACAAACAGGTAGTAGATGGTTTCGCTGACAAAGGCGCGGCTGCGAATGTAGTCGAGGGCGCGCAGCACCGTCCAGCCTTCTTTAAGGGCGACGTACTCCGGGGTCATGATGCGCCCGGCGGTGCCCGCCTCGTAGCCCAACAGTTGAGCTGTGGCCTCGCGCTCTTGGGGGCTGAGCTGAGCGAGCAGGCTGCGCACAAATTTGGCGGGCAATTCGTCAAACAGTCTGGCCCGGTCGTCAGGCGACATTTTATCGACGATGTCGAGCACGTCCTGACGCTTGAAGTCTTCGATCAGCGCCTGCTGAATGCTGGTGTCGAGGTTCTCGTAAACCTCGATCGCCTCGCCCTTGCCCAGCAGCCGAAAGGCGATCGCCTGCATGGCCTCGGGCAGCTCTTCAATGGCCTCGGCAATATCAGCAGGCTGCACCGGCACCAGGAGCGCTTTGGCCCCTGGCAAATTGCCCTGCTCCAGCAGTACCTGTAGCTGCGATCGCACCAGCTCTTGCAGCTCTCTGCGGTCTACGGTGAGGGGAAGCGGTGTAGTTTGCGCATCGCTCAACGACTGCATCTCGCCTAAACAACTGCCACTAGTCTAGTGGCCCCTGGCCCCCTAGAGAAGCTAAACCAGCAGGATTATTCTCTCAGACCCGGTAAACAGAGATGTTAGGCCTGCAATCGACCGGATTTGGCCTTGCAAAGGATTGCGCTCAGGCAACGACCAGTCTGGACCAGCGGCACGCTAGAGCCAGCGGCATGAGGGGGCCAGCGGCATAATGGGCATAGGCCATTGTAAACCCAAACCCCCACCATGACCTTCGCCCGAGTCAGCCGCGAAATCATTGACGGACGCTACCGCCTTCTGCGATCGCTGGGCCAGGGCAGCAGCGGCACCACCTACGCTCGCTGATTTACACTGGAACCAGCGCCTTTAGGCCCTAGCTTGCTTCGGAAACAATACTTCCCTTGACCACAAACGATCGCATCTTCTTAGTTACCGGCCCGGCGCGATCGGGCAAAAGCGAGTGGGCTGAAGCCCTGGCCACCCAATCGGGCCAGTCGGTCATCTACATCGCCACCTCCAGCGTTGACCCGACAGATCTGGACTGGCAACAGCGGGTGGCACTGCACCGCGATCGCCGCCCCCCCCACTGGCACCTGCAAGAAGTGCCCATTGCCCTATCCGAGGCCATTCTCGCCGCCACCGCCCAAGACTGCCTGCTGATCGACTCCCTCGGCACCTGGTTGGCCAACCTGCTGGAGCAGGACGACGCCACCTGGCAAAGTACCGTGAAATTCCTGATCGAAAGCCTGCAACAGACCCCCAGCACCGTCATTTTGGTTTCCGAAGAGACCGGCTGGGGTGTGGTGCCTGCTTACCCAATCGGGCGCTTGTTTCGCGATCGCCTCGGCAGCCTGACTCGCCAAGTCGGCACCGTCGCCGATGCGGTGTACTTAGTGGTAGCCGGGTATGCGGTGGATGTGAAGCAGCTGGGAGTAGGGGTGGATGGGTAGGTGGGTAGATGGGTAGATGGGTAGGTGGGTAGATGGGTAGGTGGGTAGATGGGTAGGTGGGTCCATCCACTCATCCACTCATCCACTCATCCACTCATCCACTCATCCACTCATCCACTCATCCACTCATCCACTCATCCATCACACCTCAAACGACTCCATCTCAAACCCCTTCCAGTGGCCGTCAAACTTCTCCGCCACCAGCGGGGTTAGGGTCAGCTTCGGCGGGCTGCCGCCTGATACCTCGACGCGCAGGCCTGAGTAGGGCCGCCTGAGGTGGCTGCCTTTGCCGCTGCGGCCTAGGTACAGGTGCGACTTGGCGACGGTGCGGGGGGTACCATCGATCGTTTCTGGCAGCTCGGGGCCTTCTTCGCGCTGCCGCCTGAGGCTGTAGCCGCTGCCGCCGCAAACTACCCAGGCCATATGGGCATCGCCGTGGCCAGTGTCGCCCGTAGTCAGGTAGTCAAAACAGTGGGCGTGGCCGTTGAGCACCAGGTCAACTAGAGGGCGGCCCTGGGCCATATCGCCGACCTCGGCGGCGACGGCGTTGAGTACCTGGCGCAGGTGGTGGCGCACCGCCAGGGTTTGCCCCTGGGGCCACTTGGTCGCTTCGGTGACGTAGGGCGGGTGGTGAAAGAACACAATGCGCCCCCGCACCGCTGGGTTTTGCCAGGAGGCCATCAGGCGATCGCGTATCCAGTCGAGCTGTTCGGCATCTACAGTGGCAATGCGAGCGCTGTCGAGCTGCTTGGCAATGTCGTTCAGCTGCTCGTCGATCGACTCAATCTTCTCGGTGAGATATTCCTGGGGGTCTTCATCGTCGGGGGTAATGGCCTCAACCCCCACCTGTCGCATCAGGTCGGCCTTTTCGGCCTCAAGCTGCCGACACTGCTGCTGTAGCTCCTGACGACTGGCCCGGTCGTGAATGACGGGTAGGGGCTGGTTAAACGTATTGGAGTCGAGGGCAAAAAAGTCGATGCCGCCGTAGCGAAAGGTGTAGTAGCGGTTGGGCAGCCGGGTAAACTCCCCAGGACGATAGGTAAGGGCGCGGCGGCCTCCCACGGGGTCGTCTACAGTGCTGGTGTAGTGAGTATCTAAATGCTGGCCCAAAGCATCCTGCGGTACGGCCTTCAGGTAGTCCAAAAACGCTCTGGCGTAGGCGTCGCCCCGGTGAGACCCGCGCCAGCTGACGTCCAGATCGAGGTAAGAGCGCAGGGCAAAGCGCAGCGGCCCCGTTATGCCCGACAGCAGACCGATCAGGGTGGGCAGGTCGTAGTAGTCGTGGTTGCCCGGTACCGGCAAAATGGGCTGCTTGAACACCATGCGATCGTAGGGCAGGTGCCGATAGTCGTCGCCCCCCACCAGCCACTCCCGGTAGGGCTTAATAAAGTTCGACTGGTACTGGTCGCGCGAGCCCACCAGGTACACCACATCGCCCGTGTGCAGCATAAACCTGGCCGAGTCGGCATGGGCTAGCAGCTGCTTGGCCACCTGGCGCTGGGGGCTGCTGCGGCGGTGCCGTCCGGTGCCGCTGTCGCCCACCACCAAAAACGAGAAAGCCTCGTCATCTGCACCGCTCTCGTCGATGACCAGGCGAGTTTGGTCAATACCTCGCTCGATTAGCTGGGGATGCTGCCACCGCACCCGCTGCCGCATACAGCGAATCTTGGTCTCAATCGAAGGTTCTTTGGTCAGTTTGAAAGCCATAGTGCTTAGGTGCGGTGTGTAGAATAACCCCTAACATGGATCGCTAGACCGACGGGAGCGTAGCCCAATGGGCCTTTATAACGAAAAAATTTTGCCTTACCTGCTCGATTGGTCCATGGCTGGCCCCACGCTAGAGCGCTACCGGCGGAACGCGCTAGCCGAGGTTAGCGGCGCAGTTCTCGAAATCGGCTTTGGCACCGGGTTAAATTTACCCTACTACCCCGACCACGTGCGCCAGATTGTCACCGTAGACCCCAGCCCAGGCGTACACCATCTGGCCCAAAAGCGCATCGAGGCTTCTCCTATTGTGGTCGAGCACCACATGCTGAGCGGCGAAGCGCTGCCTATGGCAAACAGCACCTTTGATAGTGTAATCAGCACATTTACGCTGTGCAGCATTCCCAATGTCGAGCAGGCTCTGGCCGAAATTTATCGGGTGCTCAAGCCCGGTGGCCGGTTCTTTTTTGTCGAGCACGGCCTCAGCCACGAACCCGACATTCAAACCTGGCAGAACAGGCTGACGCCTCTGCAAAAGCGCATTGGCGGAGGATGCCACATCAACCGCGACATGCGCCAGCTGATCGAGCAGCAGTTTGACCAGGTAAAGCTAGAGGCCGCCTACGCCGAAAAGATACCAAAGGTGGTGGGCTATTTTTATCAGGGAGTCGCGACCAAGCGCCAGCCATAGCCAGCTAGCCCTGGGGTGCCATCAGGCGTTGAAAATCCCTAGCTTTCGGGCTGTGCCAGCCGCGCCTTCGCCTTCTGCCACAGCGCTTCCAGTTCGTCGATCGCATAGTCCCCCAGGGGCTTCTCGGCCACCGCCTCGACCAGCTCAAAGCGCTGAATAAACCGGCGGTTGGTGCTTTGCAGCGCCTCCGAGGGGTCGAGGTCGTACCAGCGGGCCAGGTTCACCAGGGTAAACAGCAGGTCGCCCAGCTCCGCCTGCTGGTTTTCCCTGGGTTCGCTGGCCAGGGCGGCGCGAAACTCGCCCAGCTCTTCGTGAAACTTGTCCCACACGCCGTCGATGTCATCCCACTCAAACCCGGCTTTGGCGGCTTTGACGGAGATTTTGCTGGCGGCCATCAAGGGCGGCAGGGTGCGGCTGTACTTGACCAGCTTGGGGGTGAGCTGGTTAGGGTTGTGGGGAATGCCCTTCTCTGCGGCCTTAATGCGGTCCCAGTTTTGGCTCACTTCTTCAGGAGTGGCCCCGCTGGCGTCTCCAAAAATGTGGGGATGGCGGCGCACCAGCTTGTCGGCAATGCCCGTGGCCACGGTGCCCAGGTCAAAGTCGCCTTTGTCGCTGGCGACCTGGGCCTGCAGCACCACCTGAAGCAGCAGGTCGCCGAGTTCTTCTGCGATCGCATCCTTCTCCCCCACCTGAATGGCATCGACCACCTCGTAGGCCTCTTCGATTACGTAGGGAATCAGGCTGGTGGGGGTTTGGGCCAAATCCCACGGGCAGCCGGTTTCGGGGTGGCGCAGCTGGGCGATCACATCGATCAAACGCTCTAGAGCGGCGAGGATGGCAGCGCGGTGGCTAGGGGAAGGCATTTCAGAAGACAGGGGCGCAGAAACCATAGCGAAACCGCGTCAATGACAACGTTCATAGCATGGCAGCAAATTGCAGCGATGGGTATATCAGCTACTACTTCTATGCACCTGCTCTCTCGCGTACGCCTCCAGGCCTTGATAAGTGGGTTGGCCAATTCAAATGTAGGATGGGTTAGCGATAGCGTAACCCATGCGGGCGTTGGGTTTCGTGCCTCAACCCAACCTACATCGACTGTTGCAGCGGACTGAAGCGAGTTTTGGTGTGCAGTCGTGATCTGGCGTACGACTGAAGGGTTTGCAAATTTGGCCTACATACCCTCAAAACCGTTTTTAGAATGAAATAGCCCTGCAAATTCTATTCAAGCTATGGATGACAATTTGCTTTGAATAAAAGCCACTACTACGCTTAAACAAGAACTTGGCATGGCAGCTACTTTGCGCTTTCCCGCGCTTTTACATCAGAACTCAGAAGATCATTTATTGGAGATATCTTTACTTTGGAGATATCTTTACTGGGGCTGAGTCAGTGATCGCAATTACTCGTAGGGCGCGTCATTGCTGTGCGTGACGCACAAAGCTAACCCCGGCGGTGCATTGGGCTGCCGCCACAGCGCACCCTACAGCATCGTTTAATTGGGGCTGTCTACTTAAAGAAACCTGGCAAGGCGAGGCGAGTGATACGTTTTTATAGAAAACAGAATTGCCAATATGCCACAGGCCATAGGAGCCGTTTTCCCATCCTGCGATCTCAAACTACAGGCTCTGAATCTCGCGACTTTCACGTGGTAGGGTAGTCGTGCTCTTACTGGCCCAGAGTTATGACCAATCGTCTGGCAGATTCGCCCAGTTTGTATCTGCGCAAACATGCCGAAAACCCGATCGACTGGTGGCCCTGGTGCGACGAGGCGCTGGAGCGGGCCAAAGCTGATGACAAGCCGATTTTTCTCTCGATTGGCTATTCCAGCTGCCACTGGTGCACGGTGATGGAGGGCGAGGCGTTTTCGGATGAGGCGATCGCGTCCTACATGAACGCCAGCTTCATTCCTATTAAGGTCGATCGCGAAGAGCGGCCCGACATCGACAGCATCTACATGCAGGCGCTGCAAATGCTCACCGGGCAGGGCGGTTGGCCGCTGAACGTGGTGCTACATCCCGAAACACGGGTGCCTTTTTACGGCGGCACCTACTTTCCGATGGAGCCGAAGTACGGACGACCGGGCTTTTTGCAGGTGCTCACCGCCCTGCGCCAGTTCTATGACACCGAGAAATCTCGCCTGGCTGAGATTACCGAGGCGGTGGTGAGTAACCTGCACCAGGGGGCACAACTGCCCGAGGCTCTGTCAATTCCATCGACAGATTTGCTCTATGCCGGGCTGGGCACAAACGCTAAGATCCTCATCCCAAGCGGGCAGGGTACCTGTTTTCCGATGATTCCCTACGCTGCAGCGGCGCTGGGCGGGCTGCGGCTCGACCTGGAGCTAGATATTGCCCACATTTGCGGACAGCGGGGCCGAGATATGGCTCTGGGCGGCATTTTTGACCACGTGGGCGGCGGCTTTCACCGCTACACCGTTGACCCGAGCTGGACGGTGCCCCACTTTGAAAAAATGCTCTACGACAACGGCATGATTGTGGAGTATTTGGCCCATCTGTGGGCCAGCGGACAGCGGAAGCCTGCGTTTGAACGAGCGATCGCGCGCACCCACACCTGGCTAAAGCGCGAGATGACCGCTCCTGCTGGCTACTTCTATGCCGCCCAGGATGCTGATAGCTTTGTCACCCGCCACGACGCCGAGCCTGAGGAGGGCGCCTTCTACGTCTGGCCCCACCCGGTTTTAGAGTCTGCCCTGACGAAAGAGCAGCTCCAGGGGATGGCCGAGGCCTTTGCGCTACCTCCAGCCGGCAATTTTGAGGGAAAAATTGTGCTGCAGCGTTCCCACCCCGATACCCTCTCCCTGAGCGTCGAGTCGGCGCTGGATAAGCTCTTTACCCTGCGCTACGGAACTCCAGCCGCGGCCCTAGACACCTTTCCCCCAGCCCCCGACAACCAGGCGGCTAAAACTCATCCCTGGCCGGGGCGCATTCCTCCAGTGACCGATACCAAGCTGATTGTGGCCTGGAATAGCCTGATGATTTCTGGCCTGGCTCGGGCAGCGATGGCGTTGCAAGAGCCTGAGTACCTGGTGACCGCCGCGATCGCCGCCGACTACATTCGTCAGCATCAGTGGGTGGGCAGCTACCTCCACCGACTGGGCTACGACGGCGTACCCCAGGTATTGGCCCAGGCCGAAGACTACGCTTTGCTGATTAAAGCTTGTTTAGACCTGCACCAGGCCGAGTTAGCGATCGCCAAAAATCCGGCCCTAGATGCGATCGCCGATTTACCCAAAGTCGATTGGCTCTCGCTCGCCCTCTCCACCCAGCAGGAATTTGACCACCGCCTGTGGAGCCCCGACCAGGTCGGCTACCTCAGCACCGCCGCTGACGCCGAGCTGTTAGTCCAGGAGCGCCCCTACCAGGACAGCGCCACCCCGGCGGCGAATGGGATCGCTGTTGCCAACCTGGTGCGGCTGTCTCTGCTCACCGACAACTTAGACTATTTAGATCGCGCCGACCGCACCCTGCAAGCCTTTGGCACGGTCATTAAAGACATTCCCCGCGCTTGCCCTAGCCTGCTGTCGGGCCTCAACTGGTTTCTCCATGGCACCGTGGTCAAAGCCACACCGGCCACCATCCCTGAACTGGCGCGTGAGTACTGGCCTACTACGGTTTTTTCTGTAGCCCACGACCTGCCGCCCAGGGCAGTGGGGATGGTGTGTCGAGGCACCAAATGTCTGGCCGTGGCCGAGTCTATCGATAAACTAAGGGAGCAGCTGAGCTGATTTTGGATTTTAGACTGGCGATTTTAGATTGAATGGCAGTCAACCCCTCCAAAATCCAAAATCTAAAATCCAAAATAGTCTCCTTTCCCCATCGCCCCATGCCCCACAATCCTGCCCTGCACGAAGTTCTGCGCGATCGCATCCACCCATCGCCCCAGGGCCGCATCACCTTTGCCGAGTTTATGGATCTGGCCCTCTACCACCCCAAAGGGGGCTACTACAGCACCAAAGACGCCATCCTTGGGTTTGAAGGAGACTTCGTGACCTCCGCCCACCTAGGCCACGACTTTGGCGAGCTGCTGGCCACCCAGTTTGCCGAAATGTGGGCGCATTTGGAGCATCCCGATCCCTTTGCTCTAGTAGAAATGGGCGCTGGACAGGGGTTGGTCGCCGTCGATGTGCTGAGCACTTTGCAGAATCACTTTCCTGACTGCTTTGCCGCCCTGAATTATCAAATCGTCGAGAGGTCTGACCAGCTGCGAGCTGCCCAAGAGCAGCGCTTGTCGCCGTGGGCGGGCAAAGTTAGCTGGCTAAATTTAGCAAACATTCCCGACGACAGCATTACCGGCTGCCTGTTTTCAAATGAACTGGTCGATGCCCTGCCCGTGCACCAGGTGATGATCCTAGAATCGGGTTTGCAAGAGGTCTACATTACGCTGACCGACAACCCCAACACACCGCTTCGAGAAGTCGTGGACGCCCCTTCTACTCCGCGTCTGGCCGACTATTTTGCCTTCGTCGGCATCGATTTAGCTGACCCTCAGTATGCCGTGGGTTACCGCACCGAAGTTCACCTGGCCGCGCTGGACTGGATGCAGACCGTTGCGGCTAAGCTGCATCGAGGTTACGTACTCACCATTGACTACGGCTACCCCGCCAGCCGCTACTACAGCCGCGCCCGCGCCCAGGGCACGCTACAGTGCTACTACCAGCACGCCCACCACAACAACCCTTACAGCCACCTGGGTCACCAAGATATTACCGCCCACGTCAACTTCACGGCGCTAGAACGTCAGGGAGAGCACTGTGGTTTAGAGACCCTGGGGGCGACGCAGCAGGGCATGTTTTTGATGGCGCTGGGCTTGGGCGATCGCCTCACGGCCCTGGGCCAAATTCAGGCCAATGACCCCGCCACCGTCAACCTAGCCATTCAGCGGCGCGATCGCCTGCACCAGCTGATTAACCCCATGGGCCTGGGAAATTTTGTGGTGCTGGTACAGGGCAAGAAGCTGGCGAATCAGGCTAAAACTTTAAAGGGACTCACCGTTCCACCGCTGATCTAGTCCAAGCCGAACAGCGAGGCATGCCCCAGAAAAAAGCCCTCCGACAGTCTCGGAGGGCAACGTCACAGGCGCAGGTAAACTCTGTGTCAGTCAATCTAAGGGGGGCAGTCCCACCCTGGCGATCAAATCGAGATCCAGCCAAACCACGACAGCACCACGGCTACCGCTATCAGGCTAAAGAAAATGGCCAGGCCAGCCGTTATGGCCCCAGCCGCCTTGCGCACACCGTCAGGGGTTTCCATCCAGTCGCCCTGATCAAGGCGGCGATCGCTCGAAAAGTCATAGCCCAGGGCTTCCAGCGTGGTCAGATGGTCGCGGGTGTAGCGGGGGGTGCGCTCAAAGGGCAGGTCGCCCTGCGATCGCTGGGGCAGCACCCGCCGCCGCTGGTAGGGTACGGTGCGATCGCCAAAATTAGTCACATATTCTTCACTACTCATCAGGGCGTCAACTAGCCCCTCAACCCCTTTCGTTGCCAGCACAATGGACCAGGCCAGGGTTTCTTTGTCGTCGTAGATGTTTCGGCCGAGCAGACGCTGCACACACAACTCTGCAAAGCGATAGTTGTTGTTGACCTCATAGTTCCAGGTGCGAAAGGCATCCGAGGTGGCCAGGCCTCGCACAAAGTCTTTGACCGAAATCAAGCCGCCCCGCAGCTGAGATTCCAGCAGCGTTTGACGATTGCTTTTCAGCATTTGCTGCTCGTGAAAAATTTGCCGATAGGCCGCCGTCACTAGGGCATCAACATCGGCTTTATCGTGGTTTTGCTCCAGTGTAAAAATTGCAGAATGCTCGTCTCCAGGCACCTCGTAGCCCTCTACACGCTGGTTTTGGCTGCTCGGAGCATAGGTCAATAACGGCAAAGTCACAACGATTTTTCCTCCACACGTAAAATAAAATGACCTTTACTAACTCTCAGAGATCACGACAAATTGACAATCTCCAATGCTGTTTAAAGACCCTTAACTATGCTTGAGTTTTAGCTACAGCTGGGTCAAAAACAGCTAAGGCCTAGCCTACGAGCAACGGGGATCAGACATTCTTATTTCGACAGGGAGAGTAACAAACAGTCACGTTTCTTTAAAGTTACTGCACCATTATTTTCCACTCCAAAAAGAATTTGAGACGATGCCAGCCACAGTCCCACCTGGGCATCTAGCCTGAATCAGACGTCTGCCCACAGGCGGTCTAGATTTGGTAGAGATGGCTTAATGGCGTTATTTGCGCAGCAGCGGGATGACGCCGTTCGTCCCACGGCAACCCCTACAGATTGAATTCGGCTTTGCTGTAGAACCTACAGTTGGTCATGCCCACAGGCAAAGACCTTCCTAATTTAGGGAGGTCTTTGCCTGTGGTGATGCTGTTTACCCTACCGCGAAGGAATTAGCCCAACGCTTACCACCCGAAGGCCGAGACAGGAGCCAACGCCTGTTCCCTGGTGTCTTCAGCTTCAGCGGCAGGCTCAGCCAGACGCGACTCAGCACAGAATGATGCCGTGCTAAAGCCGCCAAAGCGCTTCACCACGCTGGTGCGCAGCCGCAGGTTGGGGTTGGCAAACCAAAAGCGCTCAACCGAGCTCATCGTTTCATACTCGGTAATCAGCAGCAGCCCGCCATCGCCATCAATTTCGTAGCGACCAATTACGGGCACAATTTCGGCATAGCCCCGCTCGCGCAAGAGCTGACCTCGGCTGGGGTCGTCGGCATCGGGCACCAGGGCAAACACCGTGCTGCCAGCATGGTTTTCGTCGTCTTTGTCCCAGGCCATAGCTCCGTCCCAGGTCACATAGGCTCCGCCTACCGCCAGGGCGGGGTCGACATCGTGCAGCTGGCAAATTTCGACGACGCTGGGGTGCCCCTGGTCGAGGGCCTCTACCGAAATCGTAGAGCCGCCCAGTTCGGCTCGGCGAAAGGGCAGGTGGTGGGTGGTGCGTTGAGAATTCCACTGGCCCGCACTCATGCGGAAAAAGTCCATTACGTCCATGGGGCAGGTTCTATTACTTACTAGCGTTCTCAGAAATGCATCGACTCAGCCCGACAAACACTGGTCGCACTGCTCTCTATGGATCATACCGCTGTCACCAGGGTGAATGCCGCCAATGGCTGAAATGGTCGGCGGCAAAAGGCGCGATCGCCCCCCAAGAAAGGGGTTCACGCCTTTATAAAGGCAGCAGCAGCGGCCCTTGCGGGGCGGCTCAGGCAGAATCTATTTGTTACGCAATATTACGCTGCCTGAGAAGGCTTGAAGCGGCTTGCGGAGGGCTAGAGTGCCCAGAATAGTTGAATTCTTTCGCTTTGTCCCTGCGACAAAGGTAGCTTTTCCTTAATAACTTGTAAAAGATAAAGACACACTGGCGGTGTATAAACATGTCTGGAGGGTTAATTGAATTAGCGAAAGCCAATTCAGGCAACGGTTTCGAGGAATGTTGCGGATCTCTTACAGAGCCGCTTTCCCTCATTCTCATCAGCCTTCCTTTCGAGCATGTTGAGCCGATTGCGTAGAAGCTTGAACAAGCTTGAAGAAATGTAAACTAGATGAGAAAACCGAGCACGCTGATCTTTAAGATCCTTCCTATAGATTGGTTAGGCAGCTCCGGCTGAACTAATGATTAACTCGGTCCTCTGATTGCTCAAGGGCCATTTTCAAACCAACTCAGCGACAAAAATATTAGGAGATTTGAGTCGATGTTTGACGCATTCACTAAAGTCGTTTCCCAAGCCGACGCACGAGGCGACTTCCTCTCCACCGATCAGATCGATGCTCTGCAGCGCATGGTGTCCGACAGCAACAAGCGCATGGACTCCGTGAACCGCATCACCAGCAACTCTTCCAAGATCGTCTCTGATGCTGCTCGCGCTCTGTTCGCCGAGCAACCTCAGCTGATCGCTCCCGGTGGCAACGCCTACACCAACCGTCGCATGGCTGCTTGCCTCCGCGACATGGAAATCATCCTGCGCTATGTCACCTACGCTATCTTCTCCGGCGATGCCAGCGTTCTCAACGATCGCTGCCTGAACGGCCTGCGTGAGACCTACGTGGCTCTGGGTACCCCCGGTGCTTCCGTAGCCGCTGGCGTTGAGAAAATGAAAGGTGCTGCTATCGCTATTGTTAACGACACCAGCAACATCACCCAGGGTGATTGCAGCTCTCTCGTTTCTGAGATCGGCAGCTACTTCGACCTGGCTGCGGCTGCAGTTGCTTAGGTTTAACCGAGCGCTTCGCCAATTTGTGCCCGCTGGCCAATGGCCACTTGCGCAATCCCTTTCATTTGATTTACTCGCTGTGAAGACCACTGAAGGAGAACCTTAAGCTATGAAAACCCCTTTGACCGAAGCTGTGGCTGCTGCTGATTCCCAGGGCCGTTTCCTGAGCAGCACTGAAATGCAAACTGCCTTTGGCCGTTTTCGCCAGGCTCAGTCTGGTCTAGAAGCTGCTAAAGCTCTGACCAACAAGTCTGACTCTCTGGTGAGCGGCGCCGCTCAAGCCGTGTACAACAAGTTCCCCTACACCACCCAGATGCAGGGGCCTAACTACGCTGCTGACGAGCGCGGTAAAGCCAAGTGCGCTCGCGACATCGGCTACTACCTGCGGATGGTCACCTACTGCCTGATCGCTGGCGGTACTGGCCCCATGGATGAGTACCTGGTGGCTGGCCTGGATGAAATCAACAGCACCTTCGAACTGTCTCCCAGCTGGTACGTGGAAGCTCTGAAGCACATCAAAGCTAACCACGGTCTGTCTGGCGACGGCGCTGTTGAAGCCAACTCCTACATCGACTATGCCATCAACGCTCTAAGCTAGGTTGGCCATTTGCCCGGAGGGGCAGACAGTTGTTAGCGACTTGTTAGCGATTGTTTGTTGCTCCGGGCATTGTTGTATCTATATACGCCCAAGGAGGCAACCATGGCAGTAACCACTGCAGCGGGACGCCTTGGCGTTTCGCCCTACAACGAGTCGATGCGGATTGAGCTACGGCCCAACTGGGCTGAAGGCGATGTGGAAGCAGTTATTCGGGCTGCTTACCGTCAGGTCTTTGGCAACCAGTACATCATGGCTAGCGAGCGCAACACCAGCGCCGAGTCGTTACTCCGACAGGGAGACATTTCAGTTCGTGATTTTGTGCGGGCTCTGGCCCTATCGGATCTATATCGGGATAAGTTTTTCCTGAGCGGTCCGCAAAATCGTTTTATCGAGCTGAACTACAAAAACCTGCTGGGCCGGGCGCCCTACGGCCAGGACGAAATCGCTTTTCACACCGACCTTTATAACACCTACGGCTACGCAGCGGAAATCAATTCCTACCTTGATTCCCAAGAGTACCGCGACAACTTTGGGGACAATGTGGTGCCCAGCTATCGCGGTCACCTGACCCAGCGGAGCCAAAAGACGGTCGGGTTTACTCGCTTTTTTCAGCTCTACCGGGGCTACGGCACCAGCGATCGCGCCCAAGGCGCGCGGGCCAGGCTGGTATCTGAAATTGCTAAAAACTCTGCTTCGCCCGTGGGCAGCGGAGCAACCGGAGCCGCCATTGTGGGTGGGTCTGGGGGCGATCGCGAGAAGCTCTACCGGGTTCGGGTAACTCAGTCTGCCGTAGCGGGCAGACCCCAGGTGCGCCGCACCTGCACCGAGTTTTTGGTGCCCTACGAGCAGTTGTCTCGCAAGCTTCAGCAAGTTAACCGCACGGGCGGTCGGGTAACTAAAGTCGACCTAGCCTAGGCTGCGGCTTTAATGCCTCTCTGGCGGAGTGCTTGGTCTTGCTTTGGCAAGACTGCGATGGCGACCTCATAGGAGCGGGGGCGACGGGGGCTAAGGTCTGCGATCGCTTCGGCTTAGATGGGCTTAGCCAAGGGTACTTCGCCATTTTTTTATTCTGCTGCGTAGAGTGAGTTCACGCTCACCGTGTTGATAAGACTGTGTTGATAAGGAGGATATTCCTGTGCCTATTACAACGGCAGCATCCCGGTTGGGAACCGCTGCGTACGATGAAAGCTCGCCCGTAGAGCTACGCGCCAACTGGTCTCCCGAAGACGCCGAACTCGTGATCAAGGCTGTATACCGCCAGCTGCTGGGCAACGACTACCTGATGAAGTCTGAGCGCCTGGTCGGGGCTGAGTCGCTGCTGAAGAATGGCTACATTAGCGTGCGCGACTTTGTGCGAGCGGTGGCCAAGTCTGAGCTGTACAAAGAGAAGTTTTTCTACGGCAACTTTCAGACCCGCGTGATCGAGCTGCACACCAAGCACCTGCTGGGCCGCGCCGTCTACGACGAGTCTGAAGTCGTTGAGCACCTCGATCGCTACGAGACCCAGGGCTACGACGCCGACGTGGATTCTTTCATTGACAGCGAAGAGTACCAGGCCAACTTTGGCGACAACGTCGTGCCCTACTACCGCAGCTTTGTCTACCAGGCCGGGCAGCGTTCGGTGGGCTTTACCCGCATGTTCCAGATGTACCGGGGTTATGCTACTAGCGATACCTCGCAAGCGGGCGGCAAAAAGTCCCGCCTGGCGGGTGAGCTGGGCCGCAACACCTCGTCATCGGTCGTTGCTCCTACCAGTGCGGCAGCGGGCTGGTCGTCTCAGGCCAACAAGCTGTCTACCCCTAACCAGGCGTTGGGCGGATCGACCCCCTACGGCCAAAACGCCGGCAAGGTCTACCGCATTGAGGTTATGGGGGCTAACCTGCCCCGCTACCCCAAGGTGCGGCGGATCAACACCTCCTACCTGGTGCCCTACGAAAAGCTGTCGGCCAAGCTGCAGCAGATCAACGCCATGGGCGGCAGGGTAACCAGCGTCACCGCCGCTAGCCTCTAACTCCAGCCGACGGGGGGTGTATTCCCAAGAGATATTGGGAATACACCCCCCGTCGCCTAGCCCCGTATTCGAGATCTCGCAACGACCAGGAGAGTTTCCTATGCTCGCTCAAAACGCCTTTGGCAGTCAGACCACCTCCCCCTCGGGCAACCGTATTTTTCTCTACGAAGTTGAGGGGCTGCGCCAAAACGAGACCACTGACCAAAACAACTACCCCATTCGTAAAAGCGGCAGCACCTTTATTAAAGTGCCCTACAGCCGCATGAACGAAGAAATGCAGCGCATCACCCGCATGGGCGGCAAGATCGTCAGCATTCAGCCCCTGGCGGCTGATTAGGCGATTTGATTATCGCTGGAGATGCCGTGGAGCATGGAACAGGATCTGCAACAGCCAATCAATGTTGAGGGAGAACCTCTCACGGTTGAGCAGGCCATTGCCAACCTCCGCCAAACCGCCGATGCAGGACTGCGCTACTACGCCGCCTGGTGGTTAGGGCGTTTTCGTGTGTCGGAGCCAGCGGCGGTTGAGGCCCTGGTCATTGCCCTAGAAGACGAGAGCGATCGCGCCCCCGACGGGGGCTATCCGCTGCGGCGCAATGCGGCCAGGGCATTAGGAAAGCTGGGCGATCGCAGCGTCGTTCCCGTTCTGATTCGATGCCTGGGCTGCGACGACTACTACGTGCGAGAAGCGGCAGCTCAGGCCCTAGAATCCCTGGGCGACCCTCAGGCGATTCCGGCGCTGAGGGCGCTGTTGGCGGGCGGTATCGCGGCCGCCATGGCGGTGCCCGGCAAGCCCCACCTAGTGCAGCCCTATAACGCTGTCCTTGAGGCCCTGGGCACCCTGGGCGCGACTGACGCCGTCGAGGACATTGCTCCTTTTTTGGAGCACGACGTGGCCCAGGTGCAAAACGCGGCCACCCGCGCCCTCTACCAGCTCACGGGCGATGCCACCTACTGCGATCGCTTAGTCGATCGCCTGCAAGAGCCCAACCTCCAGCTCAGGCGATCGGCGATGATGGATCTGGGGGCGATTGGATATTTGCCGGCCGCAGAGGCGATCGCGGCTACTCTGGCCGAAAACAGCCTCAAGCTGATTGCCCTACAGGGGGTTTTAGAATCACACCTGCGCCAGTTTGACTTTCCTGGCCAGGCGCTGAGCGATGAGGCCCGTCGGGTGCTGGTTTTAATGGATGAGCTGTTGTAGGACTGGTAAAGCAGGCGTGGGTGCAACCGTAGCAGAGCTAGTTCGAGCGATCGAAGCCGCCGACTCTAAGGGCGCGATGGTGGCAGCCGTTCACAATTTAGCCGCCACGCGAGATGTCGCCGCTATTCCCGCCCTGATTACGGTGCTGGGTTACAACAACCCCGGTGCCGCCGTAGCCGCCGTGGATGGCTTAGCCGCTTTGGGCAGCGCTGCCGTGCCCGCCCTGCTGGAGCAGATCGACGGCTACAACTACGGCGCTCGGGCCTGGGCCATTCGCGCCCTGGCGCTGATTGGTGACCCCCGCGCCCTGCCCGTGCTGCTGGAGACCGCCAGGGGTGACTTTGCCCTCAGCGTGCGTCGGGCGGCGGCCCGGGGGTTGGGCACCATTCGCTGGGCGCTGCTGCCTGCCGACCAGGCGGCGATCGCGCAGAGCGATGTGCTAGACGTGCTCACTCAGGCCACCGCTGACCCAGAATGGGTTGTGCGCTACGCTGCGGTGGCCGGGCTGCAGACCCTAGCGACAGACCTGGTCAACCCTGAGAAAAAACCGCTCATTCTCGCCTCCCTTCGCCGCATCTTTGAGCACGACGAAACCCCAGCCGTACAGGCCCGCGCCCGCCTCGCCTTAGATACCCTCGAAGCACGTCCTTAAAGCCTTTGCCTGAATGTTGAGAAATGCGACATATTAGCTCAATTTCGAGGTATGGTCTCTATGGTTAATCGCGACCTGAGTGAAACACGCATAGACTGAGTTTCCTTGCTGAAGAATTCTGTCTACACTCCAGGCCGTTTTACATTTAGAGATGCAGGTTGGGAAGGGGCGTATGGTGTTGGCAGATCGGTCAAATACCCCAGAAGTTTTAAAGGTGATGGGCTTGCCCGTGCACTGGCGGGCTGACTATGCGGGCTGGCTAGTCGATCGGTACCGCCAGGGGCAGGGGGCACATGTAGTTACCCTCAACGCCGAAATGGCTATGCAGGCCGACCAAAACCCGGCCCTGCGCCAGGTCATTCTCAATGCTGAGCTGGTGATCCCCGATGGGGCCGGGGTGGTTTTATACTTCCGTGCCAGGGGTCGGCGCATTGAGCGGGCCCCTGGCATTGAGCTAGCCGCTGCGGTACTTAAGCGCCTGGCGCCGACAGAGACTGTTTTCATGTACGGTGGCGTCCCCAGCGTGGCCGAACGGGCTGGTCTCTATTGGCAGCGCCAGCTGGCAGGTCTAAAGGTTGTCGGTACCCAGCACGGCTATCTGAGCCCCGAAGACCAGCCCGAATTTTTGCAGCGCCTGGAGCAGCTTCAGCCCAGCGTTGTTCTGGTCGGTATGGGCGTTCCCCGGCAGGAACTGTGGATTCGTGAGCACCGCCACCTCTGCCCCAACAGCATTTGGATTGGCGTCGGCGGCAGCTTTGACATCTGGGCGGGGGTGAAGTCTCGCGCTCCCCAGTGGATGTGCGACAACCACCTGGAGTGGCTCTACCGGCTCTACAAAGAGCCCTGGCGCTGGCGGCGCATGCTGGCGCTGCCCCACTTTGCCCTGCGATCGCTCACCTACTCCGCCCGCTAGAAGGGTTAATACCGAATTCGCCTTGGCTACCCCCGACTGGGCTGGGCAAGCATCGTAGAGCCCCTGGCTCGGCTGCGCCTATGCCCTACGCAAGTCGCCTGTTTGGAATCGGGGTTATGTGATTCGGATGTGTTATTGATCCACCCTTAAATTCGCCAATCCCAAATACCGAATTCCGGCTGGCGTAATCTCAAAACGACAGGGAAGCACCTTCACGCCCTTGAGCATCGCCTCCCGCAGCAGCACGCCGTAGGTGGGGTCAGCCTCGTCGCCGGGGGCAAAGTCGGTGCAGTCGCTGCGGTTGATAAAGTACAGCATCACCGCCTGAGCCTGAGGAATGAGAGCGGCCAGCTCCTTCAGGTGCTTTTGGCCGCGAGTCGTCACCGTATCGGGGAAAAGAGCGAGGGTGCCCTTGGCCCAGGTGGTGTTTTTGACCTCGATGTAGGTAGGGATCTGGTTATCTTCCCCAGAAATTACGAAGTCGATGCGACTTTTGCCGTCGCCACCGTAGCGCACCTCGGGGCGAATGGCGCTGTACTCCCCCAGCTCTGGAATTTGCCGCGCCTCCAGCAGCGACTTCACGACCCGGTTGGGCAGGGCTGTGTTCACCCCTGCCCAGGTGGGCACCGTGTCGCGCACTTCGGCCAGTTCCCAGGTGTAGGCTAGCTTGCGCTTGGGGTCGGCACTGTGGGAAACCAGCACCCGTCCGTCCAGGTGGCAAACCCCCGTCATTGGCCCAGTATTGGGGCAGTGGGCAGTAATTACCTCGCCGGTCTCGAGCTCAATATCGGCAAAAAACCGCTTGTAGCGCCTCAGCAGCGTGCCCTCGATCAGAGGGGGAAAGGGGTAAAACCAGTCGGTGGCCATGGCAGGGATGTTTAGTAGGCAGTGCCCACCCTACCAGGAAAGCGCCGTTATCGGCACCTGGGCAAAATAGCGCCGGCGAAACTGCTCCTCTTGTACTGCATCTAAAAATCGTTGCACCATTTCTATATCAGGCTCTGCGCTGGGCTCCAACTTAGAGTCACCGGGAACCGGGTCAGCTCGGACGGCGATCGCATCATCCTCTAAGGCTGTGACCTCAAACCCAGCCGTCGCCAGGGCGGCCAGGCCGAGCGACAGACTGGTAGCCGACAGGTGCAGCCGATCGCTGAGCTGCGATCGCGCTACCCCTTGCCCCGTACGAGCCAGATACTTGGCCATCCCTACCAGCTCTTGCCAAATCTCAACCGGCGATAGGTCATCGTTCTCGACAGAAAAAGTCAGGGCCAGGGGCAACCCACTCTGTGCCGCCTGCCGCTGCCAGGCTTGCCAATCGCTCCACTGGACCGGCGCTTGGTCTACCTTGAGCACGGCTTTTGGTTCAGCTGGAACCGTCTGCCGCCAATCCAAAATTGAAGCAGCTGGCTGAGGCGGCGGCTCAGCTGCTGCATTCAGAACCGGACGCACATCGACCAGTTTGACGTGGTAGCCGTTGTGGCTGTTGAAGTCTAGCTCCACGACCACATCGCAGCGGCCCGCAGGTAGCTCGTCGCGATAGTGCCCCCACCACTCGCCCGGAAAGCCAGCCAGGGCCCCGTCGTCCCACAGCTCAAACTCAGTTTTGATAAATCCAACGGTCTGGTTCTGGCGATCGCGCAGCCGCCTGTGAAAGGCATTTTGAAACCAGACGTTGCGGACGAGCAGCTTCGGTACCGGATTGCCCATGCCACAGGGCTCCAGCCCCTTGAGTTCGCGAAACAGGGGCTGGCCCAGCTCAGCCACGGTCACGGTCAAATCGATCTCTAAACCGGGCTGAGGCACGCCGTCGCCGCCCAGCTGCTCGCGCACCATACGGTTGAGCGCCGCCGCCAGCACCTCGATATGCTCCACCGGCAGCGTCAGCCCCGCCGCCAGAGGATGTCCGCCAAAGCCTGTGAGCAGCTCGGCCTGGGCCTGAAACAGCTGGTACAGATCGAGCCCCTTCACCGAACGCGCGGACCCCCGCGCCAGGCGAGGGCGGCCATCCTCGCTGGGCGAGTCGATGCGCAGCAGAATAGTGGGTCGCCCCAGCGCCTGAGCCACCTGCCCCGCCACCAGGCCCAAAATGCCGGTTGGCCACTGCTCGTCAGCCAGCACCAGGCAGCGGGTAGTGGCGAGATCAATCTGGGTTAGCCGCGCCATCACCTGCTCGTAGAGGTCGCGCTGTAGGGCTTTGCGGCGGGTGTTGGCCAACTCGGCTTCGTAGGCTAGGGGTTTAGCCCGATCGCGGTCCTGACTGGTCAGCAGCTCTACACAAAAGCTGGCATCGCCGTGAATGCGGCTGACCGCATTGATGCGCGGCCCCAGCCCAAAGGAAATATCTGTCGGGCGATCGCCCGTGCGCTTACACAGCGCCAGCAGCTCGGCCAGCCCCGGTCGCGGGTAGGGCGGCTGGGGTTGGGTCTGGGTTTGCAGCCGCGCCAGCCCCCGCTGGGCCAGATAGCGACAGTCACCCTGCAGCTCTACCAGATCGGCAATCAGGCCAATCGCCACCAGGTCTAGCACGTGGTCCAGGGGCAGGGGCGGTGGCGCGTCGAGCGAGTCATACAGCCCCTCCAGCAGCTTGTAGGCCACGGCCACCCCCGACAGCGTCGCCAGGGGATGCTCCGGTGGCAAACGGCGGGGATTAATCAGCGCCAAGGCGCCTATGCTGCCTGCGGGCAGGGTGTGGTGATCGGTCACAATCACCGCCATCCCCAAGCTCTTGGCGTAGGCAATTTCGGTGCCGCTAGTGCTGCCCGTGTCGCAGGTCACCAGCAGAGTAGCTCCCCACTCGCCTAGCTGCTCAAGCCCGCGTCGCGACAGCCCGTGGGATTCGCTCAGCCGGTTGGGGATGAAGTAGGTGAGGCGATCGCCCTTGGGGATCACCTGGCCCAGCCCATCCCAAAGTACCGCCGTAGCCGTCACCCCATCGGCATCAAAATCGCCCCAGATAGCCACTTTCTCCTGGCGGGCGATCGCCTGCTGCAGTCGGGTAACGGCGATCGCCATATCGTCGCCCAACGCGCTGGCCGGTGTGGGCCGATAGGCCGCCGGGTTGAGCCAGCCCGCCAGGTCTTCGAGCGCACACACCTGGCGCTGCCACAGCACCTGAGCGAGCCGACGCCCCGCCCCCGGCAGCGCTTCACCTACCGCCTCGACCCAGCGATCGGGGCAAACGTCATCGGTCGGCAGCTGCCAGGGCGACGCTAGAGCATGCATAGGGTTAATGAAGATTAATTAAGGAATTCAGTCAGGAAAAAGTGATATTCAGAGTGATGCAGGACGGACGGATAAGGGCAGTTTAAATAAGCTTCCGTAAAATCAAGATGGCCTAGAAATTCTAGATCTATGTCCTGCGATAGAGTTACAAGTACTGAAACTTCGTCCATCTGGCTGAATACATTCATACTTATATATCTCTCCTAGGTCGGCACACTGGAGCTGAAAAGCCGCCACCGCTCCCGATATTTACAGGCCCACCTTTACCACTTTTAACGGAAGCCCCAAGCAAACGCTGCGTTAGCCCCTGGTTGAGCAGGCTGCTGGGGTTGTGTACTCCTCACGAACTACTATGACTAAGCATAGCCACCCTGAGCTAGACGGGCAAAATCCCCAAACCCTCTACACCTTCCAACTCAAGCGCCCTGGCCAAACCTTGCGAGAGCGCCTCACCTGGAGCGCCCTGGGGCTATCCGTGGGGCTGGGCCTAGCCGCCAGCGCTTTTCTGCTGGTTCCCCAGGCGCGATCGTGGTCCTGGCCTCATCGAGCCACCGCCGCTGCCCAGAACGACCCCTTTCGCCAGGGCGCCAGCCAGGCTATGGCTGCCGCAGAGCTGACCCAAACCGCAGAATTTAGCGAAGACTGGACCGAGGTCGCTATGCTCTGGCAGCAGGCGATCGCCCACATGCGATCGGTGCCCAAGACCAACCCCAGCGCCGCCCTGGCCCAGCAAAAAGTGGTCGAGTACGAGCGCAACTTAAAGTACGCTCAGAGCAACGTAGGCACCCGCAACCGCCGCACCCCCACCGATAAAACCTACTGGACACTGGGCTCTGACCACGACCTGGTGATGGCGATTCAGGGGGCACCCTCCCAGACCATGCAGTACCACACCGCCTGCCAGCAAACCCTGCGCTACGGCAACAGCTTTGTCGAACTGCACAACGGCTATGTCAAACAGTATGACAACGCCGACGGCAATCTGCGGGTGCTCGCCAATGAGTCAACCGTCGTGTCGGCCAGAGCCGCCCAGGGCAGCTGGACGCTAGGGTCTACCCAGGCCGATGTGGTACAAATTCAGGGGGCGCCCACCCGCCAGGAACAGTACACCTCTGAGCGGTTTACCACCTTTTACTACGGCAAAAGCTCGGTGCTGTTTGAAAATGGCCAGGTGATTGGCTACCTAAACTCCGACAACAACCTCAAGGTGTCCCTACAGCTGCCCGCCCCGCCCTCTGACCAGGTCGCCTCGCCGTTCTGGACAATGGGATCGAGCCGCGCCGAGGTACTGCGAGCCGAGGCGCAAACCCCCATCGCGATTAGCCGCAACGACACCAACTGCGAGGAAGTGTTTCATTTCAGCGACGGCGAAGTCACCTTTCGGCAGGGGTTAGTGACTGGCTACCGCGATCGCGGCGGCTCTCTCAAGGTGCGTTAAGGTAGGGGCGCTAAGGTGTGGTCTAAGGTGCCGATAACTGTTGCCTATGGCCAGGCGCCCACCGCCAAAGTGCTGAACACCAGAATGCTGAATAATTCAGGTGATTCCCCGGCTGTGGGTAGAGTAACGGCGCTACCCTAGAGCCGAGGGTATAGATCCGGTGCATCGTTTTGACTCAATGCCCGTATGCTTAGACCAATGACGTAGCCTGCCCGCCCCCGCGTTGTGGATGATGCCTTCGCCGCCATTGATCTAGTCATCGTCGACGACGATACTGAAACATCGTGCCTGCTGCAGCGGCTGCTGAGCCAGCAAGGGTACCGAATTCAGGTGGCCGAAAGTGGTCAGGAGGCGATCGCATCCATTTTGGCGTCTCGGCCCAATCTGGTGTTACTCGATCTGCTGCTGCCCGACATGGACGGCTATAGCCTCTGTCAGCAGCTCAAGCAAAACCCTCTCACCACCGAGATCCCGGTGATTGTGCTGAGTTCTTTGGTTGACTCCATCGACAAGGTCAAAGCCTTTCAAGCCGGAGCGACCGACTACATCACCAAGCCCTTTGCCGTGCAGGAAGTGCTGGTGCGAGTGCAGAACCAGCTGCGGTTGGCCCAGCAGCGGCAGCAGCTCAGCCGGCAAAACGCCCGGCTCATCCAAGAGGTGCACGAGCGCACCCAGATGGAGCAGGCCCTGATTGCGGTCGAGATGAACTACCGCAGCATTTTTGAGAACGCCACGGTGGGCATCTTCAAAGCCTCATCAAAGGGGCAGTTGCTCAGCGTCAACCCCTCCATGGCGCGTCTCTACGGCTACGAGTCAGCCCAGGAGATGGTGGCCACCGTCGCCGATATTAGCCGCCAGATCTATCTTCAGCCCAAGCGCCGCGACGAGCTAGCGGTTTATCTCAACCGCTTTGACAAAATCACCGACGCCGAATCAGAGGTGTTTCGCAAAGACGGCACCACCTTTTGGGTCAGCGAAGACATTTGGAAGGTGTGGGATAAGCAGGGCACTTTCCTTCACTACGAGGGCATAGTTCACGACATTAGCGAACGGCGCCAGATGGAGACCGAACTGCGCCAGCAGCGCCAGCAGGCCGATCGCCTGCTGGTCAACATTTTGCCCTACCGCATTGCTCAGCGCCTCAAGGGGGGAGCCCGCACCATTGCCGAAAGCCTCGACCAGGTCAGCGTGCTGTTTGCCGATCTAGTCGACTTTACCGCCGCCTCTAGCCAGATGACGCCGCGCCAGCTGGTCAAAATGCTCAACGAAGTTTTCTCGATGTTCGATCAGCTGGCTGAGTTTCACCGCCTAGAAAAAATTAAGACGATTGGCGATGCCTACATGGTGGCCGGGGGCCTGCCCATCCCTAACGATGACCACGACGTTGCGATCGCGCAGTTTGCCCTCGATATTTGCGACGCAATCAAGCAGTTTCAGCGTCCCGATGGCAAAACCTTTCAAATTCGGGTGGGGATCAATACCGGACCGGTTGTTGCTGGGGTGATTGGGCGGCGCAAGTTTGCTTACGATCTCTGGGGCGACACCGTCAACATCGCCAGCCGCATGGAGGCAACCGGCGAAGCCCAGCGCATTCAGGTCACCCCAGAGCTATATGAACGACTGAAGGACCAGTTTCAGTTTGAGCAACGCGGCTACGTGGCGGTTAAAGGCCGTGGCCAAATGATGACCTACTGGTTGGTAGGGCGACTCTAACCAAGCTGTGGCGATCGCCACAGCGGTTAGGCCTTTTGATGGCCAACCTACAGTAGATGGTTGTGGGCCAGCTCCCGCAGTTCTGGCAACAGGCCACCACCATGTTTTCAGCCCATTAACCAGCGGCACATTCGACGCCTATGATAGTAGCGTAATCATGGTTTACATACGTGGCCTCACCTGGGGCTCGGTGCTAGGCCAATGGCGCTCGGGGGAAGGATAAGGTCAACGCAGCAACTAAGGATAGCCGTTGATTTAGTCGTTCATTTAGTCGTCCTAAAGACGGCAGCCGGGCCAGCTGTCTAAGGTCGAGGTGGGGTTCAATTCAGCCGCGCCAGAGTCGGGCGCGGCTCTGGTAGAGGATTTCAGAGATGACGTTACTTCAGCCAGCCACGGTTTTCGTTACAGAAGCGCCCCCCCACCAGACCGAGGTCCTGGTTCAAATGCTTGTCGCTGCCAGCTATCAGGTGCAGGTGCGCACCGAGGCCGACATCTTACACCAACCCCAGCGACCGGAGCGATGGCCCGATCTAATCCTTTTGCAGGTAGCTGGGGCCGACAGCAGCGGCTACCACTTAGGCCGCAAGCTGAAGGGCAACCCTGCTACAGCCGCCATACCGCTAATCTTTGCTGGCACCTTTAAAGACGCGGCTAGTCGAGAGCAGGTCTTTGCTGTGGGTGGCGCAGACTATTTAGAGTCTCCCTTCATAGCCGCCGATGTAGCGGCTCGCGTCGGTCGCTGGATTGACGTTGCTGCCGCCAGGCCCATCCGCCCCTCGTTGCTGAAAGACAGCCTGCAGCGGCTGCACAACACCCTCGATCTAGACACCATTTTGCAGACGGCTGTGCAGGATGTACGCCAGCAAATCCTGGCCGATCGCGTCGTTATTTACCAGTTTGGCCAAGATGGGCGGGGCCTGGTAACCCACGAAGCCGTGCTCGATGAACACCTCAGCGTGCTGCACCGCCAGGTAGAAGATGCCTGCTTTGACCAGGAGCACGCGGTTAAGTACTGGTCAGGACGGGTTGGGTACATCGACGATGTAGAGGCTCTGGGCAACGTTAGCCAGTGCTACCGCGACATGCTGCTGAGCTTTGAGATTCGGGCCAACCTGGTGGCACCGATCATCCACACCCTGCCGGGGCAGAACCGCTACCTGTGGGGATTAATGATTGTGCACCAGTGCTACCAGCCCCGGCGGTGGCTGACCGATGAGGTTGAGCTACTGCAGGAGATATCGGCCCACCTGGCGATCGCCATTCAGCAGAGCCGCCTGTTTGAGCAGGTGCGGCACCAGGCTCGCCAGGAGATGTTGCTCAACCACATTCTGGATGAAATTCGCGCCAGCCTGGATGTGCAGCACATTCTCACCTGCACGGTAGAG
The DNA here is from genome assembly GCA_003022385.1 of filamentous cyanobacterium CCP3. Taxonomy (GTDB): domain Bacteria; phylum Cyanobacteriota; class Cyanobacteriia; order Phormidesmidales; family Phormidesmidaceae; genus Nodosilinea. Next base: position 3,117 of record PYGV01000021.1, on the reverse strand, counting down.
CACCTGGGCACCGCCCTCAACCTGCACCAGTGTGGCATTACGCTGCTGCGCCACAATCTGATCAGCCTGCCCACGCCGTTTGTGGTGACGGTGCAGGCTCCAGCACTGAGTGAGCCTGTCGCCCCTCTGGAGATTACTGAGGCGCTGCGGCAGCAGCTCATGCTTGACCAAGACCTAATCGTGGTGCCCTACCGGGTCAACCCACTCCAGATGCGCCCCAACGCGGCCCAGCTAGTGGTTCAGGGCGACAATACCTACCTGGCTACGGCTATTCGTATTGACAACCAGGTGCAGGGGGTGCTGTGGGCCTGCCCCGCTCCCAATCACCTGAGCAGCATCGACAAAACCAGCCGGTGGGAGCACAGCGATCTGAGCCTGGTTGAAGAAGTGGCTATGCAGCTGAGTCAGGCGCTGCAGCAGGCGGCCCTCTATCAGCAGCTCCAGGCGGCCAATGATGAACTCCGGCGGCTGGCTCACCTCGATGGGCTGACCCAGATTGCCAACCGTCGCGAGTTCGATCGCTACCTGGCCCAGGAGTGGCAGCGGCTGCAGCGCGAACAGGGCAGCCTGGCCCTGGTTTTGGCCGACGTTGACCACTTTAAGGGCTACAACGATACCTACGGCCACCTGGCGGGTGACGACTGCCTGCGATCGATCGCCCGACTGCTAAACCAGGTGACCAAACGACCTGCCGACCTGGCCGCCCGCTACGGGGGGGAGGAGTTTGCCCTGGTTTTGCCCAATACGACCTCAGCCGGAGCGATCGCCCTGGCCACAGAAGCTAAAACCTATTTGTCTCGTCTGGCCATTCCCAACGCGGCCTCGCCCCTGTACGGGCAGGTCACCGTCAGTTTTGGAATTGCGGTTCTGACCCCGGCCCCGACCTTATCCACCGAACTCTTGATTCAGCGGGCCGACCAGGCCCTCTACGCCGCCAAGGAGAGCGGCCGCAATACCTACTGCCTGTGGTCTGAGCCGATACAATCAGCCTAGGGGTTAGCACCAGCTCGGCTAAACGAGACGTCAAAGGCTAGAGCAACAGGTAGCGATCGCTGGGCAAGGTCAAGATCCAAAGCTCCAAGCGGTTCAGCCTGCGATCGTCTCACTGGCCGTTAAAGCGGCTAAGCTGCCCTCTCGCTGCCCCCGAAACTCGAATTAGTAACGTTTGATAAATACATGGTTAGCCTGTCTCCCACCCTACAGCAGCGGCTGCGATCGCCTCTAGCTATCGGCGCTGTAACCGTTCACAGCCGGGTGCTACAGTCACCCCTCTCTGGCGTCACCGATCGCGCCTTTCGCCAGCTGGTGCGCCGCTACGCCCCCGCCTCCATGCTCTACACCGAAATGGTACAGGCCACCGGGGTATGTCACGCCCAGCAGCTCGAAAAAATCATGGACATCGACGCCAGCGAGCAGCCGATCAGTATTCAGCTATTTGACTGTCGGCCTGACTTCATGGCCGCTGCCGCCCGCAAAGCTGTAGCCGAAGGAGCCCAAACCATCGACATCAACATGGGCTGCCCGGTGAATAAAATCACCAAAAAAGGGGGCGGCTCGTCGCTGCTGCGCCAGCCTGAAGTCGCCGAGGCGATCGTGCGCACCGTTGCGGCAGCTGTCTCCGTACCCGTCACGGTCAAAACCCGCATCGGCTGGGATGACGATCACATTAACGCCGTTGATTTTGCCCGCCGCATGGAAGCCGCCGGGGCGCAAATGCTCACCCTCCACGGCCGCACCCGCAGCCAGGGCTACCACGGCCCGGCCCGGTGGGACTGGATTGCCCAGGTCAAGGCGGCGCTGAGCATTCCGGTAATTGCCAATGGCGACATTGTCTCGGTGGAAGCGGCGGTGCGCTGTCTAGAGCAGACCGGCGCCGACGGGGTCATGTGCTCGCGGGGCACCCTGGGCTATCCTTTTTTAGTCGGCGAAATAGACGCTTTTCTCAAGACCGGCACTGTGCCCCTAGCGCCCACACCCACAGATAAACTGCGCTGTGCCCACGAGCACCTGAGCCTGCTGTGGCGGTACAAGGGGCAGAAGGGCATTTACCAGGCCCGCAAGCACATGGCCTGGTATGTCAAAGGCTTTGAGGGGGCCGCCCCCCTGCGTCAGCAGCTTTGCCAAATCGATACGGTCGAGGCCGGGTATGCACTGCTCAACGGCGCGATCGCTGAGCTAGACAGTGCGATCGCAGCGGTCGAACGCCCCCGGCCCTGGCCGTTCAAATGTAATGACGTTCTACCCGTCGGATAACCGACCCTTGACTAATGGGCTTTAAGGTAGGATCTATTAATAAATTTAATTTGCAGTTTCCTCCCCGTAATCTCCATGACCTCGTACGCCACCGCCACTGCCCGCGCCGATATGGGTGAGCTTCGCCGTCTGAGAAGCCTACTGCCCCCCGAGCTGCAAAGCTGGGTGACGGTGGAGTCAGCCATTGATGTTACCCCGCCGCTGATCACCTGTGAAGAACTGGGCAAAGACCAGGTCGAAATTCAAGTCGATCTGCTCAAGTGGGAGCAGCTGGCCCTCGACCAGCGCAACCTGCTGTTCTGGCACGAGGTGGGTCGCATTCAAAACGACACCATCCCCCGCGACGGCTGGGAGATGGCGGCGCTGGCCATTGGCCTCGGCGGTGCCGTAGGCGAGCTGTGGGTGCAGGATGGGCTGCTGCTGATGCTGGCCCTGAGCCTGTGCGGCTTCTCTAGCTGGCGGCTCTACAAGCGCAACAACAACCAAAAAACCCTGCAGGAGAGCATCAGCGCCGACGAGCGGGCGATCGCCATTGCCACCCGCTTTGGCTACACCCTGCCCAACGCCTACAAGAGCCTGGGCAGCGCGCTCAAAACCCTGATTGAGCAAACCCCCAAGAAGCGCCAGCGCGATCGCTACATCAAGCGTCTAGAAGCGCTCAAAAAGAGCGCCGCCAAAGCCAAAGAAAGCGCCCGCGCCGAGCGGGGCGACATGCGATCGGCCTATTAAGCCGCTACACAGCTATTTGGGGATTGGGTGCCTGCATTGATTACCTGGATCTAGGCTTATACCAATAAAAAATGAAGATGCGCATAATTCAGGCTACTTTGTGGAATGCGGTTTGAAGTAGGGCATCGAGAATAA
>PYGV01000480.1 GCA_003022385.1 filamentous cyanobacterium CCP3 | reverse complement strand
TGGGTAGGTGGGCGGATGGGTAGGCGGATGGTCAACCGTAGGGTGCATTAGCGCAGCAATGCACCATCTAGAGGATTTTTGCCAGCGTAGGTCTTCAGAATAGGAAGGATCAACCTGATCCGAATTTCTATTTTGACCGATGATTGCGGATTGCGAAGACAAATGGCGTAGATATTTGTGTAACTGAGTCACGCGATCGCCCTAACCAGGTCGCTAGTTAGCGATTTACTGCCATGGCCCACGACCAAGCCCAGACCAACGCATCTGAGGGCGGCTGTCGCCCCACGCTCTACATGTCGGCAGAACTGATGGCGGCCATTGAGGCCCAGTGTGAAGTAGAGGGGGGCCGCAAGCGATCGCCCTTTCTGGCCGAAATTCTAGAGCTACTGCTGACCAGCAACCTTGGGCAACACCTGCGAGCCAGCGCCCAAGCCCACCAGCGATCGCTGCTGAGCGAGCTACAGGCCAACTTGATCTTGTTTAACTCCTACATTCCCACCGATCGCGTTATGGAGCTAGCAGAGAAAAGCCAGCGCCACCCCGACCAAATGCTGGTGCGACTGGTGCTGCTGGGGCTGCAACTGTACGAGCCAGCCGTAGCGCTGATGGAAGCCAAGATAGAGGGTGGGCTGATTGGGGAGCGCTGAGCCACCGTAGGCACCGTAGGGTGGGCATTGCCCACCATTAGCAAGCAAGTTTCCAGCCGCCGCCCTACGTCCCACTATGCTCTCAATTGGTGTTGCTAGGCGATGTACCCAATGATGAGTAGCGATTAAAAAAGACCCGTGAGCTGAGCTACGGGTCTGTAGAAGGGCATTTTGCTGCGATCGCGGCGGCGGCACAGACGCATCGCTAGGCGCTGCGACGGCGGGGGCGCTTGCGCTCTGACTTTTTCTTGTAGCCGATCGCCTGGGCGGCGTTGCTGTCGGGGCCAAACTGAGCCCGCACGGCTTCTTTCATGCCCAAAATTGAGTGGTGAAACTCCCACTCGGCCTGGCGAGCGGCATCGGCGGCGGCTTTGACCATGGCTTGCAGTTCGGTTTCTTTTTGCTGCATGGCCAGCATGGTGTTGAAGCTGGTTTTGAGGGCTGCGGGCGATGCATCGGTGCGAACGGGGGTATAGCCTTCGACGGTGCCGAGGGCGTTGAGGGAGTCGATATCGTTGCTGATGGTTTTGCCGGGCAGGCGACGGGCGATGTTGACAACGGGCATGGTAAATACACCTTCAATAAATAGGTTTGTAGCAGATAGGAGCAAACCGTCTGCCTGAATGGATCTCAGGAGGGATAGCGGGCGTTTGGGGCAGCGACGAAGGTTAGGCAGGCGGTGCGGGACGACGGTTGGGGCGAGGCGTTGTCTCGTCTACTGCCAAGATTGCCCGGTGCAAGAAGGCGATCGCGGCCTCAACTTGAAAGATTGTGACCCAACACCAGTGGTTTTGATGAAGACTGGATGAATGCTGTAGCGGGTCGGAGCGAGTGGTGGCGCAACAATCGTGATGCAGGGTGGGAATGATTGATGTGCTGCCATGACAGAAGCATTGTGCATTGAGCAGGTAAGAGTGTAGCGGGCGACTATTCGAAGTTGCTCTATGACAGAAGCATTGTGTATTGACAACTTAAAAGGTTGTGCGATCGCAGCAGCATTGTCGCGCCGCAACTTAAGATGTTGCGGCCTGACAATCAAATGCTGAGCTGTCGCACTAAAGGATTGCGGCCTGACAATCGAATGTTGCGCGATCGCACTAAAGCGTTGGGGCCTCACACTAGAGGATGCAGCCCTGACAGTAGAGTGGTGGGGGCTGCAATAGGCGATCGCGCCAGAGCAGGGGGAGGTGTTTAGCTTGCTGAGGCAAAATGTTCAAGAACCGGCCCGTTAAGTTTCATCGTCCCGACGCTCCAGCGTCATCTATATCGGGGCGCAGGAGCACTAGGGGCGACACCTCTGGCGTTTCTGGATTGCGAGATTGCAGTGGGGAGTTTTTGCGATCGGGCGGGCTGAGATAGGAAAGTGTCAGTAGAGCAAGGTGGGCACGAATTTGTATTCGTAGAAGTTTTCGGCTGTGCTCGTAGGTTGTTCTGGGGTGGAATGTTTGGCTCGGAAGGCTGGTGCCTTATGGGCAAGGGATGGGCTGTGCTGCTGAGGAAGGACAATACACTCTAGGAAGCTTAAAATTCAGAGGATTTCAAAAGTTTTATCCGGTTGCGGTGCCTACGCGTTGGTAGAAGTAGACAGATATTGGGTATTCAGATAGTAAGCTGTCCCAGCTTTTAAGCGCATGGCTATCTTGCTTTGCCCGGACTGGACTCAAAGCCAAAAGAAACTAGCCTAATAATTTTTGCTGATAAAACTCTTCAATCTGTCTTATATTATCTAACAATCAGCCATGCGCAAACCAGGAAAGACCCAATTATCTATTCTAAAGTTATTGCACGACTCACCTCAACCAGTACTAGAATTCAGTTCCACCAGAGATAGTTCTGTCCGAAATGCATTTAGCACCTTGCAGGCCAGAGGCTTGATAAAAATTGATAAAGACATGGCTTTTCTTACTGAAAAAGGAAGCTCTATTTGCAATATAGCGGTTCTCATTCGGATGAGGTACAGTAACAGTCATTTGTGAACCAGCTGCGAATATCTTTTAAAGTGACTT
>PYGV01000148.1 GCA_003022385.1 filamentous cyanobacterium CCP3 | reverse complement strand
GTTCCTGCTGCCCTACCGCAGGTCGGTGGGCAGGGCAGCTGGCTTGACGGCAATGGTTTGATCGCGACCGTCGCGGTGAATGTCGAGATTGAGGGTGTCGCCGATAGCGCTGGCCTCAACCCTGGCCTGTACGTCAGGAGGGCTTTCAACAGGGGTACCTTCGATGGAGCGGATCACATCGCCAATTTCCAGGCCCGCAGCCTGAGCCGGACTGTCGGGTAGTACGCCGACAATCAGCACGCCGGGCTCGTCGTCTTCTAGCTTGAGATTGAGCTGCTGCTCTTCGTTGATGCGCTCCACCATTTCTGCCGACAGCTCTACCATCTGAATGCCCAGAAAGGGGTGCTGCACTTCGCCTGTGGCAAACAGCTGATCGGCGATGCGTTTGGCGGTTTCGATGGGGATGGCGAACCCGAGCCCCTGGGCGTTGGCGCGAATGGCGGTATTCATGCCAATGACCTCGCCCCGGTCGTTGAGCAGGGGGCCGCCGGAGTTGCCGGGGTTAATGGCGGCATCGGTTTGAATGAACTGCACCCGCTTGTCGGGAATGCCTACCTGGTTGCTGCTGCGACCCAGGGCGCTGATGATGCCTGCGGTGACAGTGTTGTCAAGGCCGAGGGGGTTACCAATGGCGATCGCCCACTGGCCAGGAGCCAAATCTTGAGTGCTGCCCAGCTGCACCGATGGCAGGTCGGCCGCCTCAATTTTGATCACAGCGACGTCGGTAACCGAGTCTGTCCCTACCACCTGGCCTTCGAAGTCGCGTCCGTCGCGCAGGGTGACCTGCACAGTTTTAGCGCCCTCAACAACATGGGCATTGGTAATAATTCGCCCATCATTAGAGAGAATAAACCCCGATCCGGTGCCCTGTTCTAGGCGATCGGGCAGCTGAGAGGGCGGCAGTTCGCCTTCTTCCTCAAAGAAACGGCGAAAGAAGGGGTTATTAAAGGCGTCGGGGCTCAGGCTGGGAACGGTGCGCTCGGCGTCAATGCGCACCACCGCTGGCCCTACCTGCTCGACCGCCAGGGCAATGAAATTCTGGTCTTCGCCCCCCAGCTGACCGACGACTGGTGCGCCTGGGGTCGACTCGGCTGTCGGTGTCAGCGAGGTCGCGAGGGTTGAAGGGGTCTCTTTGATGACCTCACCAGTAGCGTCGGCAGTGCTTTCTGAGCTCGCCTGAGAGACATAGGAATGGCCTAACCAGCCTGCGCCGCCGCCCACGACCAGGGCTGCGGCTACCCACGCGACTGGCGAAGAAAACTGCTTTGGCAAGGAATCCATTCCGATGACCTCTGCTACTATGCCTGCACTAACCCAGTACAGAGGGTCAGGGACAGGGACGATCATACTTTAACGAATATTCTCTGTAAAAAAATAACTGGCCAAGCTGACGCCAAAACCAGGCATTTTTGCGCCGACGCTGGGCAGGCTGTGGATATTGCCGAACAGCAATGCCTTCAGGCTCTACCCTTGAACGCCTCACCTCTGAGCAATTTAGTCTGTCTTGCCTATTATAGAGGCTGTACCCCTGAGAGAAATTCGATCCTCTGTGGGGCCAGCATTAGATTGGGCTAAAACGCAAAAATTGTATGGTGTTGCACGCTTTTGGTTTTGGTAGGAGTTGGACGCTGCGTCGGGTCGCAGGTTTTGCCTTGAGGGCAGGGCGGAAGCCCAGGGTGCCCGGCCTGATTGCCGGGCTGGTGATGGCTAGCTTAACGCCAGCGGGACTGTCGCCTCAGGCGATCGCCCAAACCAGCCCCGCCTGCCCCCAGCCGGTGCTGTCGCGGCTGACTCGCCATCGGGTCGCCCCTGGCGAAACCTTGGCGACCATCGCTCAACGATATAATCTGCTGTCTGCCACCGTTATGGGGCTCAACCCGTCTACCCAGGGGGGCCGCGTGAGCCCCGGACAAGAGCTGCTGATACCGCCTTTCAACGGTATTCGAGTCAGCGTGCCCGCTGGGCGAACCTGGGAGCAGGTGGCTCAGGCCTACAACAGCCGGGCCGACGTGCTGTTTGAGGTCAACGGCTGCGTTAGTACGGTGCCCTCAGCTGTCTTTGTGCCGGGAGTGAACTGGTTTCCGGGGGTGCGGACTACGGCGACGGCCGTTTCGGCCTCTAACCAGAGCCCACTCCAGGGATATCCGCTGCCCCAGCGATCGCAGGTGATTGTCAACTATGGCTGGCAGCCCGACCCGGCCCAGGGCAAGCTGGTGTTCAACACGGGGGTAGCGCTGGCTAGCCCGGCCAGCACGCCGGTTTTAGCGGTTGGCCCAGGCACCGTGGCCTTTGCTGGCAGCGACTCGGTCTATGGCAACTTGGTCGTTATTAACCATTCCCAGGGTTTGCAAACCCGCTACGCCAATCTGGACACCCTTGAGGTGCGGGTTGGGCAGACGGTGCGCCAGGGCGATCGCCTGGGTCCGATCGCCGCCCAGGCCAGTGAGGATGAATCGTTCCTGTTCTTTGAGGTGCGGCTCAACTCTGCCATGGGCTGGGTAGCCCAAGATCCCCAGGATTTTGTGCCTGCTATGGTGCTGCGTTAGGGGAATTGCCGGTCTGGGCAGTATATTGACCACGGCTGGCCCAGTTACGGCTGGCGCGAGTGAGTAAGACCGCCTACAATTGGCCGTAGCAGAGCATGGGTCGCGCTCCAGTAGGTGAACCAGTGACCCCAGGTGGACGTCATGAAACAGCACTTCTCTAAGCAGCCTTTGCCTACTCCCCCGGCACCATTTTCTGAGGCCCAAGACCCGACCCTGACTTCGGGCCTGTTTTGGGCGCGGCTGCTCACCTACAGGCCCCTATTTTTGCTGGGGGGGCTGTGGCTGACCCTGGTCTGCGTCTCTGCGATCGCTTACCACGGTCTAATGTTCAACGAACCCGTCGAAGAAGCGGATTACAGCGAAGCACCCCTCACGGTCGTTGAGACGTTGCCAGAGTCTCAATCGGCATCAGCCGCTGATGCTTTACCAGCCGCTGATGCCGCCCCCGCTGATGTCACTGCCGCCCGGTCTGGCCCGGTCGCGTCTAGCTCGATTGCCCTGTGGGCGCTGCTGAGCCTGGTGGGGCTGTGTGGCTTTGGCTGTTTTGCCCTGACGCAGCAGATCAAGTCATGCGCTCGCCCGACCAAGCGCAAAAAGCCTCGCCCTCGCCCGGTAATGAAGGCTTCAGCGCCACCGCCCCAGCCCCAGCGCCTTGCTCCCTACTCGCCCCAGCGCGATGGGGTGGTGGTACCAGGTCACAGGATTGTGGAGGCTCCAGCGCCCACGTTATCGGCCTCTGTAGCGCTCCCTAACTCCAAGGTTCGACTCCAGCCCCAGGGCACACCTTGGTCCCAGCCGGTGCCCAAGCTGGCCGCAAATAGACTACAGTCAGACCCCAGGCCGATGCCACGGCCAAATCCTTTGCCTCAGCCTGGTCCGCAGGCGGCTGCGCTGCCCTCCCGTAACCCGGCGGTAGTGCCCGATGAGGCCGACCTGGTTCTAGACTGGCCAGAGGGCAGCGTGGCCCACGCCCTGGATGTGCGCCAGCGGCGATCGCTGTCATCCTTTATGTAGGCGCTTTTTTGTAGGGGCTTTGAGTCAGCTTCCCGTTATCTATCACTCCGACTACGTGGCCCCCCTGCCCGACGGACATCGGTTTCCGATGCCTAAGTTTCGGCTGCTGCGCGATCGCCTGCTGCACGACGGCGTCATTACCCCCGACCAGATCTATCAGCCCGGCGAACCGCCCCAGGCCTGGCTGGAGTTTGTGCACCATCCGGCCTACGTCAACGCCTACCGCCAGGGCACCCTGGACGCCAAGGCCCAGCGTCGCATCGGCTTACCCTGGAGTCGTGCCCTGGTGAAGCGCACCTGTACGGCGGTGGGGGGCACCATTCTCACGGCCAAGCTTGCTCTGGAGCGGGGGCTGGCCTGCAACACCGCCGGAGGCACCCACCACGCCTTCCCCGACTATGGGTCTGGCTTTTGTATCTTTAACGATCTGGCGATCGCCACCCGCGTGCTACAACAGCAGGGCCGGGTGCGGCGGGTGCTGATTCTCGATTTAGACGTCCACCAGGGCGACGGCACCGCCTGGATCTTTCGCGACGACCCTACTGTGTTTACCTTCTCCATGCACTGTCACGAGAACTTTCCTGCTCGCAAGCAGGCCAGCGATCTCGATGTACCCCTGGCTTTGGGTATGGAGGATGAGGCTTACCTGGATTGTCTAGCGCAGTACATTCCCGATCTGCTGGCCCAGGTGCGGCCCGACCTGGTGTTCTACGACGCCGGGGCCGATCCCCACCGCGATGACCTGCTGGGCAAGCTGGCGCTGAGCAATACGGGGATTTTTAGGCGCGATCGCTACGTGCTAGAAACCTGCGTCAAGGCGGGCTACCCCGTCGCCTGCGTCATCGGCGGCGGCTACGGCAAATCGATGGACGACTTGATCTTTCGCCACTCGCTGCTCCACCGCGCCGCCGCTGAGGTGTACCAAACCTATAGGCTATAGTCACCGTCCCGTAGGGTGGGCACCGCCCACCATCCTCTCTGGCAACCGGCCAGGAACTACCTTTATGTTACTTGAACAATGGGCTATCAAGCGGTGGGCCTTGAGCCATTGATCTGTCACCTCAGCACTTGAAGAATAGTCTCATTAGGATTGAATAACTTCCTTTTAGAGGCGTTGAGAAACTCGATGCTGACTGGCTCAGCATCTTCGCCATAGCTGACGATTACCCCACCCGGCTCAGCAATGGCATCATAGGGCGGCGCATCTTTCATGACAAAAATAAGCACATCAGCTTCCGCGTCGTATTTAACCTTCATGTTGGTTGTCCTGCCAATACCGGTTTACTTGATTTGTCCAATACAGAGTGATAATTCGTCTCGTTTCGCCGACATCAGCAAAGGGAACAGTCAAGGGGGGAGTCTCGTGTGGGTTGCCCCCAATTTAGGCGCAACTGCCCTCAAAAGGTACTGTTCACACGGGTACGCTGCTTGGCGGCAGAGGGAAACGGGTTTTCTAGGCTAAGGCTAGAACTTGAGGTGCAGCACAGCAGAAACTCGGTTTCTGGGCATAGGTAGTGTCTTAACCAAAGAAGCGTTCGTAGTCGTCGTGGCTACCAATCCAAAACCAAGTGACCGCATCACCCTCCAGAATGCCGAGGGCACGATCGCCGCGCGTGATTCTGACAGACCAAATGCTCTCTTGGCTGTTGATGCACTTGAAATGTAGCGATGGATGGAAGGGATTCTAAGCCCAAAGTCGATAAGCTTTTCTGGCACTTTGCCGAATACTGGGGTTCAAACGCCGATATTCAGCCCAAAACGAAGGCAAAACCTCTGACTTGACAGCTGATCGTAGTCAAGCGGGGTAGCTTGACCGTCGGCTATTTCTTGCTTTGCCTTTCTAGCGGCGGCAACTAAACTATCCTGAGAATTTTGAAAAGACGCTTCCCACCGTTGCTCATCCTGCAAATCGGCAATATAGTCGCGCAGATGCTCAGCTACCTGCTCTTGTAGGGCCGCAGGCAAGAACTCCATCATGGTTACAACCGTTGTAATAGCAGACGAAGACATCAGCTCAGGCGAAGACACTATAAAGCTAAGGTAGCTTAATTTAGCCCTGGCGATGACCCACCCTGATGGATGGCTAAGCGCGCCAACATCACCTTCTATAATTAGAGCCTTGCCTGTCGAGATGTGGTTATGGCCTGGGTGATCGCCACCTTCTATAAATTTGTGCCGCTGAGTGAGCCAGGGGCGCTTCGGGTCGAGCTTTTAGATCGCTGCCTGGGCTGGGGGCTGCGGGGTACGATTCTGCTGGCTAGCGAAGGGTTAAATGCCACGGTGGCAGGCGATCGCCAGGGCATCGACCAACTTCTGGAGTGGCTCCACCAGCATGCCGAGATTGGGGAGTTTGCCCATCAAGAATCCACCACCGATAAGGCTCCCTTTGAGCGCATGAAGGTGAAGCTCAAGCGGGAAATTGTTACCCTGGGGCGACCTGAGGTGAACCCGGCCCAGCAGGAGGTCGGCACCTATATTCACCCACAGGACTGGAACCAGGTGATCACCGATCCTGACGTTGTGCTGATCGATGCCCGCAACGACTTTGAGGTGGAACTGGGCACCTTCAAGGGCGCAGCCAACCCCCAGACTCAATCTTTTCGAGACCTGCCCGACTATGTCGCCACCCACCTCGACCCCGGCCAGCACAAAAAAGTAGCGATGTTTTGTACCGGCGGCATTCGCTGTGAAAAAGCTACTGCCTACCTCAGGTCGCAGGGTTTTGAGCAGGTCTACCACCTCCAGGGCGGCATCTTGAACTATCTCAAAACCGTGCCTGAAACCGACAGCCTGTGGCAGGGTGACTGCTTTGTATTTGACGATCGCGTCGCCGTGGATCACCAGCTCAGCCCTACCGACTACGAGCTTTGCCTGGGCTGCGGTCACCCCGTCAGCCCTGCCGAACAGGCCGCTCCCGAGTACGAAGCAGGCATTTCCTGCCCCCACTGCTATGCTGAGCTGACCCCAGAGAAGCGATCGCGGCTAGAAGCTCGTCAGCGCCACCGCTAAATTGCTCTGCTGTTCTTCCCGACAGCTCCCGAAGCTCTTACCTCCAATCCAAAATCTAAAATCGCTGATAGTTCGGCAAGCTCACTACCAGTCCAAAAGTTATGCCCCCCACCGATCCACCGCTGCAAGCGCTCACCTACGGCCCCACCGATGGCACCGCCGACTGGTGCCTGGTGGCGCTCCACGGCTGGGGTGCCAATGCCGCTGATTTGGTGGGGCTAGCGCCCTATCTGGGCCTAGAGGGCGTCATGATGATCTTCCCCGACGCGCCCTGGCCCCATCCCCAAGCGCTAGGGGGCCGCATGTGGTATAGCTTTCCAGCCGGGTATGACTTTCGCCGCCCCCACGATTTTACGGTTCAGGCCGATCTGCAAGCCAGCCAGGCGCAGCTAAAAACCTGGCTGCTGAATCTGCCTAAAACAACCCAAATTCCCCTAGAACGCACCATTTTAGCCGGGTTTTCTCAAGGGGGTGCGATGACGCTCGATGTGGGGCCGCAGCTGCCCCTGGCAGGGCAGATTGTGCTCAGCGGCTATCTGCACAGCCCGGCCCAGGTTCCGGTCAGCCCCCGCCCGGTGGTGATGGTTCACGGCACGGTTGACCCCGTGGTGCCGATCGCGCTGGCCGAGGAGGCTAAAGCGGCTCTGACGGCTCTGGGCCAGCCTGTCACCTGGCACGAAATAGCGATGGGGCATGAAATTCCGCCCCAGGTAATGGGTTTAATTGCCGGGTTTTGCGAAGATTTGAGGCAGGGCCGCGAGAATACCCTGACCAACCCTTTAGGATAAAGGAAGGTGAACTGACCCCAGACTGTGATGGTCAAGGACCGGCCCCCAGGGGCAATCGAACAGCAGCAGGGCAGATGTCGCTAAGGGGGAAAAGACTATGCAAAGCCTACATGTTTCGCAGCAGGCTGTCTCAGATATGACACCGGATACGGTGGCTGAGCTGGCCTCTCGACTGGAGACTGACTCGTACGACAATGCCTTTGAGGGCCTGCAAGACTGGCACTTACTGCGGGCGATCGCGTTTCAGCGACCCGAGCTGGTAGAGTCCTACGTCTATCTGCTCGACCTCGAACCCTACGACGAGTCGTAGCGGGTCTGGCCCTATATCCTAGCTGCACACCCCGCTTGTCGGGGCGGACGGTGTTCGCCTTGGCTTGCCTATGGTTAAACCGAGGTCTCTGCATTCGCATTGGGCATGACGGACAGGTCTACAACGGTGGAAGCTCGTCGGGTGCTGGTGGGCATCAGCGGCGGCATTGCCGCCTACAAAGTGTGCTCGGTAATCTCATCGCTCGCTAAAGCAGGTGTGGCGGTGCAGGTGGTGCTGACTCAGCAGGGGCAGGCCTTCATTCCGCCGCTGACCGTGGCCACCCTGTCGCGTCACCCTGCCTACACCGACGAAGCCTTTTGGCAGGCGACCCAGGGTCGCCCGCTGCACATCGAGCTGGGCGAATGGGCTGAACTACTGGTGATTGCGCCCCTGAGCGCTAATACGCTAGGCAAGCTAGCCTATGGCCTGGCGGACAATTTGCTGACCAGTACGGTGCTGGCCTCCACCTGTCCGGTGCTGCTGGCTCCGGCGATGAACACTGACATGTGGCAGCAGCGGTCAGTGCAGCGCAACTGGCACCAGCTTTTGCAGGACGATCGCTATCACGCCATTGACCCTGGCCGTGGGGTGCTGGCCTGCGATCGCATTGGCACCGGGCGCATGGCTGAACCCGACGATATTCTCACCCACCTCCACTCGCTGCTGCACACCGGGGGCAGGCGCGACCTGGCGGGGCAGCATATTTTAATTAGCACCGGCAGCACCCGCGAACATCTCGATCCGGTGCGCTTTATCGGCAACCCCGCCAGCGGCAAAATGGGCATTGCCCTGGCCCAGGCGGCCCTGCACCGAGGGGCTACCGTCACCCTCGTTCACGGCCCTCTAGACGACTCCCTCAAGACCCGCCTGGGTGGAATTCAGGCTGTAGGCGTCACCACAGCTGAGGAGATGCACCGGGCTATGCTTTCCCAGCTATCCGCTGCCAACTGGATTGTGATGGCCGCAGCGGTGGCGGATGTAAAGCCTGCGACCCAGGCCGCCACCAAACTCGCCAAGGCCGATCTGCCCGAGGCGCTGCCCCTGGCCCCGGTGCCCGACATTGTGGCCGATCTCGCTAAAAAGCGATCGCCTCACCAGCGCCTGATTGGCTTTGCGGCCCAGACCGGCGATGTTGTGCCGCCCGCGCTCGACAAGCTCCAGCGCAAGGGACTAGATGCGATCGTGGCGAACCCGATTGATGTGGCCGGGAGCGGGTTTGGGAGCGATCGCAACCAGGCGGTTCTGCTGACCAAAGCGGGCGACAAACTCGTTATTCCTCCCTGCACCAAGCTTTCCCTGGCGCACCAGCTCTGGGATGCCCTGCTGAGGGCCACATTTTAGAACGGCTACCCTGTTCATGCCGCCATCCCTGAACATCTACAATAGGGGCTGTTCTAAATCTGCTGGTTGCTATGACTGCCACTCCTGCGCCTAACCTGCTCTCTAGCGTGGTTAACCAGGTGCTCGCCATTAAGCCCCTGTGGAACTTTGCCAAAGGACGCGCCCGCCACATGATGGTCACCCGCGCCGAGGCCATTGGCGTGCCCTGGCGAGAGCGAGTGCAGGCGCTGCGGAGTCGCCATATCGCCTCTAAAACTGATGCTGCGCCATCTGCGGCTGAGGCGGAGGAACTATCGCCCCTCTGGCAGGCTGAGCTGGACTCGGTGCAAACCCCCCACCTCGTCTACCCCGACTACTACACCACCAGCTTTCACGCCTACGACGAAGGCAACCTGGGCTGGCAACCCGCGATGGAGGTTGAAGTGGCGGCCCAGGCCGTACATGCCAAAATTTGGCCTGAGGCCGGGGCCGCTGGCGACGATCGCCTGCGCCAGAGCTACCACGACGTACTGACCGCCCAGCTGCCCCAGGCCCCAGCGGCCATTGTCGATATTGGCTGCGGCATCGGCATGAGCACCGAGGCGTTCCAGAGGACGTTTCCCCAAGCTCGTCTGACTGGGGTAGATCTGTCGCCCTACTTTCTCGCCGTTGCCCAGTATCGGCAGCAGGAGCGGTGCGAGAACGGCGAGCCCGCACCGGCTACCCCCATCACCTGGCACCATGCCGCTGGCGAGGCCACCGGGCTCCCGATCGCTTCCTACGATCTGGTTTCGGCCTGTTTGATCTTTCACGAGCTGCCCCAGTCGGCGGCTAAAGCCATTATTCAGGAGGCGCGCCGGCTGCTGCGCCCCGGTGGGCACCTGGCGATTATGGATATGAACCCGCGATCGGAGGCGATTCAAAAGCTGCCGCCCTTTGTCTTTACCCTGCTGAAGAGCACCGAGCCGTATCTAGACGATTACTTCACCCTAGACCTTGAGGCCGCCTTTGCTGCTGCCGGGTTTGAGCGACCAATAGTGACCTTCAATAGCCCCCGCCATCGCACCTTGATCGCCAGGGCTGTTTAATTCTGTCTTAGAGGTCTATGGTGCAGCTCGTGCATTTAGCTTTTTCTTGCTGATAGCAAGAGGTGGGTGCGATCGCAGGGCTCACTTCACCCGCAGCGCCTCGGTGCGGCACTGCTGCCAATCAGAGCCACCGTTCAACTTGGTCAGTGGTCAACTTGGCATTCTGCACCGGGTAAGTACACTTGAGCGAATGGTGTGGGGCATAATCTGGGCATACCTGCCCCGAATTCTCCCAGCCCTCTGTCCAGAGCTAAGGTCTATGAAAAAAGCCAGTCCCGCCTCGGGGGAAACCCTAGAACGCCTCAAGCTGACGATCTACCTGGTACCTATCTTTGGACTGTTGCCAGCGGCCTACAGCCTGTGGCAGAAACAAGGTAGTCGTCAGGAATTGGCCGTCAGTCGGCTGGTAGTTACCCTGGCATTGACCTGGGTTGTTACCTACGGTCTGCTGAGCGCGGGTAGCCATTTGGCCCCAGGGTTGTCGCTGCGGCTGCTTATTACCAATACCCTGGTGACGACAGGCTATACCCTCACGAACCTGGTGCTCATGGTGCGTCTGCTTCAGGGAAAATCGGTTAATTTGCCTGGTTTCAGTCGGTTGAGCAGGCGGTTGCCCTAGGTCATTGTTCCTGTGGCACCTCATTCAGGCATCGGGCTGACCTGAGCGATCGCTGGACAATCTCACGTAATCACGTAATTTTCTCAGTCCTGGCTTATATTACGTGGGTCGGTTGTCTAAATTGCTGCTACTATGCAGCTAAAAATTTTGCAGGC
This sequence comes from filamentous cyanobacterium CCP3, assembly GCA_003022385.1. Taxonomy (GTDB): domain Bacteria; phylum Cyanobacteriota; class Cyanobacteriia; order Phormidesmidales; family Phormidesmidaceae; genus Nodosilinea. The sequence goes on along the minus strand of PYGV01000148.1, from coordinate 1,803 downwards.
TCTTGCGCCATTGAGCGACTGGGTGAGCCTGCAGGCTACACAGCGTTCACTTCTATTGCCCTTCGAGGTCCCTGGTGTCCCAACGTAACCCTCAACATCTCAAAGCCCATTCACTCCAGGGTCATCCTCACAAAAAGTCGACTCAAAAGCGGCGGCGCATTCCACGCATGCTGGGTGTCGGCATTGCCCTGGCCGGCGTTGCTGCGGTCTCTGGCGTAGCGGGCGCGTTTCTGGCGGTTTCCCTGTCGGCAGCCCCGCTACAGCAGCAGCAGCTCAGTGCTGACGAAGCTGGGGCCTTTAGCCAGGAAACGCCTATTTCATCGAGCGGCAATCTGCGTCTGCCGCGCCTGACCCGTCCGGTCAACATTCTAGTGTTGGGCGTTAAGGTGCTGACCACCGATGTCCATGACGTGCCGCCCGAGCTACAAAACTTGGGTTACCACGCCCTGGTGAACTCCTTTGATGGCCTATCAGATTCAATGCTGCTGCTGCGGTTTAATCCTCAAACTGAGCAGCTGGTGGTGCTATCGCTCCCCCGCGATACTCGCACCTATGTGCGCGGTCGGCTAACCAAGCTCAACGAGGCCAACCGTGACGGCGGCCCGGCTTTGGCAGCCGAGTCGGTGAGCGATTTGCTCGGCGGAGTGGCGATCGATCGCTACGTGCGCATCAATGTGCAGGGGGTCGAAAAGCTGATTGACGCCCTGGGAGGGGTAACGGTTAACGTGCCCCAGGACATGAAGTACCAGGACGACAGTCAGCACCTCTACATCAACCTCAAGGCGGGCGAACAAACCCTCGACGGCAATAAAGCGCTCCAGTTTTTGCGCTTCCGCTACGACTCCCAGGGTGATATTGGCCGCGTTCAGCGCCAGCAAATGTTTATGCGTGCTCTGGCCGAGCAGACCCTTAACCCGGCCACCATTACCCGATTGCCCAAGATTCTCTCGGTGGTGCAGTCTAACGTTGACACCAATCTCACCGTTGAGGAGCTACTTGCCCTGGTGGGCTATGGGGCTCAAATCAATCGCTCCAATGTGCAAATGCTGATGCTGCCGGGCACCTTTAGCCGTCCTCAAGACTTTAAGGCGAGCTACTGGTTGCCTAGCTACAGCGACATTGACGGCATGGTTGACCAATACTTTGGCTTTGGCACCCAGACGGTAACTTCGACCAGTGACCCCAGCCGAGTACGGGTGGCTATTCAAGACAGCACCAATGACCCAGTTGCGGTTCAGGCGCTCACCAACGCTCTGCGCGACAGCGGGTACTCCAACGTGTTTATCGACGAAACTTTAAATGAGCCACTGCCCATTAGCCGCATTGTGGCTCAGCGCGGCGACGGGGCCACCGCTGAAATGGTGCATCGATTTTTGGGCATTGGCGAAGTGCGAGTCGAAAGCACCGGTGCCCTCAACTCCGATATCACCATTCAGCTGGGGCAAGACTGGAACCAGGGCCTGGGCGAGTCGCTGTAGCCGACCCAGGTTTGACAAACTAAGGATTTGAGAACGCTACCGGAGGGCGTAGACTGGCTGGGTAGCGATCGCATCGGACTTAACCTCTATGGCGCCGTGGTTTTGGGGCGCAGCCGTCCTCGCCGGGCTCAGCACAGTCAGCATCCCCACGCTGGTCAGTGCTCAATCATCCCTTCAGGTGGTGTACCCGCCCAACGATCACCAAACCACGGCAGCCCAAATCTTTTTCATTGGCACAGGCGCACCTAACCAGCCGGTACTGCTGAACGGTGAAGCGATCGAAAACCGCAGTGAGGCCAGTCACTTTGCCCCCTCGCGGACACTG
>PYGV01000147.1 GCA_003022385.1 filamentous cyanobacterium CCP3 | reverse complement strand
CCTGTGGCTAGTCGACCTCGACCTCTGCTGCCAAGGATCACCAGCGGTAGACATCGGCAACTTTGTCGCCCATATTACTGAGCAAAGCCTGCGAGAAACGGGCGACGCTGATGCGCTGAGCGATCGCGAAACCATGCTCAAAATGGCTTATCTTGACCTGACCTGTAGGTCTGACCAAGACTCCGAAGCGATCGATGCTCTGCGGCGAGAAATAGAGCTGTATACCGTGCTGACCCTGGTGCGGCACCTTCACATCAGCACCCGCATTCCCAATCGTCGCCCTTATACTGAGCCGCTGCTAGAGCTGTGCGAAACCCGTCTGGGCAAAACTCAAGAGGCGTAAAACCCGTTGCCCAGGTGGCCAACTGCGTGTTTACGCTGACATAAGGAACTTTTGGGGTCAAAATCCTTCACAATTTTAGATATCTCTTTTCGTCTGGCTCAGCCCAATGTGCCCGCCGCGGCCTGCCAGACCCATCGTCCCTGCTATTACCCCTTTGGCACGTCTTGCTTGGTTCAAGTTCAACCTTCCCCTGCAATCGCTGAGCGGTTGGCGGCAGATGCTGGGCGAAGCTCGCAGCCGAATTTTGATCTGGTACTTGCTGCTGATGTCGCTTTCGAGTGTGGCGTCGGTGCTGACGGTGCGACAAATTTTGTTTGCCCGCCTGAATAACTGGGTCGAGCAATCGCTTTACCAGGAGGTAGAAGAATTTCGGCAGCTGCGCAACGGCAGAAACCCTGAAACCGGCCAGCCCTTTGGCAATGATATTGACGCTATTTTTGATGTGTTTCTGTCGCGCAATATTCCTGAAGACAATGAGTATTTGCTGGCCATTGTCGACGGTAAATTTTATAAAGCCAGTTCGCTCGCTCTACCCGTAGCCCTACGGGCAGACAGCGCGCTGATGCAGGAGTGGGAAACTCTAACGCTACCCAGGCAGGACAGCGAAGCTACCCTCTCTGGCACCGTGTTCTATCTGGCTGAGCCGATCCAGGCAGCAGGGCAGGTGATAGGGGTGTTTGTCGTGGCCCACATGGTCAGCCGCGATCGCGCCCAGGTTAACGAGCTGGTGCTGATTATTGCCCAGGTGACGCTGGTGGTGCTGGCGATCGCCTCAGCCCTGGCCTGGTTTGCGGCAGGAAAAGTGCTGGCCCCGCTGCGGCTGCTGAGTCAGACCGCCCGCCTGATCACCGAGTCAAACCTGACCGAGCGCATTCCCTTAGACAGCACCACGGGAGACATTGCCGAGCTGACCCGAACGTTCAACGACATGCTCGATCGCATTGAGGCCACCTTCAACAGCCAGCGGCAGCTGCTCAACGACGTCGGCCACGAACTGCGCACTCCGATCACCATTGTGCGCGGCCATCTAGAACTCATGGGCACCACTCCCCAGGAGCAGCAGGAAACCCTCGATATCGTCATCGACGAGCTCGACCGCATGAGCCGCTTTATCGACGAGCTGATGCTGCTGGCCAAGGCCGAACGACCCGACTTTTTGTTTCCTGAACTCATTGACCTGACGGCATTTACCGAAGAACTATTCGCTAAAATTACCGCTCTGGGCGATCGCCAGTGGCAGCTAGAGGCCGTTGCCGCTGGACGACTGGTCGGCGATCGCCAGCGCCTCACCGAGGCGATCGTCAATCTGGCCCAAAATGCAACCCAGCACACCCGCCCAGGTGACACCATTGCGTTGGGGTCTAGTCGTCACCACGATCAGATTCACCTCTGGGTCCGCGATACGGGCGAAGGCATTGAGCTGGCCGACCAAAGCCGCATTTTTCAGCGCTTTGTGCGCGGTAAAAGTCGCTATGGTCGCTCCGATGGCTCTGGCCTGGGGCTGGCGATTGTGCAGGCCATCGTGCAGGCCCACGGCGGTACCATTCAGCTCACCAGCCAGCCCGACTACGGCGCCACGTTTACCTTAGTCTTACCTCTCAAACCGCTCCAGGAGCTCCATCCATGAGTCGCATTCTGATCGTTGAAGACGAACCCCGCATTGCCTCTTTCTTGGAAAAAGGGCTTCAAGCCCACGGCTATATCACCACCCATACCGAGGATGGCGAGGGCGGCATTGCTCTGGCCCTGGGCGGCGAGTTTGAACTGCTGATTCTTGACCTGGGGCTGCCCGATCGCGACGGCATGACGGTGCTAGAGACCCTGCGCGGTCAGGGCTTTGCCAAACCGATTATTTTGCTCACCGCCCGCGATGACCTCCACGACAAAGTGACCGGGCTAGAGGCCGGGGCCGACGACTACGTCACCAAGCCCTTTCGCTTTGAAGAGCTGCTGGCCCGCATTCGGGCTCGCCTGCGATCGCTGCAAACCAGCTCCGAACCGACCAAAACCACGCTCACCGTTGGTCCTGTCGTACTCGACCTGATGACCCGCCAGGTACAGGTAGGCGGTCAACTGGTCGAGCTGTCGGCGCGAGAATTTATCCTTACCGAAACGTTTATGCGCCACGCCGGACAGGTGCTCAGTCGCGAGCAGCTGCTCGATCTAGCCTGGGGGTACGGCTACGACCCGGGCTCAAATATTGTCGATGTCTACGTCGGCTATCTGCGTAAGAAGTTGGGCAGCGACTGCATCGAAACTGTGCGCGGCATGGGCTACCGCATGGTTCTGACAGAGGTATTCAACGTCGCCGTCAGCTAGTTACACAGACTAATGCAGTTAAGCGTAAAGCCCCACGCTTGATTGAAAACTAAGGCTCTGGGCTAGCTAGCGGAGCTGACTTATATTCGATCAGCGTCGCAGGCTTATTCCGCCATCGATTCAGCCAATACCGGCCCTGCCCAAGCGCCTGGGGAAATTTAGAAAGCGTACAGAAGAAAGCGTAAACACGCGCGTGCCCAGGCAAGTCGCCCTGACCCCGGCGATACTTGTAGATCCGCCATCCCAAAGCTAAATAGCCCAGCAGAAGCAGCAGGCTTAGCCCCCGGGTAGGCCAGGCTAACGCCACCGCCACTGCAGGTATAATCGCTCCCCAGAGCCAGCCGCTTTTGTTTTCTTTCACCATGTAAGCCTCGGCAGAGTCACCATATATGGCTTTGCCTTCGGCAACCGCCCATCCCCCTCGAATCGATCGCTTCCACCACTGCCCAAAGCGAGTCATGGCTGCATCGTGCAGGGTCATATCGGCATCGATACGCTGTATTCTCCATCCCTTTTGACGCAGCCGAATGCACATCTCTGGCTCCTCCCCACAGATCATCTTGGGGTTAAAGCCGCCCACGGCTTTGATGGCCTCAACCCGAGCCAGCATATCGCCGCCGCAGGCTTTAGCTTCCCCCACAGGCGTGTTCCACTCCATATCAGCCAGGCGATTGTAGGGAGACGCCTCAGGAAACCGCTCGCGTCGCCGTCCGCAAACGATGGCGAGGTCGTCTGCTCGGCCTAACGCCGTAACAGCCTGATCGATCCAACCCGGCAACAACTCGCAGTCGCCGTCAACAAACTGCACGTAGGTCAAATCGGGAAAGTTTTCGACTAAGTACTGAAATCCGGTATTGCGCCCTCGAGCCATAGTGAAGGGCACAGTCATGTCGAGTTCAACAACGTTAATGCCCATGGCTCTCGCCCTAGCCACGCTGCTATCGGTAGAGCCAGAATCTACATAGACGATGGGGCTGCCGGTGGGCACACTGGCCTGTAGAGAGGTGAGACAGCGAATCAGGCGCTCTCCCTCATTGCGGCCAATAGTCACAACGCCAATCTGATGCATGCTAAAAAAGAAAATTAGGGACTATAGCTCACCTTGAAAATACAGGCTTAGGGCCTAGAGTTTGAAAGTGGCTTCAGAAATTTATCAAGACTTCATCAATAATTATGCATAAGGACGCCGCTAAGTCCTATTTGTAACACCTTAGAAAGCAGCGCATTGAAAATCAAAAGTCCTCCCCGAGATAGGTCCATACTGCTTTTCAATATGTTTGAGTGCTTTTACTTGTCAACCTCATAACGCCACTAATCTAGGCAATTTTAATTAAATCCAGACCAGCAGCTAAGCAAGGCATTCTGAGCATTTCCGCCAAACTGTCCAAATTCAAGCGTTAGCTATGTCACCTGTATGGCTTAAATCAAAACTACACAAAAAAATGGTCATGCCCGCTTCACCGTTTTCTTGAAGCATTGCATGACCAGAAACTATCAACCCTAAGGGCTAAATGGGGCGTTCTATCCTTCAACGGCTACCCCTACAGGACAGGCCACATTGGTACCGCCTAAGCCGCAGTAGCCGCCTGGATTTTTGGCCAGGTACTGCTGGTGATAGGCTTCGGCATAGTAAAACTCTGGAGCATCCAGAATTTCGGTTGTGATAGCGCCGTAGCCAGAACGGTTAAGGGCTTCTTGGTAGGCTTTGCCAGACGCCTCTGCCAATTGTCGCTGGGTGTCAGAATATACATAAATACCCGAGCGGTACTGGGTACCAACATCGTTACCCTGGCGCATACCCTGGGTAGGGTTGTGGTTTTCCCAAAAGGTCTTGAGAATTTGCTCGTAGGTGATAACCGCTGGGTCAAAGACGACGCGCACAACTTCGTTGTGGCCCGTCAGCCCAGAGCACACCTCTTGATAGGTCGGGTTGGGGGTGTAGCCAGCGGCATAGCCTACAGAGGTAGAATACACGCCCTCTAGCTGCCAAAACTTGCGCTCAGCACCCCAAAAACAGCCCATGCCAAAGAGTGCTAGCTCCATGCCAGCAGGGAAAGGGGGAGTGAGAGGATTGCCGTTGACATAGTGCTTGTCGGGCACGGGCATGGTCGCAGACCGGCCTGGAAGAGCGTCACTAGCGGCGGGCATTTCAGACTTTTTGCCGTTGCCTAAACCAAAGAAAGCCATAGAGAAAATTGTGATACGTATAGGAGCAACGGTTTAACTATAGCGTCAATAACTTGACCATCCCCAGTAGGGATAACCCTGCTCAGCTGTAGTGGCGATCGAGGTGCAGCAGGGTTTCTAGCAATACATTGGCACCGTTAACGCACTCCTCGGGGGTTGTATACTCCACCTCGGAGTGGCTAAAGCCGCCCTCGCTGGGCACAAAGATCATACCCATATCGGTAAATCGCCCCATCTCAAGAGCGTCATGTCCTGCGCGGCTGGGCATGGGCATGTGGCTGAGGCCAAAGCGATCGCTCACCTCAGCAATAATCGCCTGAATATGATCCGCCGCTGGGCTGGGAGCGACGTTAAGCTGGGGCACAATCTCGATTTTGGTGTCGGTGCTCTGGCCAATCAGCCGCAGTTCTTCCCTTAAGTCGTCGATTATATCGTTGATCACGTGCTGGTTTAGGTCGCGCACGTCAATGCTGCACTGCACCTGGCCAGGCACAATATTGTCGGCGTTAGGCCAGACTTGTAGAGCACCCACGGTGGCCACTTGCTGGGCCGGGGGGCGCTTGCCCAAACGGTTTACCACCAGCACCACCTGAGCGGCGGCCACCAGGGCATCTTGACGCTGATCCATGGGGGTGGTGCCCGCGTGGTTGGGCCGTCCAGTTATGTGAATCTGGTAGCGCTGCATGCCGACAATGCCCTGCACCACGCCAATCTGCTTTTGGGCCGTTTCCAACACTCCGCCCTGCTCAACGTGGAGCTCGACAAAGGCGCAGATATCGTCGCGGGTGCGCTTGGCCAAAGCCAGCTGCTCCCAATTGCCGCCTGCAGCGTTAACACATTCGTCGATGGGGCGACCGTCTTTGCGGTGGTAGTCGGCGGCATTCAAAGACGCGGTACCGGCCATGGCGCGGCCCCCAATCATAGTATCTTCTTCGTCAGCGAAAACAATCACCTCAAAGGGGTGGTCTAGGGTGATGTCGTTTTCCTGCAGGGTACGGGCCACCTCAATACCTGCTAGCACGCCCAGGTTGCCGTCAAACTTGCCGCCGCAGGGCACGGTGTCAATGTGGGATCCGGTGGCAATGGCTGGGGCTGGTTTGTGGCCTGGGCGACGACCAATCAGGTTACCTGCCGTATCAATGCAGGTACTCAGCCCTGCTTCTACCATCCACCGCCGCACCAGTTCGCGTCCTTGAAAATCTTCTGAGCTGAAGGCTAGCCGACAAATACCACCGTTTTCGAGCTGCCCGATTTGAGCCAAGTCGTCAATGCACTGGTTAAGACGCTTACCGTTAACGCTAAGGGTTTGTAAGAGGGCCATAGGTACTCAGTTGAAGGAGTGCGGTGAAGAGATGAAACGTTGACTCCAGAAAACGTTACAAACCATTATAATTGGTGACGTCCTCTGTATACAGTCCATTGTATACAGAGGTTTTGTGGCGTTCTGTATAGCAAGAGTCCAGGCGAAATGCTCTGGACTGCGATCGCAAGCAACCGCAGCATTTTGGTGGGCTGACGAACCCCAGGCTGAGGGCCAAGTCAGTGACCTAGATTTCCCATCATTCCCTGGGGCCTATATCGGCCTTTATGGCCTGGAGATGAATTCGCTAAAACTGCTGCAGGAACCGCAGGTCGCTGGTGTAGAGGCGGCGAATATCGTCGATCTGGTGCTGTACCATAGCCAGGCGCTCGACCCCAAGCCCAGCGGCAAAGCCGCTGTAGATCTCTGGGTCATAACCTACCGATTTGAGCACATTGGGGTCGATCATGCCGCAGCCCAGCACCTCCAGCCACTTGCCCTGCCACTGCACATCCACCTCAGCAGAAGGCTCAGTGAAGGGGAAATAACTGGGACGAAACCGAACCGGAATTTCGCCGTAGAGGGCTTCCAAAAAGACCTTGATGGTGCCGCGCAGATCGGTGAAGGTGATGTCAGTATCGACGGCAAAAAATTCGATCTGATGGAATACGGCGGCGTGGGTCGCATCGACCGTATCGCGGCGGTAGCAGCGACCAATGGCCACGGCTCGCAGCGGTGGCTCATGGCTTTGCATGTAGCGAATCTGCGTATTAGACGTGTGGGTGCGCATCAGGTGGCCGTTGGGCAGGTAGAGGGTATCCTGCATATCGCGGGCTGGGTGGTCGGGCAAAAAGTTGAGGGCTTCAAAGTTGTAGTAGTCGGTTTCAATTTCGGGGCCATCGGCGACGGTGTAGCCCAGACCCACAAAAATATCGACAATGCGATCGATGATGCTGTTGATGGGGTGAATATGGCCCTGGGGGTGAAAAATCCCTGGCATAGTCACATCGAGGGTTTCGGTGGCGAGCTGAGCCTCGATGCGAGCCGCTTCTAGAGTGGCTTTACCCTGATCGAGCTGAGTCTGAATCAGCTCTTTGACCTCGTTGGCTAGGCCCCCAATTCGCGGTCGTTCTTCGGCAGAAAGCTTGCCCATGCCTCCCAAAACCTTAGAGAGCTGGCCCTTTTTGCCCAGATAACCAATCCGCAACTGCTCTAGCTCGTCTAGGGTGGCGGCAGCGGCGATCGCCTCCTGGGCGGCCTGCTTCATGGTTATCAGGTCAGCTTCTAGCTGGGTGGGTGCGGAAGTCATTCTGGGTGTATGGTGCAACAACAATGGGGCAAGGCCCAACTTGGTAATCCCCAAGCTTTGATTATTTTAGTGTGGCAGGGGAGCAGTCATGAACATTCTGATCAGCAACGATGACGGTATTTTTGCCCTGGGCATGCGGACTCTGGCAACGACCCTGGCCGCAGCAGGGCACCAGGTGACGGTGGTTTGCCCCGATCGCGAGCGATCGGCCACGGGCCACGGCCTGACTATGCACAAGCCAATTCGAGCCGAGGTCATCGAGTCGGTCTTTGACCAGGACATTCACGCCTGGAGCTGCTCGGGCACCCCCGCCGACTGCGTCAAGCTGGCCCTGGGGGCGCTGATGACGACCCCGCCCGATGTGGTGGTGTCAGGCATCAACCACGGAGCTAACCTGGGTACCGATGTGGTCTACTCGGGCACGGTGTCTGCCGCAATGGAAGGGGTGATGGAGGGAATCCCGGCGATCGCCGTCAGCCTGACCAGCTTTACCCAGGGCAGCTTTGCCCCTGCTGCCGACTTCATTCGCGACCTGCTGGCCGATCGCGATCGATTCTCTCCAACTGCCCCAATGCTGCTCAACATCAATGTGCCAGCGCTAGCCGCCGCCGATATCAAAGGGGCCAAGATCACGCGTCAGGGCATTCGCCGTTATTTCGACCAGTTTGAAAAACGCCTCGACCCGCGCGGCAAAACCTACTATTGGCTAGCCGGAGAGGCGATCGCTGAGGTCGAAGATCCGCTCCCCAACCAGGGTTGGCCCCCTGACATAAAGCAGTCCCTGGCGGCTATCCCCACCGATGTAGAAGCGATTCGCGATCGCTACATTTCGGTGACACCGCTGCAGCATAACCTCACCGCCGTGGGCGATCTGCTAGATTTGGCCGAGGGGCGACGGTTGCTGCTGCCCAAGTAGTCCTATCGACAATATATATTGGCCGACGGCGGGATCTCGCCGCGCTTCCGGGCAAACTAGGAGACAACCAAACGCACCCCTCTGCGTTTCCTTCGTAAGGTGGCTGACCCACCCTGACCATTTTGTACAGAGTTCATTACTATTAGAGAAATCTAAGGTAAACGCTCTACCCCATAGGTGCACTGTATTTTCTAGCCTGATGTTCCATGCTTTCCCAACTCCGAGAGATCCATGGCTGAGCTAACCGAGCAGTTTTTAGTCCGGTTCTGGGGCGTGCGCGGGAGCATCGCCTGCCCAGGGGCCTCTACAGTGCGCTATGGCGGCAACACCTCCTGTGTTGAAATGCAGGTGGGAGGGCATCGGCTTATTTTTGACGGCGGCACGGGTTTGCGCGAGCTAGGCTTAACCCTGCTGAACGAAATGCCGGTTGAGGCCAACCTCTTCTTCACTCACTCTCACTGGGACCACATTCAGGGGTTTCCCTTTTTTGTACCGGCCTTTGTGCGAGGCAATCGATTCAATATCTATGGTGCGATCGCGCCCAACGGATCCACCATTGAGCAACGCCTCAATGACCAAATGCTGCACCCCAATTTCCCGGTACCGCTACAGGTGATGGGGGCCGACCTCAAATTTTGCGACATTGACGTTGGTGAAACCCTCCACATTGGCGACATCACCATCGAAAATGCCCTGCTTAACCACCCCGGCGAGGCCGTGGGCTATCGGGTGACCTGGCAAGATCAGGTGGCGGCTTACGTCACCGATACCGAGCATTACCCCGATCGACTCGATGACAATGTCCTGTGGCTCGCTCGCGATGCCGATGTCATGATCTACGATTCCACCTACACCAACGAAGAGTACCACGACCCTAAATCGAGCAAGGTGGGCTGGGGTCACTCCACCTGGCAGGAGGCGGTCAAAGTCGCCAGGGCGGCTGGGGTAAAGACTCTGGTTGTTTTTCACCACGACCCAGCCCACGACGACGAATTTATGGACCAGGTGGCCGCTCACACTAAAGCCGCCTTCCCAGGGGCGGTGGTCGCTCGCGAAGGCATGGTTTTAAACCTCACGGCCGCTGCCCACGTATTCGTTCCATCCTCGGTGACGAGCGGCTAGCGCCTAGTTGTTGCTGAAGCTGGGCAGCCAGGTGAGCCAGGTGGAGAGCGAACTGGGGTGACTTTCGGCTGGGCCAGGTGCCAGACCATCGACAGGCTGGTCGCCCGCGCGGGGGCAGCAGACTGTGTAAAAATGTAAAGCGTGTGGATTACGTCTTCTCTTACGACAGCTATTACCCCCACGGCCATTGCCCTGGGGAACTTTGACGGCGTACACCTGGGCCATCAGGCGGTGATTGGCTCAATAGTCCCGATCGCAGGCAAAGCAGTGTCTCCGTTTAGCTCCGCCATTAGCGATCCTGCCTTACGGGGCTTGAGCAATCGTCAGAGAGCCCAGGCTGGCGTCACCCCTGCTCAAGCGATGGGGGCCCTGGTAACCCCTGTCCCCACCGTGATGACATTCTTTCCTCACCCTCAGGAGTTTTTTTCGGGCCAGGCCCGTCCGCTGCTCACGCCTTTGCCCGAAAAAGCAGCCCAAATCAGCCGTTTGGGCATTGAGCAGCTGGTGCTTTTGCCCTTTGATCAGTATTTGGCCAATCTCTCCCCCGAAGATTTTGTCGAATCGCTGCTGATTCGTCAGCTGCGGGTGACCAGCATTAGCGTTGGCAAAGATTTTTGCTTTGGTAAGCGACGTCAGGGCAGCGTCGATGACCTCAAAACCCTGGCGGCCCGTCACGACGTGCAGGTGCACATTACGCCGCTGACCTGTCTGGGCACAGAGCGCATCAGCAGCTCGCGCATTCGCCAGGCTTTAGCAGCAGCCGATTTAGAAACGGCCAAAGCGCTGCTGGGCAGGCCCTATAGCCTCACGGGGCGGGTAGTGCAGGGCCAGCAGCTGGGGCGCACCCTAGGATTTCCAACCGCGAATCTGCTGCTGCCGGCCGAGAAGTTCTTGCCCCAGAACGGGGTCTACAGCGTTTGGGTACAGGGGGCTACCCAAACCCCCTATACCCTGGCGCCTGCCGTGATGAACCTGGGCACCCGGCCAACGGTAAAGGGGCTAGCCCTGACAGCCGAAGTTCACTTACTAAACTGGACAGGCAATCTCTACGGCAAAACCCTCGATGTTCACCTGCACAGCTTTTTGCGGCCAGAGCAAAGGTTTGACTCTCTGACTGACCTCAAGGCTCAAATTCAGCGCGATGGTCAACAGGCGCTAGGGGAGTTGACGCGATCGCCCCATTAGAGGCTGTCATCGATTATCTGCTGACAGCCCAACTGATGGTATGGGCTGGCTGCTGTCATCAATCATTGATTAGTAGGCAGTTGGGGCGCGATCGGGGCATTATAGGCCTACATACATCCGTCTAAGTTCAGCTCAAGACCGTACTCTGAACTTGGCTACAGCAGGGGTTAACCGCATGCGCGATCGCATTGAAACACTGGTCCAAAACTTAAACAAGACCGTTGTTGGCAAGTCAGACTCAATTCGGCTCGTGCTGGTAGCGCTGTTTTCGGGCGGCCATGCCCTGCTCGAAGACGTGCCAGGGGTCGGCAAAACGCTGTTGGCTAAGTCTTTGGCCCGCTGCATCGACGGCAAGTTTCAGCGCATTCAGTGCACCCCTGACCTGCTGCCCACCGACGTTACCGGCACCAATATTTGGAACCCCAGCAGCGGCGAGTTTCAGTTTATGCCGGGACCAGTCTTTGCCAATATTTTGCTGGCCGACGAAATCAACCGGGCTACTCCTCGCACCCAGTCGGCCCTGCTAGAGGTGATGGAAGAGCATCAGGTCACCCTGGATGGGCGATCGCGCCCCGTGCCCGACCCGTTTTTTGTAATTGCCACCCAAAACCCGGTGGAATATCAGGGCACCTTTCCGCTCCCTGAGGCTCAGATGGATCGATTTGCGCTGTCGTTTAGCCTGGGCTACCCCACCTCAGATGAAGAACTCAGCATGCTGCAGCGGCTAGGCGGCAGCCTGTCTCCTCACGATATTCAGCCCTGCATTAGCCTCGACGAAGTGATGGCGCTGCGCCAGGCCTGCGCCCAGGTCACGGTAGAAGAGTCATTACAGCGCTATATTCTAGACCTGGTTAGAGCGACCCGCAGCCACAGCGAAATTACCTTAGGCGTCAGCCCACGCGGGTCTGTCGCCTTCCACCGGGCGATTCAGGCCCTCGCCTATCTGGAGGGGCGCAGCTACGCTATTCCTGACGACGCAAAGCAGCTCGCGCCTCACGTCCTGGCCCACCGGCTCATTCCTGCCGGGCACCATCGGCCCCAGCGCCTGGTGGCTGACCTGCTAGACACCACCCCAATTCCCTAAATCATATAGAACGTCACGGAGAAGAAACTGGCTAGGCGGCAAACAGAAAAATCCCCGAGCCATGGTAGTTTTTGAGGCCAAACAGCCCATAATAGGGGCGGTGAACTGAAGGATCGCAATCTCCATGCCAAGAACGCCCAGTGAGTACATCGTTCACATGCTGTTTGATGGCGGCCACCACGAAGAGGTGCGCTTTTCCTCCATTCAGGATTTTCAGAAGTGGTACAGCGGCGAACTAATGCCCAAAGCCACCTCCGAGGAATTTATTACGGTGCCCTTACCTAAAGTGAACCCTGGCGAATACATGGTCATTCGCCCTTCGCGCCTCAGCGCCATTCGGGTTGAGCCCGTCTTTAGCTCCAGTGTTGAACGATTTTAATGGGGTTTCAGTTTAGGTTTAGCATGACTATTGGGCGGTTGGTTGCGGGCTTTGGGGTGCTGGTACCCCTCGCTATGCTCGATCTGGCTTTGTCTGCGGCGGTAGTGGCCGGAGTAGTTAAGACTCAGGGAGAGCAAGTCGTAGATCTTGCCCCCGATGCTGAAACCCCCGCCGAACTGCCGCTACGTCTCCTATCAGCGGCGGAAGCAGAGACAGTATGGCCTACCCTGACTTTGCCCGCCGATCGCCAGGCATTGATACAGGCTATTAACCACAGCTTTACCTACCTCGCTACCCCCAAAGCCGGAAACGATTATCAGCAATATCCGGTGCCAGGCATTACGCGCGATCGCGTCTGGAATAGTCTACAGCGCCTGCGTCAGCTGGTGGCCCATAGCCCTAACAACCATGCCTTTCAAACAGCCCTGCGGCGGGAGTTCGTGCTCTACACCTCCGTGGGCTCCGATGACCACGGCACCGTTGCCTATACCGGCTATTTCGAGCCCCAGTACCGAGCCAGTACCGTAC
>PYGV01000479.1 GCA_003022385.1 filamentous cyanobacterium CCP3 | reverse complement strand
CCCCCTGGCGTGCCCACCAACCCTCCAACGCTGCCGATGACCTGGTAACCCACTTGCTGCAGCAGCAGCAAATTCCCACTGGCACTAGCGTACTGCGCCACATTCCGGTGAGCTTTGAGCTGGCCCCGATTCGGGTGATGGCCAAGCTGGTCGAGCTGAGATCGCCTGTGGTGGTGTGCTGCGGTATGGCCGAGGGGCGCAGCCAGCTGCACCTGGAGCGCTACGGCAAGGGCAATGACCTGGCCCTGGAGACCCCGCTGCCCCTGGAGAAGCTGATGGCGGGCACTCACCTCACGGGCATTAGCGACTGTGCGGGTACCTATGTGTGCAACCACCTGTACTACCGACTGCTGGATGCGATCGCCCACCACCGCTGGCCTGCCCAGGCACTTTTTGTGCACATTCCGCCGCTCACCCCGGCGACCCGGCCGCTGCTGGCCCACGACCTGGCGCTGATACTAAAACGGCTGGCCAAGTTGACCAGCCGTCAAAACATAGAATGTGCTGCTCCAGAAAAACCGCTTAGTTGACGGTCGTTCTAAAGCGGATTAGCCCCACCTGGTTGCTGCCCACGGTGCCTGCGTTGACCACCACAGCTCCGTTGCCCTGGTTGACGCCGCAGAACGGTGGCAGCGCCGCTCCGGGCGCAATGAACTGGCCGGGGTCGCTGTCATTGGCATTGGTGTAGTTAACTACGGGGCCTGCCGGGGACGAGGAAGCGATCGCCTGAATGCCCTGACCAGCTCCAAAACTGTTGGGGTTAAAGGTGGTGCCAATCGGAATTTGATCGCACAGCACGACGTTGTTGGCGTCTCCGACTCCAGAGTTGGCAAAGTAAACGGTGTACTCAATGCCGTCGCTGGTCTGTACAGGCGGGTCGTTGATGACGTCAATGCCCTGACCCAGGCCATTGTTTTGCAGCAGTGTCAGCGCTGTACCATCGCCAATGACCTGGTTGAAGTTGGGCAAAGGCGCAGGGCCAAACAGGTTGGTAATGCGCTTTAGCAGAGCCAGGTTGCCAGCGGCAGCCGGAGGTGGCGTGACCCGCCGAACCAAGCCGAAGCCCCCCGCCACCAGATCCAGGCCTCCCGGAGCATTAGCCCCTAGTCCCGGTGTATTTGTAGGAAAAGTAGCAAAGTTCACCAGGTTTGCCCCCGGTGCCACGTCGGCAGCAAACAGTGAATAGCCAAAGAATGGTTGAGTGCTTTGTGGCGCAGGCAGCAGAGAGTTAATTGGGAAAAAGAGCCCTCGCACGTTCTGCTCAGGCACCGGGTGGGACGGGCGAAACTGCGGCGCGGCATTAGCTGGGTCATCCCGGCGTAGCACCACTGAGGGAAAATTGACGCCGATGTTGCCATTGCCGCCCCAGGCGCTGGCAGGCACCTGCACCAGCGGCCCATAGGCGGTTGGATCCCCTGTTGCCGGATCCACAGCCGTGACTGCTGCAATGGCAAAGGCGTCGTTACCACCCCGCTCCTGAATCAAAAACCCCACGTCGTCAACCTCTGCGTCGGTTAGCGTCACTCCAGGGTTACCGATGAGGTAGTCAATTCGTTCAATATTGTTGCGCGTATCTTGGTTATTAGAAGACACCGAAGCATTGTTAAAGACATTGTCAATGCCTCGGTTGATTGAACGGCTCAGCAATGCCAGATCGGGGTTGTTTTGCTCGCTAGGGGCCAGCACAATGTCGCTAGGATTGGCCGATACCGACGCATAGAACAGCTGATCCCGCTGAGCACCGGCGGTCCCCAGGTTAGGGCCATTGCGGCGAAACAAGATTCGCTCGGGCAAGCCCGCTGGTGGCAGTAGCTCCCGAGCGGGCTCGAATCGGCTGCCCGCTGCGATTACCGCCTGCAAGATCACCTCCTGCCCTCCCCCGAAGGTGAGGTTGACCGTACCCAGGCCAGTACAGTTCAGGAAGCCTGACCCACCCGCTGCATTAATGTCTGTGGCATCACAAGGGTTAGCGTAAGGAGCACCAGGATAAGATGTCGCCACTGCTGCCTCAAGCGTAGTAATGATCTCGGTGACAGGAGCAAAGGGTGAAAGCTGAGCCAACGCCGGGCTGGGCATGGCCACCAAGCACCACAGCGCTACCACCAAGCCACTGGTCCAACGCCACCACAGCTGGCGGGGAGAGTAGCCCTGGGTGCCAGGAGAGAATTTGCAAGATGAACGCATGACAGCCATGGGAGAGAATCACCTATTGGGCAAGATAAAAGCAAGGGAAAAAGCAAGGTAGAGCCGCAGAACAGGGGCGGATCGAAACCGCAACAGGCGACCACCGTTACTCAAGCTGGAGGTCAGCCTCCTGGTCTTGGAAGATGATGTCGAGGCCGCGCAGGTCGGTAAAGACAAACTCCACCCGGCGATCGCGGGCGTACTCCAGCCGACCACTACCCTGGCTGCGCCGCTGGGTCTCACCAAAGGGCACAATTCGCATCCGCTCGGGCGGTACGCCCTGACGCACTAAATAGTTGCGGGCGGCGAGGGAGCGGCGCTCGCTCAGGGCCAGGTTGTAGGCGGCGCTGGCGCGGGGGTTCGGCTGGGATCCGGCGGAGTTCCGTCGCTGGGGCGCCGGCAGCAGTTCCGACATGGGCTGGGTCCAGCAGGCCGGCATCCAAGAGATCCTGCTCGGCGGCCTAGCACGGCCGACCGCCAACATC
>PYGV01000478.1 GCA_003022385.1 filamentous cyanobacterium CCP3 | reverse complement strand
AGATGTGTATAAGAGACAGGCACCGCCCTGTCTGAGGCCCTGCGCCGAGTGCAGCAAGACTTTCCCGCTCTGCCCAGCGACGCCGTGCTGGTTGGGCTAGATTCTCCCGACGATGCCGCCGTCGTTACCGTGCCCCCCGGCCAGGTGATGGTGCACACCATCGACTATTTCACCGCCCTGATTGACGATCCGTTTATCTTTGCCCAGATCTGTCTCAAGCACTGCCTCAGCGACCTGTACGCCATGGGCGCGGCGCCCCACACGGTGCTGGCGACCGTGCAGGTGCCCTACGCCACCCCGAACAAGCAGGCCGAGATGCTGTACCAAATTCTGGCGGGTACCTACAAAGGGCTACTGGCCAGCGGTACACCCCTGGTGGGTGGACACACCATAGTTGGTCCTCATCTCGCCCTGGGCTTTGCCTGCAATGGCGTAGCCGACCCAAATCGGCTGTTGCGCAAGGGTGGTATGCGGCCTGGAGACGTGCTGATTTTGACCCAGTCCCTGGGCACTGGCACCCTGTTTGCCGCCGACATGCAGGGCAAAGCCAAAGGTAGGTGGATCGAGGCGGCGATCGCCGCCATGCTCACCCCCAACCAGGCCGCCGCCGAGATCTTTCGCGCTCACGGGGCCACGGCCTGCACCGACGTCACCGGCTTC
The DNA here is from genome assembly GCA_003022385.1 of filamentous cyanobacterium CCP3. Classification (GTDB taxonomy): domain Bacteria; phylum Cyanobacteriota; class Cyanobacteriia; order Phormidesmidales; family Phormidesmidaceae; genus Nodosilinea. The sequence continues at coordinate 1,938 of PYGV01000478.1, read as the reverse complement.
GGCCTGGCCGGACACCTGCTGGAGATGGTGCGCACCTCCGGGGTCACCGCTACCCTAAATCTCGACGCGCTGCCCGTTCTGGCTGGGGCCACCGACACCCTGGCCGCAGGTATTGTCAGTACGCTCCAGCCCCAAAACCTCGGGGCCGCCGAGTTTATCGCTACCCCTGGCTACAGCCACAATCTCTATCCACTGCTGTTTGACCCCCAAACCGCTGGCGGGCTGCTAGCCTCTGTGCCTGCTAAAACGGCCCAGGCTTGCCTTAACGATCTACAGCGCCACAGCTACAGCGCGGCCGCCGCTATTGGCGACATCGATCATGCCTCAGCCCTTAACTACCTACTCGCGCTGAGGCATGAAAAGGGCTGATCGCAGATCTATGCTGACTCCCCAGACTTGACTAGGGCTTCACCGGCGCCCCTCGGTCGGGACCGCTCAGAGGATTTGTGCTTACAAGGCTACGCCGTTGCGGCTTTGTAGGCCGCCCAGCCGCCGTAGCTCGAAATATCGGGCCAGCCGTGCTCATCGATCAATTCTTTGGGATACAGGAATGCGATCGCGGTTCCCCCATCCGCCAGCTTTACTTCGTGGGGGTACATGTGCGGTGGCTCGTTATCCTTCAGGTAGGCGTACTGCTCTGCCGTCATCACGTATAGCTCTCCCGGAATCGCGATCCCATCCGACTCAACCTCATAGATGCCTGGATGCCAGCCATCCTTCACCGCATGCAGGCGGTAAATTGGTGCCGTTTTGGTTGCGCCTGCAAACTCAGCATTCTGTAAATTTTGGTTGTCAGGCTGGCCGCGCAGGGCCGAACCGCAAATAAAGACGGTGATAGTTCCGGTAGAGTCAGTCATGGCAGGCGTTCCAGTACCAGGGGGTAGCGCAAAAGAGTTTTCAGACTACAACCTTAGAGGATTACGCCACCCCCGGCACACTTTTTTGTATACAGTCTTCTGCCTCCGCCCCTAGACCATACGGCCATTGGGTTCTAGCAACGCCAGAGTCAGCGTGGGCGACTCAATCACCAGCAGTGTTTCGTCGCCGCGCCGGGCCAGCTTGGCAGCGATATCGAGCACTTTAGCCGCGTCAGTATCTTGTTTAAAGAAGCTGTAGTAGCGGCTGTTATAGGTCAGCGCCATCAGCGGCTTGGTAACGTCGGGCACCTGTAGGCGGCAGGTTTGGTAGGCACTTTCGTCGGCCACCATCAGGCAGGGCTGAGGCCCAAATACGGGTCGAATACCATAGTTTGGCTGACGAGCTGGGGGTGCATAGCGAGCGCCTGGTTCATGGGCCCACACCGCATAGCCCCGACGAGTCAGCGTAATCGCGGCGGTACTGTCTCGTTTGCCCAATCGCAGCACAATATCAACAGCCTTGCGGGCCTCAGGCACGATTTTGAGAAAGCTGTAAAACTGATTGTCCACATAAATAGCCGACAGCCGATGGTCGGTATCGGGTACGCGAACATGGCAGGGCATGTATAGATCGCGTTCAAACAGCAGCTTACAAGCCATGGCCGAGGTCGGCCCAGCGGCCAGAGAAGTCAGAGAGTCGAGGTGGGGGGAAACGCTCATAGGGCAGGAAATTTGCGGTGGGTGGGGCAGTTACCAGAGAATTCGGGCAACAGTAGGTTTACTCAACAGCATGGGGGATAGGCCGTAATTTCCCAATGTTGAAATAACGGAGGTTTCGCTGGCTTAACAAAGTTTTGACTGAGGAAAATACGGAGGCCAGGAACCGTTTGTAACATCACGCAACACAATCTGAATCTAGGAGGGGCCGTAGACCTCCAGGCCAGGCCGGGCAGACGGCCTGGCCAGAGCGTGACAGCGGTAGGGTTTGGCAATTCCTGATAAGGTAAAAGACTGAGTTATTGACCCTTTGGAGTACGTTGCCTGCGCCATGACGGCTACAGTCTGTCTCTTATACACATCT
>PYGV01000477.1 GCA_003022385.1 filamentous cyanobacterium CCP3 | reverse complement strand
GCCTAATTGCCCTGGTGTTTCCCCAAACGCTGTTTTTTGGCGAGCGCGAAATTGAGACGATTATTGAAACCGGCTCGACCTTTGGCATTACCATGCTGCTGTTGATTGGCCTGGCCAAAATGCTGGCGATTAGCTGCACGTTACATTCGGGGTTTCGCGGTGGGTTTATCTTTCCGCTGTTTTACATCGGGGCGGCGGTGGGGCTGGCGATCGCTCTCGGCTTTCCCCAGGTGCACCCCACCATTGGCATGGTCTGCACGATGGCAGCGGTAAATGTGGCCATTACCAAAACCCCGATCAGCACCACCGTCATTCTCAGCGTGCTGTCGGACACGGCGATGGTGCCGGTGATTGTGATCGCCAGCCTGACCAGCTTTTTGCTGACGATCAATTTGAATATGATCAAAACCCAGCGGGCTCGCCCTCTGCCTGGTATGGGCGATCGCGATCCAGAGAGTGCCGCACCGCAGCTCCAACCCCAGGGATAACTCGCTAATGCGCGCCTCGAAGATGTAGCCTCAACCGTGGCGCGCCGCCTCGATCGCAGCGACGTCAATTTTTTGCATCTGCATCATGGCGTCGAAGGCGCGCTTGGCTACGGCAGGGTCAGAATTGGCGATCGCCTCTGTCAAGACGATGGGCGTAATCTGCCAGGACAGGCCCCATTTGTCTTTGCACCAGCCGCAGGCGCTCTCCTGGCCGCCGTTGTCGACGATCGCGTTCCAGTAGCGATCGGTTTCGGCCTGATCAACGGTTGCGACCTGAAACGAAAAGGCTTCGCTGTGTTTGAATGCAGGGCCACCGTTGAGGCCGAGGCAGGGAATGCCCAGGACGGTAAACTCTACCGTTAATACGTCGCCTTGCTTGCCGGAGGGAAAGTCTCCGGGGGCGCGGTGCACGGCATCAACAGATGAATCGGGAAAGGTTTTGGCGTAAAACTGCGCCGCTTCTTCGGCGTCGCCGTTGTACCAAAGGCAAATGGTGTTCTTGGCTGGCTTTACCATGTCATTTCTCCCGAGCGATGATGTGAGGCGATCGCAACCCTGCTGGCTAGTTTGATAGTATCCGTGCGGGGTGGCCGTGAAATCGTTCTCTGGGACGGTTGGGTTTCCCGCATCAAAGCAACGGACAGGCGCTCGGCGATCGCCATCACCCTCCAATACAGGTTGGATTAGGCCGGCTGACGACTACCGCACCGGGTTTTCCGGCCCTCGTCCCCGATATTGATCAATAAAGGTGGCTGCGGTTTGTGGGTCAAACTCTGGCATGACCAACTTTTTCGTCCAGGCCGTGAGAACGATTTCCTGGCCCAATCCCGCTTTGGGCACCACCACAATCCCTTCCCAGGGACCAGAGAACTGCTCGGCCCAGCTTACCAGCGCCTTTTTCGTCTCTGCTTCAGGCTGGTCGTAATAGATGACGATATTGCCATGCTCTAGCGAATGGACGAGTTGTTCTGGACGCTGCACATCGGTATAAACCCCTGGCATGACCGGAGTTGGGTCGTGAGGGCCAGAGGTGGGGAAGTCGCTGTCATAGTCCACAGGTTCCCCTGGTTCAACATGCGCACGCCCCTGGTCAGGAAACGTTTGCACTGAGACCAGAGCGGTTTCGCCAATGGTGGTATCGGGTTCAAAAGCAACTTGCTCGGGCCGGTTGCGATACCAGAGGGTACCAATCACCGCCACCATCAGCACTGTGATGCCAATGGGGCCAAGCACAATCGCGAGAATATTGGGGCCCTGAGCTTTGCGGCGTCTGGATTTGGAATGTTCAGCCATTGGTATTTAAGAGTGTTCTGCAAAAGGAACCGTTTCACCCGATTCGGTGAAGGAGAAGACCGCATAGGGCTCGGCATAACCACCGGGTTCCATACCGGGAGAGCCAATGGGCATTCCCGGAACGGCGATACCGGCAACGTCCGGCTTTTCAGTCATAGCCCCTGCACGTCCTCAGCGGGAATGTGGCCTTCAACCACATAGCCGTCCGCAATCGTGGTGTGGCAGGAAGCCAGATTGACATGAATCCCATACTGGTCCTTAATTGCCGTCATACATAGACATCGAGCTTGGGCATTCTAGCCTTGCTATCCATGATAGAGGGGTTACTGAGCGTGTCGTTACTTATTGTCTTGCTAGTTGTGGGAGCGGTGGTTGTAGCCGGGTTAGCGGTGCTCTCTGGTAATCAGGGCGCAACGTCAAAACCCTCCACCTCTGCTCAAGTGACCTCCAGTAAAGAGAGCCATCCAGTCCAGACCTACACCTACAGCCGTCAAAATTTTCTGTTTACCAAGGCCGAACTCAGCTTCTACCGAGCCCTACAGGAGGCGACGACCGAGCGCTACCACGTTCTGGGCAAAGTGCGCGTGGCCGATGTGCTCAAACCGCAGACTGAAAACCGGGGCGACTGGCAGCGGGCGTTTAACAAAATTTCGGCCAAGCACTTCGACTTTGTGCTGTGCGATCGCGACAGCCTCAAGGTTTTAGCCGCTGTTGAGCTAGACGACAGCAGCCACCAGCGCAGCGATCGCATCAAACGCGACGACTTTCTCAACCAGGCCGTCAAGAGCGCTGGGCTACCCCTAATTCGCTTCCCGGTGCAGCCTGCCTACGAGCTAGAGGCCATTCAGCAGCACATCGTCAAAACCCTAGGCCTGCCCCAGCCCCAAAAAGCCAAGCCAAACATCAGGCTAGCCAAGCCCACCGCCAACC
>PYGV01000476.1 GCA_003022385.1 filamentous cyanobacterium CCP3 | reverse complement strand
CCGCCACCACATAAGCAACCTCTCCCCGCGCCAGAGCAACCTCATAGCCGCCCGTAAACTCGCCAAACGCCGGTAGCGTCAGCCGATGCTGCGGAGCCTGCCAGTGAAAACAGGGCAATCGCAGGCGATCGCAGCCCATGTTCAGCCGCAGACAGGGATGAATGTGGCCGCAAATATTCAGGCGGTTCTCGCTGATCTCAGGCTCGTGGCTGAGCAAAACGCCTTCCATGTCTACGGCTTCGACAAAGCACTCCACCGACAGCTGACTGAGAATATCTTGCAGACGGCGATCGTGGTTGCCCAGGATGAGGTGCGCGCTCAGCTGGGTGCGGTACAAAAACTTCAGCCAGGCGTCAATCACTTCATCGGCCATACCGTCGCGCCCGTGGAACAGATCGCCCAAAATCCAAAGATGTTCGGGCTGGTATTGAGTACACAACCCCTCTAGCCGCTGCAGTGTGGCGTCGTTTATCTGACTCGATACCGGCAGCCCGTAGTGCTGAAATGTCTCCGCTTTGCCCAGGTGTACGTCTGACACCAACACCGCCCTGAGCACATCAATGTAGACCGCTCGCTCAGGCAGTAGCTGCAGCTGAATTTGGCCAACGGTAAGAGTTTCTATGGCCGGAGTTGAAGGCACCATTAACAAAATTTTCCTGGGGACTTTGCCACTGTAAGGGATTTAGCGAGTCGCTGCCCCAGCTATCAAAAAAACCTCCGAGACTGGAGGTTTTTGGCGATATTGACCAGTTCAGCCGACTAAAGCAGATTCATAATCTTCGCCACCATAGCCAGACTCTCTTCGTAGAGAATGTCTTCGCCCCAGCGCTGTAGCTGCTGCCCGAGCATAAAGTCAGCCTTTTGATCAGACAAAGCCGTCACCTGCTCCACCTGACAGGCCTGAGCTCCACCGCCCGCCTCCATACGCATGCAGCCCGTGGTCTCAGAACACAGAATGGTACAGCAGTTGGCGTTCTTGTTGGTAGAGAGTACCCTCAGCCCGGTCAGGTCGCCGATCACCTCGCCCGAATCGGCCACCGGAATGCCCGCCAGCTCTGCCTCAATGGCCAAATCGCTCGGCCCCTTGAAGTAAATTTTCTTAATGTTGTAAATGCCGCCCTCTTCCACATAGCTGGTGGGCTGCCAGTCCAGGCGGCTGGCAAACCAGCCTAAATAGAGCAGAGCCTGGGCAGCGTTGCCCTGCTCATAGTCAATGCTGATGCGGTCTACATCCATTAACGACTCGCGCCGCTCAGGAGGGTCAAAGGCAGCGGCGGTCAGCTCTTGCCAGGGGGCCAGGCGGTGCCAGTTGAGGTCGGCAATATAGGTACCCGACTCGATCAACTCCTGCATTTTTTGCAGCTCGGCCTCGGCGTCGCTAAAGTAGCTGGAGTCGACAATAATACAGTTGCTCGCCTTGGCCAGGTTTTGAAAAATTAGCTGCTCAGGGCTTGGGGTTGCCTTCCACCACACAAACTTAGGCAGTTCCGGCAGGGTTAGCGACGCCACCAGATCGCTGACGCGCTCCAGGGCGGCTTTGGTGCCGCGCAGATTGATGTACTCACAGCACACCAGGTTGCCTGAGCCTTTCTTTTGCACAGGACAGTACACCGATACCTGAGCCGTCACGCCTGTGTCCTCACCGAAGGTGGGGCAGAGGCTAATGATGCGGCAGGGGTTATGAGCCGAAATGGATTCGCTCAGGCTAAACCCCCGCTGGTCAAGGTTGGGGTAAAGCTTTTGGGTCGTAGACAACTCGGCATACTCCTGGCGAATGCGAGCCAGGGTAGGTGGGTCAACCCGACCAGTTACCCGCAGATCATAAGTAATCTGGGATTGGCGCAGGGCCTCGCGGGTTTGGGGGCCGTGGTTGCCGTCAATATAGCCCCCATAAAAGCCCAGTGCGGCTAAAACCTGCTGCACCTCCTCCGGCTCATAAATCACCATAGTAAAGGTGGTGGCGCGGGTGGCTGTTGGGGCTGTCGAGCCCGAATCTTGCTGACGCCAGATACTGTGTAGCTCTGACTCAATCTCGTCGAGGGAGATATCTTTAGGCTTTTGTAGAGCAACGATGGGAGTAGTAGTCATAGGAGTGGAAGGGTGAATGGGTAAGGGGTGGATGGGTAGGGAGTCAGACTTGAGCCGCCTTAGGGTGAGCAAGGCCCACCATCGCTGATGACCATTCCAACAGTCACCTCAAAACGTTTGCCTACAGTCGTCGCCAGCGCCGCCCGTCTTTATTCAGCAAAAACTCGGCCTCAACCGGCCCCCAGGTGCCCGCCTCGTACATCGGAATCACCTTTGGATCGGCTGGAGCATCCCAGGCTTCGAGCAGGGGCGTCAGCAGTCGCCAGGAGGCCTCAACCTCGTCGCCTCGGGTAAATAGAGTTTGATCGGCCAGCATACAGTCAACAATCAAACGAGCATAGGCATCGGTGTTGGCCTGGCCAAAGGCCGCGTCGTAGCGAAAGTCCATATCGACCGATCGCGTCCGCAGCGAGTTGCCCGGCGTCTTCACCTCAAACCGCATTGAAATACCCTCGTCGGGCTGAATCCGCAGGGCCAGCACGTTATGGTTCATCTGCTGAGCCGCCGACTGAAACATCAGGTGGGGCACCTCTTTGAAGTGAATCGAAATCTCGCTCACCTTCTTGGGCATACGCTTGCCGGTGCGCATGTAGAAGGGCACTCCCTTCCAGCGCCAGTTGTCGATC
>PYGV01000146.1 GCA_003022385.1 filamentous cyanobacterium CCP3 | reverse complement strand
CCCCCGCCGAGCCCGAACGGGGATCAGCCGACCCAACCACAGCGGCAGCCCCCAGCTCCACCACCGCCGCCGCTCCATCGCCAACCGCCGCCGAGCCAGCTATCCCGCCAGGTGTCTCTCCCTCCGCTGAGCCCATTTCGACCGCTGAAATGCCCCCTTCGCCAGCGCCAGCGCCCGGAGCCGACATCGCCGCCGCTGGAATGACTCCGATTCCAGGGAGCGCAGTACCCGAAGCGGGTTCTTCCTCGGCCAGTCCATTTTCTGTACCGCCCGATGCCCAGACCGACAGCCCCCTTGAGACCCCTGAGCCACCCATTCCACCGTCACCCGGCGCTGCCGTCGCGGCATCCCCGGCGGCAGAGTCTGCCTCCGATCGACTGACATCAGAGAGCGCGGCGGCTGAGGTCTCGGCCTCTCCTGTCGAATCTCCTAGAGTTGAGCCGATATCCGATCGCCCCGAGCTTCAGGGGCGGCCCCCAACCGCCGACTCGCCCACAATGGCATCATCTGATTCTGCCGCCCGATCCCGCCCGTCTGAGCTATCCACTTCAGAAAGCGATGGCCCATCCGAGCCACCTGTTGCTGCCAGTGCGGCTGGGGAAGATAGTTCCACTCCTGGGCTGCCGCCTGCGATCGCCACTCAGTCCGATCTAGCCCCCCCAAGCGCGACACCCGGCCATCCCCTGATGGCCAACCCGCCCCGGCAGGATGTAGCGCCTACCCTATCGCGGGCCGAGCAGGCCAACGGCATCTACCTCAACGGCGCTGGGCTGGTGCTGCTGCACCCCTTCCTGCGGATTTACTTCAATGATGTTGGGCTACTGGCCGACGATGCCTTTCGCCACGAACATGCCCAGCAAATCGCGATGCGGCTGCTGCACTACCTGGCTACCGGGCAAACCACCGCGCCTGAATACGCCCTCGTGCTGCCCAAGCTGCTCTGCGGCTGGCCCCTCAACGACCCCGTCAGCAGCGAACTAGACCTGCCCGGCTCTGCCCTGGCCGAGGGCGAACACCTGCTCGAAACGGTAATTCGCTACTGGGAGGTGCTGCAAAACACCAGCCCCGACGGGCTGCGGGAGGGGTTTTTGCAGCGTCAGGGCAAGCTGACGCGCACCGATATGGGCGACTGGAAGCTGCGGGTCGAGCAGCAGGCGATCGATATTTTGCTGAGCCGGTTGCCCTGGGGCGTCAGCATGGTCAAGCTGCCGTGGATGGCGGATGTTTTGGTGGTGGAGTGGACATGAGGAGGTGATTTTTGAGCAAACGTTAGGGTGCATCACTGCGCCAAGGTTACGTAGTCCGTTGCTGACGTAGATTAACTTTTTCCTTGGAGACAATTCAAAATGGCAGATCTAAGCGTCAAATTTACAGTGCAGATTCCGGGTGGGCCGACCATTCAGAGCGATCGCAAGTTGGCTGTCAGCACCCACCAAAAAGTTGATTTATCGCTACCGCCCAACAAGGCAGGCACCGCGAAAATTGATGTAGATTTCACCCCCGATGATACAGACAAGATCAATCTTTTACTGATTCAATCGAGCCTGTATAGCGATAATCTGACTTTCACCATTGATGAAACGGACATAAAAGACCAGAAACTTGTGGAGCCAGTTTTGCTGTTGGGGAGCGAGCTGATTAAGGCGATCGCGATGCCTAATAAGATCACATTTGCTAATAAGGCAAATCTAGAGGATCCGGCGAAGCTGGCCCAACAAACTGCTCAGATAACCGTTTTGGTTGGTCGCGCTGCATCACCGCCCCCAGAACCCGAGACCCCAGCGGAAGAACCAGCGGATCCTGTCGCAGAGCCTGAGCCAGTCGCGCCATGAAGTAGTTCATCAATATCACGCCTGGATTTGTAGGGTGAGGCCCGCCCACCGCTGTGAATTCTGTGCTCTCACAGGCTATGTAGTATTCTGCGATGTGAGGGCACAGCTCACCAGCCCATGATCAGCAGCAAAAGAGAATTTTATCTAGTTGATAGGTAGCGAAATACTCCATTTCGCGATCGCTTAATTCAAATCCCTCATTGGTGTAGCCCCATGAAAAGCACCGACGCTCAAAAACAGCCCCACGCCAGCCCCAGCCGGTCTGAGCAGCCCTTTTTTGTGGCTAAGTCAGAGCAGGCATTTTTTACAAAAGGCAAGCCACTGTCTAAACCATTTTTTGGTGCTGGCGCGCCCGTGCAGGCCAAGCTGACGGTGGGCGCGGTGGGCGACCAGTACGAGCAGGAGGCGGATCGCGTTGCCGCTGCGGTGGTTGACCAAATTCACTCGCCCTCGCCGGAACCTGCTGGAGAGCAGCAGGCGGTGCAGCGCATGGGCGAAGAGGAGGAGGAACTACAGGCTAAACCCCTACAACGGATGGGGAAGGAAGAAGATGAACTGCAAATAATGCCCGTGCAGCGGGAGGCGATGGAGGAGGATGATGAGCTGCAGATGAAGCCGATACTCCAACGGGAAACCGATCCGGAGGAGGAGGAACTGCAAATGAAGCTAATCGCCCAATCTATTCAACGGGTGGGGATGGAAAAAGAGGAAGACAAGCTGCAAACGAAACCAATAGCTGACACAACTCAGCGCATGGAAAAAGACGATGAAGAACTGCAAATGAAACCCGATTTACTGCAACGGGAAACAACCGTAGAACAGCGTCCCAACAAAACGGGAATGCCCAATGCTCTCAAAGCAGGGATAGAAAGCCTGTCTGGATATTCCTTAGATGATGTCAGGGTTCATCATAATTCGCCCAAGCCCGCCCAATTACAGGCACTCGCTTATACCCAAGGGACGGAGATTCATGTGGCATCGGGACAAGAGAAACATTTACCCCATGAAGCATGGCACGTTGTACAGCAGGCGCAGGGCAGGGTGAAGCCGACAATGCAGATGAAGGGTGGTGTGCCGGTGAATGATGACGCGGGGTTGGAGCATGAGGCGGATGTGATGGGGGCGCAGGCACTAGTCCTTGGCAAGAAGGTTGTACAGCAATCTGCGATGGTTTCTGCCGTAGTGCCGCACCTTAAACAGAATAATGCAAAGACCACGCAACTCGCGCCAGTGTCTGGTGCAGTGGTGCAATTAGCCGAGTGGAAAGCGGGAATGAAAGATGAAGGTGCTACACATTACTGGGATGAGCTTATGGATGGTGTGAGGTGGTTTTCTAATGGCGTTGAACTTTGGTTTAAAATTCTAAGTGCTGGAAAAGAAGATTACCATGCATGGCAAGGTGAGCGAAAGACTTGGGAAGAATGGCACGCATTAAGAAAAATTGCACACCCTGAAGAATACCCTACGGATGTTGACGAAAGACCAAATTACGCGGGGGATTTGATGGAGATTTATAATGCCCGTTATGAAACGGAAATAAGATGGGCAGACAGTTCGGGCAAGGCTCCAGAACAGTACAAGACTCTTGTCATTGACGCGGCGGTAAAGAAACCTGATGGGGGTAAAGAGTCTGTATACCAGAATTCGTATGATGTGCTGACTGATACTTTTTCGGCTGACTGGAACCAAAAAAAGAAGGATGAAGAGGTGGGCATAAAGACTCCGAAGGCGCTTGCTAATTCCGATTTATTGACCTGCCACAGGGAGATGGCGAGGGAATTCGCAATTTCTAAAGGTGTAATGCCAAAGGATGATAGAACTGGTTTTCAGGTGGCCAGGCACAATATTAACAACGACGATTGGCAAAACAATATTTATCCTCAGCTTCCAATTAAACTTAGAGGAAAGTTGGGATTGGGATTAACGGTAACAAGGGAAGAGCCATATAGTTTCGATAAATTGGTATCATTTGGGGGGAAGGAGGCCTACAATATGTGGGAGATTTTTGAAAAGATGATTCCAAATACTAAGGCAGTATTTTTCATGGTTGAACAGCGTTATAAGGGATTTGCAATTGTTGCCTGGGAGTTTAAAAGTGGTACAGCCACAGCAATTATTAGAAAAGTTGGTTAGCGTGGGACCGAGGAGTGCGATCGCCCGCCGCAATAGGGCTCTCTACCACCCAATCTTTAAAGCCCTAAACTAAGCGGTGATATCAAGGCGATCGCCCGCTCTCAAGCTCCATACAAGCATCGCTTCAGGAACGGTAGCTTTAATTGTGCCAAAGGTCATGTTTTGGTTTTGGTTCCGCGATCGCTACACCCTGCCCCAGTGCGCCCAGCCATCACCTGATTAAGCAACTCTAACGAAAGTTTGTTGACCCGAAATATAGCCCTATAATCCAGAAAAATTAGCCCAGCGAGGAATACAGTTCAGCAACTTTAATTCTCATGTAAAGCCTAGATTATTGAATGGGTGCACGAACTATGACTCCATCAAAAGGGGCCTATTTAATTAATGTTGAGACTATTCCTTCGGTAAAGTCGGCAGCGGCAGATACCAATTGTGCAGAGCTTCCGGCCTATTTTGTCAGTAGCACCGCCCCCAACAACGTCGAAGACCCGGTTTCTCCGGTCGCCAATCCAGAACCCACGATCGCTGAAATCGCCAATTTTTTATGTGCCCAGGCCAACCCAGAAATCTTGATTGCCGTCCACGGCTACAACACCGCCCTGGGTGAGTTTGCCACCGATGAAAATCAGCGCCAGCGCGGCGAAGGGGTAAAAGGGTGGTATCAGGATATTCGGAATCACATTGTCAAACACTGCCCCCAGCGCTCAGACGGGCTGATGTTAATTGGCTATCGCTGGCCCTCTGAGCAGGTCAAAGGGTTTGGCAACGATACCCTCGACAAAAAGCTGGGCTATGCCCGTCAGTCATTGCCGATCGCCCTTAAGGTAGTCGCGATCGCGGCCTTTTTGGCCCTGCTGGGGCTAACCCTGGCGGCGGTGTTCACGACCATGCCAGGGTCATTTGCATTTGGTTTTGTGGGCGTCAGCATTTTGGTGCTGGCGGTTCTTGCCATTGCGGTGGTGGCGACCCTCTTTTTGCTGCGCATTGCGGGCTACTTTCGCGATTCGTACCGAGCGACGAACTTTGGCGTTCCCGACCTGGTGGAATTTATTCGCCAGCTCGACAAGGCGGTGGTCGAAACCGACCCCGAGGCCAATTGGTCAGCGCGGCCCCGCATCAAGCTGTCGTTTGTGGGCCACAGCATGGGGGCCTTTGTCGTCACCAACACCATGCGCATTTTGTCCGATGTGTTCGACAACGACTCCATTGGCCGCACCAGCGCGGGGGTAGACAAGGCCAAGTGCCCTTCGCCCAACATTGGCCATGTCTTTGCCCTGGGGCGGTTGGTGCTGGTGGCCCCCGATATTCCAGCCGAGACCATTATCTCCAGCCGGGCCAACTTTCTCGCCTCGTCGCTGCGCCGCTTTGAGGAAACCTACCTGTTCAGCAACGAGGGCGACATGGCCCTCAAGCTCGCCTCTACAGCGGCCAACTATGCCAGCTTTCCGGCCCGCACCCGCGAGGGGGGCTATCGGCTGGGCAATGTGGTGGTAAGAATGCCAGAAGCCGACACGCCCCTGGCCTACGGCATTGTCAACCTCGACCCCATCGATGGCACCCTGGTGGGAATGCAGCCGCGATCGCAGCTCACCCCAGATGCCGCTGCCCCCCAGAGTGTTGCACCCCAGGCCGAATTGGCCACCCTGCCAGAGTCGGGAGAACGGGTAAAGGTGTCGTCTTACCTGAAATACCTGTACAGCCTGGCGCGCACCTCCCTGCTCGATCGCCAGATGGAACTGCTCGACCCCACGCAGAAGCCAATTGCGGAGCTGTTTACCTTTTTTGACTGCACCGACTATCAAGAGCCCCTGCCAGCCGGGGGGCAGGTAGGGCTGTTAAGTCATGCCCTGGGCAAGCAATCGCTAAATTTTATCGATTACGTCAAACTCAGCTCCGATTTTTTTAGGGGCAAAATCGATACCCACGGCGGCTATTTCTCTGAGGCGGTGGATGACCTGGGGGCAGTCAAACCGGAGGCCCGCCTGTCTAAGCAGCTGATCTATGGCTTAGCCTGTCTGGGCTTTCAGCCACTTCTGGCGGCGCTGGCCGACTGTCCCGACTTTGTGACTCAGCCTATCACCCATCGCCAGCAAGCCCTGCAGCAGCTTTCGGACCTGTGCCAGCAGCATGGCATTCAGGCGCTGCTGGCAGCAGAGCGATATAATCAGGCCATTCTTGGGATTGCAGAGCGCGATCGCAGCGGCTACTAATTGCAGCGAGTCATTACAGCGAGAGACACACCTCATGATCAGCAACCTGTTTTGGATCATCGCAGTCCCCTTTGCCCTCGCCTTTATTGCCGGCTTTCTCACCTACAATTTGGGTGCTGGTCCCCAGGCAAAGCCGAGCGAAGCCGAGGCAGAATCTGTGCCTGATTAGAGAAAATTAGCGATCGCCTGCGGGTTGTACATCAATAGCAGGAGCCTCCGCAGGAACTTCGGATTCGGTGGGGGGTGCTGAGTTTAGCTGCTGCTTCAGTTGCTTCAGCGGATCTTCCCAGCCTAAAAATGAGTTGGCCCACTGGTACAGCAGCACAAATGGACGGGCGATCGCCCACAGCACATTGCAGACAATTTCCTCAGCCGTAGGACTTGTGTTGTCGATCCACTTACGGAAGTAGTAGCCCAGCTGAAAGCCCAGGCCCCAAACCCACACCACCACAGCCACCCCTACGACCGCCAAACGCAGCAGCAGTGCACCCATGAGTTTAAAGACGTACAGAGCGGTACCCAGACTGCGCTTAAAGGTTTCGCCGGTTGCCTGGTCCGAGAAAATTCGCACCAGTTCAGTCGTTTGATGTTGCAAAGGTCCAGCAGCTAAAGCCATGGCATCCCCTGAGGGTGCAGACAGCCGCATGAGCTGGCTCGGGTTACCTGGTTTAGCTGGTGGCACATCGTTAGTTTGTACCCCCTGAGGCAGTTGAGTCATAACGCTCACCAGAACGAAGCAATGTGCCTAGAGTACCGACAAATCGCCAAAAAATCTGTAGCAGGTGTTCTGTATTACAAACATTATTTAATCCGAGTGAGAAGTTAACCATTCATAGCGATTCTCCATCGCGGGAGGTACACAAGTTTCGAGGTTTGGACCCCTGAGTTGCTAATTTTGAGCACGTGAATTGTTGTTTTGTGAAGCCACCTTGTGAGATCATGTGCAGTAGCTTACTATCTACCGTGGTGATCCCTGAATTCATTGTTTTTCTGCCCAGCCGAACGATTTAACCGCCTATTGAGCTTTCGCTTTCAATTGCTGTAGCCTGCGTCGTTAGGCTCAATCTCAGTGTTGCACCTAATAACGGTTTGTCTGCTATCAGCAGCAAAGTCGATGGAGGCTGCTTAAACTCCTCTGGGTTTAGGTTGATGGGTTTATGAGATTTAGTCCGGTTAAAGCGTTTGCTGTATCCAGTGGTTTTGGGAAGGATATCCGCATTCAGATGGCGGTGTAGCCACCCAGATCTTTGAAAAGGTGTTGCATTGCCGTCTCAATTTCACTATGACTGAGCCGTCTGTTGTTATCCATGCGCTGCTAATCGGTATTGACTATTACGAGCCCAATCAGCTTTACAAAAGTCTAAAAGGAGCCGTACGCGATATTAATTTGGTTGAGGCTTTTCTCAGCCAAAGTCTAAATCTTCCCGCCGATCGCATCCACAAACTGATTTCTCCGCACCGTGAGGATGCTGATTTGCTGGCCCTTCGCTCAGCCCAAGCCCCTGAGCCGACCTATGCCAATATCGTCAACGCATTCGACACCATCACCGCAAAGGCTCAGCCAGGCGAGCAGGTCTATATTCACTATTCGGGGCACGGCGGGCGGGCCAAAACCGTCTACCCCACGCTCAAAACCGGCAGCGGCGACCAGTACGACGAGGGCCTGGTGCCCATGGATATCGGCAACACCCAGGCGGGGCGCTATCTGCGCGATGTCGAGATGACTACCCTGCTCAAGCGCATGACCGACAAGGGGCTCGTCGTGACGGTAGTGCTTGACAGCTGCCATTCCGGCGGGGCCACCCGAGGCGATGCCGAAATTCGCAGCGGCACCGAACCGGACCTACAACCCCGCACCGCCGAGAGTCTGGTGGCCAGCCAGGAGGAACTAGAGCGCAACTGGCTG
Organism: filamentous cyanobacterium CCP3; assembly: GCA_003022385.1. Lineage (GTDB taxonomy): Bacteria > Cyanobacteriota > Cyanobacteriia > Phormidesmidales > Phormidesmidaceae > Nodosilinea. Next base: position 4,864 of record PYGV01000146.1, on the reverse strand, counting down.
GCCCTAACTCGCCAGCGGGGCATTGGGACGGCGGGCCTGCCCAACGCCCGAGACTATGTGCTGCTGGCCGCCTGTCGCCCCAACGAGTTTGCCTACGAGTACGCGGTCAGCGGTGGGCAAGAGCGCCACGGGGCGCTGACCTACTGGATGATCGACACCCTGACGGCGGTGGCCACCAGCGGCCAGCCCCTGACCTATAAACTGCTCCACGATCGCCTCAACGCGCAGATTCAAAGCAAGTTTCCCCGCCAGCTGCCGATGATTATGGGCGAAAGCGATCGCCTGGTGTTTGGCAGCGACACCTGGACCACGCCCTATACCGTCAGCGTCATGGCGATAGATTTAGACCGTCAGCAAATCACGCTGAATGCAGGCCAGGCCCAGGGGTTGAGTAAAGGCACTCGATTTGCCATCTACCCGCCCAATACCACCGACTTTACCGATAAAGGGCAGCAGGTAGCGATCGCAGAGATCAGCAAGCGCCCCGACGCCGCCAGCGCGATCGCCCGCATCCTGGACCTTGAAGAAGGCGGCATTGCCCCCAACGGCACCCCCGATTTAGGGGCTCCGGCGGTGATGATATCCGCCCCAGTAGATCTGGTGCAGCGGGTGAGGCTGGTGGAAAAAACGGCGGGCGATCGCGAACAGGATTTGCCCGCTGCTCTGGTCGATCGCCAGAGTGCCGCCCTGGAGCGAGTGCGCCAGGCGCTGGCAGGCAACGGCTGGGTGGTCGAGGCCCAGGCCGAGGAAGCGTCTGCCTACCAGGTGGCGATCGATCGTCAGGGCCATTACGAAATTTGTCGCGAGATGCCGATCCCCAACTTGAGACCGCTGCTGGCGATCGACGACCCCGCTGCCCCTCAGCAGGTGGTCGATCGCCTGGTGCACTTAGCCAAGTACCAGGCGGTACAGAGCCTCGACAATGCCAGCTCCAAACTGCGCCAAACCCTCAGCATCGAGCTGCTCACTGAAGACGGCGACCCCTTCCCAGATCCGCAAAACCCGGTGGTCGAAGATGGGGAAATCGTCACCCTGCGGCTGACCAACCGGGGCACCCAACCCCTCAAAATCGCCGTGCTGGATATCGAACCGACCTGGGCCATCTCGCAGATTCCCCTCGGGGGCATGGAGTCGCCGTTCTTTCAGCTGGCCGAGGGTGCCCAGGAAGAGATGCAGCTGGCCATGAGCATTCCCGATGACGAGGCCTACGAGCAGAGCGTCGAAATTCTCAAGGCGTTTGCGATACAAAATGGGCTGGCCGCCTTTCGCTGGCTCACCCTGCCCCCCCTCGACGCGCCCCCCGCACCCCGAGGGGCCTCGTTTGGGGATGAACTCGGGAGCGCGACTCGGGGCATGGCCGACGAGGGCATCAACCCGCTCAACAGTCTGATGACCATGATTGGGGCAGATCTAGAGAATGCTCCTACTACCACCCGGGCGGCAACACTTGTGACCAATCCCAAAGATGAGTGGTTCACTCAGCAGATCCAAATCGTAGTCAAAGGGTAGGTCGTGCCCATAGGCTAAGCGTTTGATCCACCTCAGGAGATCAACAGGAGATCAATTTAAGGAGATTGATTTTTAGGCCAGAAACTATCTGCTTTAATCCAGCAACTGTAGCATCTGTAGGGTAAGCAGCGCCCACCATTGAGAAACGATTTCCAACAGTTACCCCAAGTTTTGCCAATCAACTATTCAAAACTCAAGGAGTTAAGCAAAGCATCATGGCTACTAAAACCCCGATGAAAGACATGATCGTCATACTCCCCGGCATCACCGGGAGTATTTTGCAAAAAGATGGCAAAGACATCTGGGCGGTTTCAGGCCAAGCGGTCTGGCAGCTACTGACCAAATCCAAATCCACCATTGAGAGCCTCACCCTAGAGACGGGAGATGACATCAATAGCGACATCGCCATCGATGGCGTGCGTGCTGTCGGCATTATGCAAGACACGCACCTGGTGCCCGGTCTGGTAAAAGTAGACGGCTACACCCGCACCGCCAGAATGATTACCGACAACTTTGAGGTTACCAAGGGCGATATCTACAACGACCCCGACGACCGGGCCGCCAACTTCTACGAGTTTCCCTACGACTGGCGGCGCGACAACCGGGCCACGGCCCGCGTGCTCAAAACGCTGATCGACAAGCGGCTAAAATGCTGGCGCGAGAAGAGCGGTGCCGCTGATGCCAAGGTGATTCTTATGGCCCACAGCATGGGCGGCCTGGTATCGCGCTACTACCTGGAAGTGTTGGGCGGCTGGCAAGACAGCCGGGCGCTGTTTACCTTCGGCACGCCCTTCCGGGGGTCGCTGAATGCGGTCAACTTTTTGGCCAACGGCTACAAAAAGCTGTTTCTCGATCTGAGTGCGGCCATGCGATCGTTCCCGTCGATCTATCAGCTGTTGCCGATTTATCAGGCAATTAACATCGACGGCAGTTACCACCGGGTTTCAGAAACTCCGGTGCCGCTGCCCAATATCGATCAGCAGCGGGCTGCTGATGCCCGCAAATTTCACCAAGAAATTGAGGATGCCGTTACCAAAAACCTCAAGGACGAAAAATACCTGAGTTCGCTGACCGTGCTGCCGATCGCTGGTGTCAATCAGCCCACCCTCCAGTCGGCCACCTTGCTCAATGGTCAGTTGACCACTAGCGAAGACCTGCCCGCCGCCCTCAAAAATCGAACCGACCTGGGCGATGGCGATGGCACAGTACCCAAGGTGTCTGCCATTCCCATTGAGCAATCCTCCAGCCTGAAGAATTTCTTTTTGGCTGAGCAGCACGGCAACCTGCAAAATCAGCCCCAGGTTTTAGAGAACCTGCTGAATATTCTGCGGACCAGCCAGTTTGCCGAACTGGCCGATGTTCGCGCCCCCGAAACCGCGATCGGCCTCAGCCTCGATGACCTCTATACTCCTGACGAAGAGGTGCTGCTGCGGGCTAAGCTAGTGGGCCTAGACGGCGGCAGTCTCAAGGCCACCATTGAGTCGGTCTCTGGAGCGCGTGCCCCCAGCCACCACACCTTTGTCGAGCAGGAGCAGGGCTACGTCCTCTCTGTGGAGGACCTACCCGCCGACCTGTACCGGGTCACCGTCGCCGCTGAGGACACGGGTGGGCCAACCCCCAGCCCCGTCCATGGATTGTTTGAAGTGGTCAAGTCCTAAGCAGGGGTTTAGTGCTAGGGAGAGAACTCGAAGGGAAACAGCGGGAGTTGACAGCCAGCACTCTGGTTTAGCTCCCGCTTAATGGGGGTAATCTGCCTGAAGCCAGCATCCCCTTGACTTTTAAGAACTACAGCAAACTGAGTAGCGAAATCGGCCAGGCAAGCGGAGTCGTTGCCCTGCAACACCTGCAAGCTATTGAGAGCCCCTGCTGTGTCCCATGCAGCTGTTTGCGTGTGCAGCTGCAAGAAGCTTTTTTGGGCGCTGAGGTCTAAACCCAAGCCAGACAGATCCAGGTTGACTGCCAATGGTGTAACCGCCTCTACTAAAGGCTCCATTGGCGTTTCTCCTGAAGACATCGGTTGCCTGATTTGCCGCCACCGCTCTACCCAATCACGAGGAGAATGCGAGGGAGTATTTGCAGACAGACCTACGTCGCTACTTTCACCCGCCGCCGCCGTCGGAGCGCTGGAAGTCAGACTTCGCTCCGCTTCTACTAAGCGTCTTTCCTCCGCACTACCCAAGGACAGCTGGTCAACATTGCCATTACAGAGACTTTTCTCGTTTTCTGTGGCAAGCGGGCCGCTAAGGTAATTTGACAACAGCTCGCAGCTTCGATTGGCTAAGTCATTTAAGTCAAAGCTCCATAGGGCGATCGCTTTACCATCTGCCTGCAAGGTAGCGATCGCATTACCGCTCCTAGAAAATGTCCAGAGATAACTGGGAAAATCATTTGGCTCAGCCTCAAAGTAGCTATCCCTCAGCGTAGTGAAGTAACCTTCATCAGCGAGTATCTCGCCCCTGAGAGTCCAGAGACTGGGCACATTGACACTATCACCATCCCCAAGAATTTTAGAGATATCTACCGCTACTATTTCCTCTGATGGGTGGATACTGATCTGCTGAAAGTTAGGGCTATCACTCACATTTATAGACTCAATCAAGCCGACATCTAAATCCAATAGCCCTATTCCTGTGCCAATAAAGCCTGGATAGCCATCTTCTGGTCGAAAAAAATCAATTGAACGCTGTAATTTTAGGCCAGAAAAAATGATTTGATTGCTTGACAAGAAGTCCAGCTTGGTTAAATATGGCGCATCAAGCTTTGGAAAAGTTGCTATTCCTTGCGGATTGTTAAGATCAATAATAGCTATAGTTGATTCTGAAGCTTGATCCGATGTTGCGCCAATCTGGTCAATATCGCCAGAAAATGGATCAGAGTAAGCAACTGCGATTCGAGATCCATCCAAAGCAAACCTGGCTGTGGTTAGAAATCCATCAATATCTAAGCTGCTTAGGTTTTCTACTGTTTCAGCTTTCAGAGACCACACGTTAAGACTACCATCCCTGCTGGATGAAACCAAAATACTATCGTTTGGATAGAAGTCTAAACCAGTTATCTCAGAATCATGTTCAATAATCTCAATCAGATTTCCATTGCCATCAAATAGATGAACCACTGATCCGCTAGAGACAGCTAGAAAATCTCCTTGAGCACTGAAGCGAACTAGCGCTAGAGGCACTGGTGTTCGCTGTTCAGCAAACGGAAGATATTCATTTTCTCTTGCTGCAAGCCTATCCTTAGAGGCAATCTCCGCGATTTTCTTTGCTGTCAAAGAATCACTAGTACTCTGAGGCGAAAGTAGATCTACTATTTAAGGGTAGAGCGACGGGAACTGAGTTGCGATGCCAAGACTTAC
>PYGV01000475.1 GCA_003022385.1 filamentous cyanobacterium CCP3 | reverse complement strand
TGCCAAACCCCAGCCCCCGGCCAGTACCGCCGCCGCCCGCACTCTGCTGCAAGACTTTTTGACCGACAAGGCCGATCGCTACTACTGGCAGCTCTCCTACCCCAGCGCCGAGGCCACCACGGGCCTCAGCCCCCACATCAAGTTTGGCGTCATCTCGGTGCGGGAGTGCGTGCAGACCGTTCGCCAGGCTTCTGACTTTGGCGACAGCCGCCTGCGCCGCAGCCACCAGCAGCTAATTTCGCGACTGCGCTGGGGCAACGGCTTTACCCAGCGGTTTCGCTACCTGCCCCAGCTAGAGCTGCGATCGCTCTACAGCATTTTTGACGAGGAGGGCTGGGCTTTTGATAGCGATCTCTACCAGGCCTGGCAAACGGGGCAGACTGGCTTTCCGATTGTGGATGCCGCTGCTCGCTGCCTGCAGGCTACCGGCGGCTACCTGGCGCTGAATTTTCGCACCCGGGCGATCTACGCCAGCTTTTTGAGCAACCTGGGCGGCATTGACTGGCGCTACGGGGCGCTGCACTTTATGCGCCATTTAATTGACGGCGACTGCCCCATCGACCACTACCAGTGGGCTATGCAGTCGGGCGTCACCCACTGCGTCGACAAGACCTGGACCCGCATTTACAACCCTGGACAGGTGGCCGTCGACCGCTGCGACCCCGAGGGCGAGTTCATCAAGCGCTGGGTGCCAGAGCTGGCCGATGTGCCCGCTAGTCAGCTTGGCAGCCCGCCGACGCTCTCGGGCTACCCGGCCCCCATCCTCAACTACAAGGCCGCTCGCCAGCGCCGGGTCAAACAGCTCGAAGCCCAGCGCGGCAAGTTTCTCAACGCCAGCAACCTGCTGCCGTTTTTGGCCCCCATGCCCTCAGACCTCACCCCCTTTGGCACCGAGTTCTACGGCGGTGAGGTGGCCTGGGCCGCAGCCCCCATTGGCGAGCTGTTTCCGGCAGCGCTGCCCCTGGCCGATCTGAGCTTTGAGCAGGCGGCGGCCCTGCGCACCTGGTTTGTGGCCACCTGTTTTGTGCCCCTTGTCGCCATTCAACCGCCGCGATCGCGGCGGCGAAAGCCCAGAGGGGCCTCGGTTGACCCCACGGTTCATCAGCTCAGCCTGCTGGATGTGAACTAGCCCGCAGCAAAGCTTACAATTGAGGACTACTGCCAAAGGGACTAATATGGCGGCCTTGCGGTCTGCCTGAGTTCTCTACCGCTCTGGCCTTGCCGCCAAAGGGGAAAGCGCTTAGCCTATTCGAGAAACGTTATAGAGGGTGACGTGATGGATTTAACGGGCATGGTCAACCAGGCGATCGCTAGCCAGGACACTGAAGCCGACGGCGGCCTGATCGGGTCAATTTTGGGCAACCTCAACAACGCTCCCGTGGAAAACAACAAAATTGGCGGTATTGCCAGCAACCTTCAGGGCGTGCTCCAGGCCAAGGGGCAGGGAAATGCCGGTGGACTGATGAACGTGCTGCAAACGGTAGCGGCGACCGGCGCGGTCGAACAGCTGCTGGCCAACGAGCAAATTAGCGCGATCGCCCAGCGAGTGGGGGCTGACCCCGCGATGGTCAGAAGCGTGACCCCGCTGATTGCCCAGTTTTTGGTCAAGGGGTCGAATGCTAAAGGCGGCGGGCTGCTGCAAAAGGTGCTCTCCGGCGAGGTCGATCTGGGCCAGATGGCGGGGCTGATCGGCATGGCTAACAAGTTCTTGTAGACTCATCCCATAAGCCTGCCTTAGCCAATCGCAGAAAGCCGCCAGCGTTGACAGATCGGCGTCAACGCTGGTGCGGCCATTGTACTGAAAGGGATTGTCCAGATCACGAATCAGCAGCAGGTGGGTAGGTAAACGACGTAAACAGCAGGCACGACACCACCAGGTTTTGCTGAAGTTGTCGGCCCCAGCGACCCGGTTAGGGAGGGTACTGGCTGACGCAGGATTACCAGGCTAAACATGCCGCTGGTGTCATGGCTGACCTCAGCGGCGATTGCTGTATTAGGGCTTGTCAGGGCCACCTCTGGGGGCCTCAATGGGCTGCGATCGCCAACCATCTGGAAGCTTATGCAAATTTTACATCTTGAGCATGCGATAAAAGGATGGCCGATTGCAAAGCGTAACCATAAATACAAAACCCATCGCAAAGTTTGAATAACTTAACCTCAAATACCGCAGTGCAAGAGCACAGAGATGTGGGTTTTGATGCGGTATTTGGCAAGCAAAATCAAGTAAAAAATGCGGGGCTACGGTTTTGTAAAACTCAAGCTTTACTTCGTCAAACGGTTTGCCCTCTCTCTAAGAATATCCTGCCTGGCTCAGTATTGACCTGAGAACGGTGCTGCTCTAAGACCCGTCTTAGGCCGAAGTTTGCTCAAGTAATCACCTGTATTTCATTTGTTCTGCCAACGTTGCCACATTTTTGCTGGGCAATCTCTGTTTTTATGGAAAATAGAAGCTTGACTCCAGCACAACAAAGCCACAACAGAACAAAAAAAGGTGAGCTGCAAGTCTTCTGTGGAATTAGCACAGAAATTAGCCCAGCGGCGATCAGCCGAACTTCTGATCACGTTTTGTATTACCACTTTGCATAACCCTGGAGTGAATGCAACATGACTCGACTCAATCGCCGTAGATTTTTGACCACCGCTGGCACCGCCGCCGTGGGGACTGTGCTGCTCCACGCCTGTAGTCAGGGTGGATCTAACCAGGCCTCAGAGTCGACGGAG
>PYGV01000145.1 GCA_003022385.1 filamentous cyanobacterium CCP3 | reverse complement strand
CATCCCTGACGACCCGCCCTCGCGATCGGCCTTAAAACACCCTCAGACGTTTTAAGCCGCCTCTGATAGGATTGAGCACCAGCGCCTTCGATTTTAGCGGCTATTTGATAGAGTCAAAGCATGGATATACCCCCAAAGCGATTAATGCTTGGTAAAGCCACCCGACGCGCTCAGTCGACCCTGGCGGTTCGATCGCCGGGTCTACAAGGGTCAACATATCGGTAAGGTCTATGTCCGATTCCCACAATCATGGCCCTGATGTTGGGCTGTCCTCTGCCTCCTTGGCCTTAGGGTTTGCCTCGCCGGGTGACCTGACCCCAGCTGACTGCGGGGATGAGATACTGCTCGAATTGCGGGGTATTTCTAAGCAGTTTGGCGACCAGCGGGTGCTCGACAACGTCGATCTAACTCTGCATCGCGGAGAGGCGGTGGCGATCATTGGCCCCTCCGGCACTGGCAAATCGACGATTTTAAGAATTATTGCCGGACTGCTCTCCCCCGATGAGGGAGAGATTTATGTGCAGGGACGCAGGCGAGAGGGGCTGATTGAAGATTCGCCTGACCCGGTTGGCATTGGCATGGTGTTTCAGCAGGCGGCCCTGTTTGACTCGCTCACGGTGGAAGAAAACGTCGGGTTTTTGCTCTACCAGCACTCCAAGCTGCCCGCCCACCAAATTCATCAAATTGTCGACGATGTGCTCGACATGGTGGGACTACCAGGGACCGGCAAAAGCTACCCGGCTGAGCTGTCGGGCGGTATGCGCAAACGGGTCAGCTTTGCCCGGGCGATCGTGTCGAACCCCGAAAACCCCCAGGATCGCCCGGCTCTGCTGCTGTACGATGAGCCTACGGCCGGGCTAGACCCGATCGCCTCGACGGTGATCGAAGACCTGATTCGCTCTATTAAGGGCAACAATGGGTGCAGCTCTTACCTGATCGTCACCCATCAGGACAGCACCATTCGCCGCACCGCTGACCGCGTTATTTTTCTGCACCAGGGCAAGATCCAGTGGCAGGGGCCGGTGACGGCGGTCGATGACACCGACAATCCCTTCGTACGCCAGTTCTTTAGCGGCCGGATTGAAGGCCCGATTCAGCTAGTGCAGTAGGCGACGTCGAGCATTCCTTTATGCCTGCCTATGGTTAACCTGGATCGGGGTAAAGGAATTTGGTAGAGAATGTAGTTGTGATTACGTCAGTTCCGGGGTAAAGGCAAGAGGCATCATGCGGGCAAGGGCAATTCGAGAAGGGTCGGTGGGGTTGCTCATCTTAATCGCGGTAGGCCTGTTTGGTGGTCTGGTGCTGTGGCTGCGCGGGCTCAACCCCGGCCAGCGGAGCTACCGGGCGACGTTTGTATTTGCCAACACTCTGGGTATGCAGGAGGGCACCAGCGTTCGCTACCGGGGGGTGCCGGTGGGGCGCGTGCTCGGCATTAACCCCAGCACCAACGCCGTCGATGTGGCGGTCGAAATTGTCGACAGCGAGCTGCGCATTCCCCGCGACTCATCGATCTTGGTGAACCAGTCGGGGCTGATTGGCGACACCACCATTGACATTACCCCCCTGCGCCCGCTGACGCCACCGGAGCTGACCATCAGTCCGATTGGTGGCGACTGCCCCGAGACCATTATCTGCGACGGCGATCGCCTGATTGGCACCGTGGGGGCCAGCTACGAGTCGCTGCTGCGCTCGGCGGAGAGCTTGGCCAACGCCTTTTCTGACCCAGAGCTGATCAACGACCTGAAGGTGACCCTCGACAATGCGGCCACCCTGACCGAGACCGCCAACCTGCTGTCGGCAGAGCTAATTGTGCTGTCGCAGCAGTTGCGCACCGACCTGGGGCCGCTGCTGGCCTCGGCCAACCGCGCTACCGACAACGTGGCCAGTGCCGCCGCCGAGTTTGAGTTGACCGGCAACGAGATCAACCAGCTGGTGACGGCCAACCGGGGCACCCTGGTCACCACCCTCGACAACGTCAGCCGCAGCGCCGCCAACCTACAGGCGATTACTACGACGCTCAGACCGGCCATTCAAGACGGTGAACTGTTAGCCAACCTCGAGCGGCTCTCCGCCAATGCCGCCCTGGCCGCCGCCGATATTCGCTCGATTACGGGCACCTTCAACAGCCCAGACAACCTGGTCATGCTGCAGCAAACCCTCGACTCGGCCCGCAGCGTGTTTCAAAACGCCAACAAGGTGCTGGCCGACGTGGACGAACTCACGGGCGACCCCGCCCTGCGCCGCAGCCTGCGCGACTTGATCAACGGCCTCAGCGGCCTGGTTTCGCTGACCCACCAGCTCGATCAGGCGAGCCAGGTCGCAGGCTCGCTCACCCCCGCCGCTGGGGAACAGCTGGAGCGAGTCACGTTTACCCCGGTGCCCGCGCCGCCGGTTGCCACCGGGGCTGGCCCGACCCCGGTGACGATTACCCACCAGGGGCAGACCTACCGGCTCAATGTGCACTCGATACAGCCCCAGTAGAGCCTGTTCTCTCAGCTGCTACCGCCTATATTTGCCATGGTTCAGAATCGCGATCGCGCCCCAGACAACGATTTTTTTCAGTTTGAGTCTGACTTTGTGGAGTCGCTGCGCTGTATTCCGATGCAGGTGCGGCTCAAGCTCGATACCTGCGGCGTCAAGCTCAAGCTGGAGCACTGGCACCGCTTTAGCGCGGGCGATCGCGAGCGACTCACCCAAATGCCCTGCGGCGATCGCGCCGCTACCGTCACCTACACCGCCTTCGTGCAGGCCCTCGTGCATCGAGTGCAGGGCGCACCGGCCAGTACGTTGGCTATCGACCCCCACCCCCCCTGGCACAACGGGGATGAGGTTCCGGCCAGCGTACTGGCCCAGGCAGCATCGCTGGGGGCCAGCATTGATTTGGAGCAGTGGCGATCGCTGCGCCCCTTGCAGCGCTTTGCCCTGATCAAGCTCAGCCGCGCCAGTCACGAAAACCGCAACTTTTACCCCGCCTTAGTGGAGTTTGGGCTGGCCCGGCCAGGGGCTGTAGAGCAGGCTTAGGTCGTCCTTAAACAGACCTCATTCATACCTCATTCATAATAGGGGTGCCCCCTTTACCCCGAGCCCTATGGTGACTCTGCAAGCTAGCCCCGTCACGCCGACTCATGCCCAACTCCAGGCCACCCGGCAGCGTATTGACGCCTACATTCAAAGCCTGGCCAACCACCCCGATCGCAGGGAGGGGGCGCTGCCCTACTATCTGTTTCACCCTGCCGATACTCCGATCAGCGGCACCGTGTTGATGTTTCATGGCTTTAGCGCCAGACCACACCAGATGTCGCGGCTAGCTGACTACTTGTTTCGCAACGGCTTCAATGTGTACCAGGCGGCGCTGGCGGGTCACGCCTACCGCATTCCCGACCAGTACTGGCCCCAGGTTGACCTCAAGCCCGAAATTTTGATTCCCCTGCGCGAAAAAGTCAGCGCCGACCCGGTACTGCAGCCCCTGCTGACTAGCATGGTGGCGGCCAGTGAGACCAGTGCCGTGTCGCCCTCGCCCACCCAAATGCTGGGGCTGATGACCCGCCTGCAGCAGCTAGAGCCCCGCCTGCTCGACATCGTTGCCGCCATCGAGCAGGAAAATAGCCCCGAATTTGACCGCTACTATGTGTCGTCACACCTGGGCTACCTCAGCGACGCCCAAACTCGCCTGAGCGAGCTAGAGACCATGCCGGGGCCGGTTTACACCGTTGGGCTGTCGGTGGGTGGGGCGGTGGCCCTGGCCCTGGGAGCCAAGAATTCTCGGGTGGCCAAGGTGGTCGCCTTTGCGCCGCTGCTGGAGGTGTATGGCGAAACCCGCGAGCGCTACGTCAACCTGGCTGGGCCGCTGGATGTCCGAGAGTTTGGCTGGGATGACTTGCAGTTTCCGCTGGGCTGCTTTACCGCCGCCAACCAGTTTGGGGCCTTTGTGCGCAAAACCGACAATGTGGCGGCCCTGCGGCCCAAGCCCACGCTGATGGTGCTGACCGAAAACGAAGACGCTGCTGACCCTCGAATTAACCAGAGTTTTGCCCAGTCGCTCGGTCGCGCGTCGATCTTTAAGCGCTACGACAACCACTACCTCTACACCTTCCCCAGCGCTGCCCGGGTACCCCACCCTATGGTTGACCCGCTGGAGCAAAGCCAGGGCATGAGCAACACCTACTGGAAACCGATGTATCAGGAGGTGTTTCGCTTCCTGACTCAGACCGAGTTTAATGACAGCAGCCTAAAGCAGAACGACGAAGTGCCAGATCTACCAGCGGTGCCGCCGATTTAATCAGCTACGGGGTTCGCGAGAAGACGTTCGAGTTAACCTCTTAACCATATCGCTGATGCTATACCAGGGTTTGCGTCCTTATCTACCGTTTTTGCTAGTCTCAGCATTAGCCATTAACCTTTTAGCCGATTGGCCTTACCGTTTACTACTTCTCAGTCGTTGGGTAGCCGCTGCATGGATCATTCATGCGCTAAACCGCTTTGTATTTAATGGCGGTTTATCTCGGACGTTTGGCCTCAAGCCTAGAAAGCTTGTAGGTTTGCCTGGGATTCTGGCTAGCCCCCTACTTCACGATTGTGGCCTTGATGATCATGCTAAAGGGCATATTTTCTACAACACCTTTGCTTTTCTTTTCACGGGATGGCTGTTGCTGTTAAACGGATTTTTTAGTTTTTATGTGGTTTCGCTTTTTGTAATTCTGTTTGGAGGCTTTTTGACTTGGCTTTTAGGGCGTCCAGGAACTAATCACGTGGGTGCTAGCGGCGTAATCAATGGATATACAGGATTTTTACTAATTTATGGGCTGGTTATTTTAGACGTTTACGCGCTGATCATTACCTTTGCGATAGCGTTGGAACGTCTAGTTAATACATTGAGGGGGTTGAGTCCCAAGCAGGTGGGCGTTTCTTGGGAAATGCACCTGTTTAGCTTTCTAGGCGGTGTGGTGGCAGCCGTTTATTTCGAACGCATTTACAACTGGTTTGTGTGGTTAGAGTGGTATGCCTATGTAGAAGGTTGGCGTTAGGAGCCAGCCAGTTAAACTGGCTCCATTAGAGCGGTATCAGCTCAGCTTGCAGGTGAGCTTGCCGCCGCTGGAGTCACTGCCGAGTTCGCCGTAGTCCACCAGGCCAACGGGGAAGGGTGAGACCTTCCAGATGTCGCTGCAGTACTCGGCGATAGAGCGATCGCTCGAAAAAGGTCCCATCCGCACTGCATTGAGAATGGCCATTCGGGTCCAGCTGTCGGCATCGCTGTAGGCGGCACCGACGGTTTGCTGGCAGTCGATGTAGGCCTGGTAGTCGGCCAGCAGCATAAACGGGTCGTGGTGGAGCAGCTTGTCGAGCAGCGGCCTAAACAGCTCGCGATCGCCCTGGGAGAAGTGGCCGGAGGCAATCAGATCAATCGCATCCTTGAGCAGGGGGTTGCGCTGGTAGTAGCTGTAGGGGGTATAGCCCTCGGTTTTGAGGGCGACCACCTCGGGGGCGGTGAGGCCAAACAAAAAGAAATTCTCGGCCCCGACGGCGTCGCGAATTTCGACATTGGCCCCGTCGAGGGTGCCGATGGTGAGGGCTCCGTTCATGGCAAATTTCATGTTGCCGGTGCCCGAGGCCTCAAACCCGGCGGTGGAAATTTGCTCAGACAGATCCGAGGCCGGGTAAATGCGCTGACTGTTGGTGACGTTGTAGTTGGGCAGAAAAATCACCTTGATCTGGTTGCGCAGGTCGGGGTCTTTGTTGACCATATCGCCCACGGCAGTGATCAGCTTGATCATCAGCTTGGCCATGTGGTACCCAGGGGCCGCCTTGCCGCTGAAGATAAAGGTGCGCGGCGTGGTGTCGAGGTGGGGGTTTTGCTTCAGCTGGCTGTAGAGGGTGACAATGTGCAGGGCGTTGAGGTGCTGGCGCTTATATTCGTGAATGCGCTTTACCTGCACGTCGAACAGCGAGGTGGGATCGACAAAAATGCCGAACTGACTGTAGATACGGCTAGCCAGATCGCGCTTGACAGCCTGTTTAATATCCCGCCACTCATCGCGGAAACCCGTATCATCGGCCAGGGGCTCGATTTGCCTGAGGTCGTCCAGGTGCTTAATCCAGCGATCGCCGATGCGTCCCGAAATCAGCGTGCTGAGGCGGGGGTTGCTGAGCACCAGCCAGCGGCGGGGGGTAACGCCGTTGGTCATGTTGCAAAACTTTTCGGGAAACAGCTCGTAGAAGTCGCGCAGCACGGTTTCTTTCAGCAGCTCGCTGTGCAGGGCGGCGACGCCGTTGATGGTGTGGCTGCTGACGCAGGCCAGATTCGCCATCCGCACGTAGCGATCGCCGCTTTCGTCAATCAGCGACATGCGGGCCAGGCGATCGCTGTCCTTCGGAAACTTCATCCGCACCAGGTCGAGAAAGCGACGGTTGATCTCGTAGATGATTTCCAGGTGTCGGGGCAGCAGCTGGCCAAACAGGCTGACGGGCCACTTCTCCAGCGCTTCAGGTAGTAACGTGTGGTTGGTGTAGGCCAGGGTTTTCTGGGTGATCTCCCAGGCCAGGGTCCAGTCAATGCCGTGCTCGTCGAGCAGCAGGCGCATCAGCTCGGCACTGGCGATCGCCGGGTGGGTATCGTTGAGCTGAATGGCAAACTTTTCGTGGAACTGCTCCACGGTCATACCCTGCCCCTGCAAAATCCGCACCATGTCCTGCAGCGAGCAGGAGACAAAAAACGCCTGCTGCTCCAGCCGCAGCTGCTTGCCCTCGGTTTTTTCGTCGTTGGGGTAGAGCACCTTGGAAATGTTCTCGGAGGCGACCTTGGCCTCGACCGCGCCGTAGTAGTTGCCCTGGTTAAACACCCCAAAATCAAAGGATTCGATCGCCTCGGCCTTCCACAGGCGCAGGGTGTTGGCGGTGTTGACCTGGTAGCCTAAGATCGGCGTGTCGTAGGGCACCCCCAGCACCTCGCGATCGGGCACCCAGCGCACCCGGTAACGACCCTGGTCATCGGTATAGGTTTCGGTGTAGCCGCCAAATTTGACCTCCACCGACCACTCGGGCCGGGCCACCTCCCAGGGGTTGCCGTAGCGCAGCCACTTATCGGTGCGCTCGACCTGCCAGCCGTCGCGCAGATCTTGCTCAAAAATGCCGAACTCGTAGCGAATGCCGTAGCCCACCGACGGAATCTCGAGCGAAGCCAGCGAGTCGAGGTAGCAGGCGGCCAGCCGTCCTAACCCACCATTTCCCAGCCCCGGTTCTTCCTCCTGGGCCAGCAGGGTGTCAAAGTCGAGGCCCAGTTCTTCCATGGCCTGCTTCACCTGCTCGTAGATGCCCATGTTGATCAAGTTGTTGCCCAGGTGCGGCCCCATCAAAAACTCCGCCGACAGGTAGCACACCGTGCGCGCCCGGTGCTGGGTGTAGCTTTCGGCGGTGCCGTTCCAGCGGTGCAGCATGCGATCGCGCACCAGGTAGGCCAGGGCCATGTAGTAGTCGTGCCGGGTGGCCAGCGACACCGGCTTGCCCTGCACGTAGAACAGGTTGTTGAGAAAGGCCCGCTTAATGCTCTCAATATCGTCGGCGGTGCGCTCCTTGGCCAGGGCTGTGGCAACCGCAACGTCTACCGGAGAAGGGGTATCCATAGGTAATCAATCCTGAGGCAGGGGACGAGCAGTGACCCCTTGATCAGATCAAATTGCGCGATCGCCCATTGTGACCTAAAGCACGTTTTAACCTTTGTTTAGGAATGGCGAGACGTAGAAGTAGGTAGCCCTAGTTAAACAATGCCACAGGGCGTGCTGTGGCGCTGGCACAGCCTGAGGTTGACCCTAGCTCAATGACCGGGTTCCAGGCAGAGTTCGTTATTGCCTGGCAATAACGAACCCCATAATCAACAATTAGGATATTCCACTTAGAAGAGTAAAGTGAAACCTTAGCGCTTGTGGGGCAAAACCGGTTCTGAGTCAGTAGTTAAAGAGGTACGACTAGCTAATTCTCGTCTGTAGCTATCAAAATCAAACGTGTCGCTAGAGCCCGAGGTGTCTCTGCAGATCTTTTGAACAACGCTGCCAACCTGGGCTTGCCAACTCTTGGAATACGAGAAGAACTGCTTCCTTAAGGCCATCGCATTCTTCTGCTTTTGCGCATAAAAATCTTTGTCGGTCGCCAACCTCAAAATTGCCTTGAAGTACTCCTCCACATCATCAGGAGTGACTTCCACGGCGGCATCCCTGACTACCGATAGGGCTGGACAGACCGATGAGGTAACGATGGGTCGCCCTACGATTACACCCTCTGCCACAACCTTGTTAAATCCTTCAACAAAGTCCTTAGTGGTTGGCACCACCACAACGTGAGATGTTTCGTACATTTGGCGAAGCTTATCTCGCTTGCAGTGACCATGCACAACAAAGTGCTTAGCAAGTCCAGCTTCCAACGCAGCGGCTTTGAGCTTTTCTACCTCACCACCAGTGCCGCAGACGTTAAAGATACAGTTGGGCTGGACAGCGATAAACTTCTTGGCAACCTCTAGGAGCAGGTAAACGCCCTTACTCGTTTCCACCCTGCCAGCAAATAGGACCTTAAATGTATCGACGTCGGCGTCGTAGCTCCGGATTTTAATATCGTCGAGAAACTCTTCTCTATAGGTGGGAACAAAAGTTCGAATAGGGCGACTTCTGCCATTGGTAATCTTGACGATTTGGTCTCGAATATCCTCGGAAACGACGCAGATTTCTACGCAGCCATACTGAAAAAACCAGCCGTTCAGCTTGTGAATGATCTTCTGCACCACAGTGGGGCGCTTGTACTTAGGCCACAGGGTGCAGTGAATAGTGGGAATAATTTTGATCCCAAACAAGGGAAGAATACTTAGGAGAAACCAAAAGGTTCTATCTTGAGTAGCAATCAAAATGTCAGTTCTAAACAGAAACGCCGAGATAATTAGCCTTAAGCCGGACCAGGACTGACCGGCAAAGTAGGCAATGCTGCTCCTGAAATGATGCTTTAAGGATCTAAATTCGATCTTAAAATTTTTATCTTGAATAAGCCCCTGCTTATCTCTTGAAGAAATCAGCCAGGATTTTGCATTGAGCTTGCTGGCTAACTCGTAAAAGTTTTGAGCGTAGGTGATCGCAAAGTGAGAGGGATCATCCTGACCTAATACCCAATGCATGTAAACGCTTGTAGCATCCACAGGACCTGAAGAATAAAGTATTCTCAACTGCTTATCGGAATTCATAGGGGCAAGGGGCACGAGTTTTATGGAGGGCTTTTAATGCTACTACTTGCGCTAGCTCCGGTATGTTTGCCACGCGACACTTGGGGTCGCTTAGTGGCCAGTAGAGCAGCGGGCGAGCAAACTAATCTGAGGGTGAATCTATCGTCAAAGTTTAGATTCTTGTTAAGTGGAACATAGGGTAGATTAAACCTAGCTAAAATTAGTGGTAACTATGTTTAATGCTATACAAAGCCTTGTAACGAATCCTATACCTTTAGATAGGCTTTGCGCTTATTTACTGCGTAACGCAACTACCGTTATGTAACCACTGTTACTTTAGTAAAACCAAACTGAAGATAGCTCCTCTAGAGTAGCGATGGTGATCAGAGTGCTCCAGATTACGGCTGTGTCGCCTGACTGGGTTCTAAAGGGTAGAACCCGACATCGTGAACCGAATGACGGCCATTGAGAGGCAAATGTTCGCCCGCACGGTTCACTTTACAATACTTTAACTTCAGGCAAGAGTTTTGTAAATATTGGTTAAATCGTTTGCGTAATCAGATTTTATCTGGGCTAGGCAGCCCCTACTTGTTGAACAGAGTAGGGGCTTTTAACGGCAGCGGTGCCGATAGACGCTCCAGGTTAGCTGACTGGCCTAGGTATAGCCGCTAAGAGGTTAGGCTGCAGGTTAGGCCGTTTGCGCAGGCGTCCTGTGGGCGATGGGCGTCTGGCCATCGCCCACAGGACTTAGGGCGTCAGGCACTTTGGTCAGCGTTAAGGATCGCGAATCAAATAATGTGGGATAGCCGTCCCGGCTGTCTACGGTCAGGCAAGATGCCTGACCCACAAGAATTGCACCTTAAAAAATCCACGTTCCTAAGCATTCTGCCTCGCTCACGGTGGGGCTACGTTGGAGGCACTCCCTTTGCCACCTGCTGTTGAATCAGCTCAAATACGGCCCGCATTCCCATCGCCTCACCCCCTTCAGGACGGCCTGGCAGGGTGCGCACATTCCAGGCCATTAGGTCGAGGTGTACCCAAGGAATTTCGGGTCGGGTAAACTCCTGCAAAAACAGGGCGGCAGTGATCGACCCGCCATAGGAACTGTTAGAAATATTCGAGAGGTCGGCTACAGAGCTGTCGAGCATGGCCCGGTAGGGCTGGTGCAGAGGCAGTTGCCACAGCGGGTCATCCACGGCCAAGCCACAGGCCAGCAGAGCATGGGCCAGCTCGGGTCGATTGCTAAAGCAGGCCGGTAGCTCGGTACCCAGGGCAATGCGGGCGGCCCCGGTGAGCGTGGCAAAGTCAACGACAACTTGGGGGGCGGGTTCTTCGCAGACGGCCTCCCAAAGGGCATCGGCCAGCACCAGGCGTCCTTCGGCATCGGTGTTGCCCACTTCTACTGTGAGCCCCCGGCGCGAGGGCACTACATCCAAAGGGTGAAGGGCGTTCCCGGCGATGCTGTTTTCGACGGCAGGAATTAGCACGCGCAGGCGCACGGGCAGCTGTAGGCCCATGATCATTTCGGCCAGGCCCAGCGCGTTGGCGGCACCGCCCATATCTTTTTTCATCAGCTTCATGCCGGCGGCAGGCTTAATATCAAGACCACCTGTGTCGAAGCAAACGCCTTTGCCCACTACCGTTACCTTAGGCGCATTGGGGTTGCCCCAGCTGATGTCGAGCAGTCGAGGGGCCTGGGCACAAGCTCGGCCCACGGCGTGGATCAGGGGGTAGTTTTGGGTGAGCAGGTCGTCGCCGACCGTGACGCTGAGGTTGGCAGAATGGCGATCGCACAGGTTCTGGGCCGCCGCTTCTAGCTGTTCTGGCCCCATATCGCCAGCGGGGGTGGTAATCAAGTCGCGCACCAGGGTGGTCGCGGCGACGGTGGTGTTGACGTAGGCCGCATCGGCCCCAGGCGGCGGCACCAGTGCGGCGATCGCAGGTCCAGCCTGACGCTTGTACTGGGTAAAGCTGTAGCGGCCCAGGTTCCAGCCCAGCCAGAGCTTAGTTGCGAGGTCTGCTGGCCAATCGTCGGCCAGGGTGTAGGTGTGGGGCGGCAGGGTTTTAGGCAGGTTGCCCAAGGTCCAGGTATCAACTGGGTCGGGCTTGCCGACTAAAACCTTCGCCAGGGTGCCCTCGGCACCGGGTATGAGACAAACGGTATTGGGGTCAGCCTGAAACCCAGTGGCCTGGGCCCAGGTTTGGCTGTCAGTATGGTCTTTGGCAAAGTCGGTCTGGTCTACCAAATAAATGGGAACTGGCGTGAGAATCGGCGTTGGCAACGGTTGTCCTCCGGGAATGGCACCCAAATCAATCAGTCTATCGGAGTTTTAGCCTCGGGCGTCGGTTCAGTGGTGAACGGCCCTACAGAGTAGCGTAGGCAGATCGCCTGGGGGCCTCACGTTCAAGCCCCCGGCAGCTGCCAGTAGCGATAGCTGGTGTAGGCCATCGTCAGCACGCCAGCGACGATCGCCGATTCGTCAACCTCAAATTTAGGGTGGTGCAGCGGGTAGTTGACGGCGCGATCGGTAAAGCCTACCCCCAGGCGAAACATGGTGCCAGGAGCATGCTCCAAATACAGCGAAAAATCTTCGGCCCCCAGTGACGGCTCGTGAATAATTTGTAAATACTCCTTGCCCAGGGCCTCGCTGGCGCAGCGAGCGGTGAGTTCGGTCAGGGTAGGGTCATTGAACACCGAGGGTACCCCCCGGCGGTAGTGAACCTCGTACTTGGCCCCGTAGGGCTGACAGACCCCCGCGACCACCGACTCGATCCACTGGGGCAGGTGATTGCGGGTATCGGGATGCAGCGATCGCACCGTGCCCAGCAGCCTGACCGTATCGGCAATCACGTTGGGGGCGCGACCACCCTGAATTTGCCCAATCGTCAACACAATTGGGTGCAGCGGATTTTGGGTACGGCTGATGGCCTGTTGAAGCGTAGTAACCACCTGAGATGCAATCCAGATGGCATCGATCGCCTCGTGGGGGCGAGCTCCATGGCCCGACTCACCCACAATCAGAATTTCTAAATCGTCGGCGGCAGCGGTAAGCGCGCCGTAGCGAATGCCAATAGCGCGGGCGGGCACCGAGGGGTAGACGTGCAGCCCCAGCACCGCAGAAACCCCCGCCATCACCCCATCTTCGATCATCCAGCGGGCGCCCTGGGCTGTTTCTTCGGCAGGCTGAAACAAAAAACGAGTTGTGCCCGGCAGCGGCAGGCCTAACTGAGCCAGCACCATCGCCACACCCAGCCCGACGGTGGTGTGCACATCGTGGCCACAGGCGTGCATGATGCCCGCCTGGTTTGAGGCAAATGGCAGGTCTACCCGTTCGGCAATTGGCAACCCATCCATATCGGCCCGAATGGCCAAGATTCTAGAATCTTCACCCCCCGGCAACTCCGCCACCACGCCAGTTTTACCCACCAGCTCCTGCACCCGCAACCCGCAGGAAGAAAGCACCCCTGCCACGTAGGCCGCTGTTTTATACTCCTGCCCACTGAGTTCGGGGTGGCTATGAATGTGGCGGCGAATCTCGATTAAACGGGGGGATATCGCCTCAACAATCGATCGGATCTGGCTCAGCATGGGTTAGCAGTGTCAGTAGTGGCCGTGTCTAGCCTAAATTAGACCAGAGTTGATGTATTACACCACACCAACTCATAAGACTGATAGACCAGACACCCTTGCTGACCGTATTACTTATCAGGAGGAGTAAAAGGCTGTCCTCCGGTTCCACTTCCAACTCCTCCACCGTTATTGCCCCCGGGGCCAACGCCGTTGTTGTTGCCGGGGTTTCCACCAACGCCAACGCCAATACCATTATTGCCCCCAGGACCAACGCCATTA
>PYGV01000474.1 GCA_003022385.1 filamentous cyanobacterium CCP3 | reverse complement strand
TCTCGGACCATCCTCGAGTAGTCGATATTTCTCCCCTCTGACGGCAGGGGGAAATTCCCTTTAGTCTAAACTCCAAAGGAATCTGCACCAGCACCCAGTCGCGCACCTGGCCCAGGCGCACCGCCTCGGCGGGTAGCGCCCCCAGGTCGGGGACGGCGACCCAGGCGTAGCTGCCCGGCGCTAGCGTTTGCCAATTGTCGGTCGCAACACCAGGCTGGGGCGTATAGAAGGTGATCAGCACCGCGTCTTCGTCACCGAGGCTGATGCTGTTGGTCAGGATATGAACTGGGTTAGTCGCCACAACTTCTTGAAGGGGAGATGTGGTCAGAGCCAGTTTGACATCGGGATTGTAGTTGCC
Organism: filamentous cyanobacterium CCP3; assembly: GCA_003022385.1. Lineage (GTDB taxonomy): Bacteria > Cyanobacteriota > Cyanobacteriia > Phormidesmidales > Phormidesmidaceae > Nodosilinea. Next base: position 2,376 of record PYGV01000474.1, on the reverse strand, counting down.
CCACAGGCCCGTCGCGTAGAGCAGCGCGATCGCCAGCCACGGCCCCAGCAGCCAGCCAGTCAGCCAGAGCGGAGCCGACTCCGCCCGCCGCGACCGGGTTCTAGAGCGCCAGTAGATGCCCAGGGGCACCAGCCAGCCCAGCCCCGCCGCGATCGCCAGCAGGGCGTAGCGCCACAGTTCTTCCACCGCAATCCACTGGGGGCGCAGCAGCGCCACGATCCCCGCCCCCACCAGCACTGCGCCAACTCCGGCGAGAAGGTAGGTCAGACCCGCCACCAGTCGCCGCCGCCGCCCCGTGCGGTAGAGCGTGCCCAGGGTCGTCAAGGTGATCGCCGCCAGCAGCGCCACAAAGGGCAGCAGCTGGAGCGGGTAGTACCAGGTGCGGGTCTTAAACAGGGTGAGCAGGGTGAACAGCACCAGCGGATACCCCAGCCACAGGGCCTTGCGCGGGTAGGGCGACTGCCACCCCAGCCACACCCCCGGCACCGCCAGCAGCGGCCAGGGAAAAGCATTGAGGGGAATGTTCCAGAAATAGTAGAGAGGGCCAACGTTGTGAAAGTCTTCCTGGGCCAGATTGACCAGCAGGCCAAAGGTGCGCTCCAGGGGCAGTGAGCCGTAGCGCTGCACGCTGAAGGCCAGCCAGGCGATCGCGGGCACCATGCCCACCACCAGGCCCAAGTAGAGTCCCGGATTTAGCAGGTGGCGGTGACGGCGGTGCTCCAGCACCAGGTACGGCCCCAGGGCCATCACCACCGGAATCACCATGATGCTCTTGAGCATAAAGCCCAGCCCCACCGTGCAGCCCGCCAAAAATCCCCAGCCCCGCCGCCCAGGCTGGGTTTCAGCTTGCAGCAGCGCCCAGATACCCAGCAGCTCCAGCGCCGTCAGAGGCACGTCCTGAATGGCCAGCCGCGAGGCCTGCATCCAGATCGGGGTGGCGGCAAGAATAGCTGCACCCCACAGGGCGATCGCCGGGCTCAGGCACCGCAGGCCGATCGCGTAGGTGAGCATGACCGCGCCCCAGGAGGCGATCGCCCCCGGCAGGCGGGCCGACCACTCGCTCACCCCAAACAGCTTATAAGAGGCCGCGATCAGCCACTGAATGCCCATCATGCGATCGTGTACCGGGGCACCCCACCATGGCTGGCTGACCCAGTCGCCAGTTTCCACAATCCATCGGGCCTGCTGGGCGTACCAGCCCTCGTCGTGGGGCATCAGGCTTTGCAGCGGGCCGCGCAGCAGCAGCAAAATGCCCACCCACAGGCTCAGACCCAGGTAGGGCGAGAGGGCAGATTTCCCAAAGCTAAATCGCTGGGTAGTGAGGCTAGAGGAAAATGGCATGACGATAATGGCTGACTAAAGGGAGAAAGCCCCGGAGTGAATGGCCAGAGGTAGGTGGTGGGCAGTGCCCACCCTACTATAGATGGAGGCGTGGGGAGAGCCAGCCGCTTTGGCTGATGAAAATGACCGCCTATGATAGGGCCTAGGCCCACAATCAAAGGAGACGCAAAGACAGGAATGGCGCTGGAAAGCATCGATCGACACAACCAAGAAATTCTTAGAAATGCCGACGCCTGGCAAAAGAAACCGGCTCTGCGGGCGATCTACAAAACCTTTCACCAGGCGATCGCCCGCCATCTGGCCCCGCTGCCCCTGCCTGTGGTTGAACTGGGTTCTGGAGTCGCCGATATTCAGCGGGTGATCCCCGGCTGCATTCGCACCGATATTTTCCCGAACCCCTGGATTGATCGGGTTGAGAACGCCTACGCCCTCTCCTTTGCCTCCGGCAGCCTGTCGAACCTGGTGCTGTTTGATGTGTTTCACCACCTGCGCTACCCCGGTACCGCGCTCCAGGAGTTCGATCGCGTGCTGGCTCCCGGTGGTCGGGTGATCGTGTTCGAGCCCTGCGTTAGCCTGCTGGGCCTGCTGGTCTACGGCGCGCTCCACCCCGAACCCCTGGCCCTAAACCAGTCCATTCAATGGCACGCCCCCCCTGGGTGGGATCCCAGCAAAATCGACTACTACGCCGCCCAGGGCAACGCCAGCCGCCTGTTTCTCAAACCTGGCAGGCAAGCCTTACACGGATTTCGAGTCGTCACCACCCAGCGCTACGCCGCCATTGCCTACGTCGCCTCCGGCGGCTACTCCAAACCCCAGCTCTCCCCCACCGCCTGGCTACCGCTGATGACGGCGATCGATCGCCTCTGCGACTACCTCCCCCAGCTCTTCGCCACCCGCCTCCTCGTGGTCCTGGAGAAAGCTACTTAACCTGCCCCGATTGCCTACAGTTGGCCTGGGCAAACACCGTTTTCCCCTACGGGATATCTATTCTGATCTCGGGTTTTTGAACCCGGATTTATTGTTACTCCCCTACCC
>PYGV01000144.1 GCA_003022385.1 filamentous cyanobacterium CCP3 | reverse complement strand
GGACTGCCGCATTGAGTTCTCCAGGGTCGTTACATTCTCATATTGAGACTGCTATGAGTTTTCTGCACCACCAAGCCATCGACGACCGACTCATCAAAATCGAGGTTTCAGCGGCTAGACGGTCCCGCAGTTCGTCCAGGGTCGCATCGTTGTCCGCATCGACTAACGCCTTCACAAGCTTCAGTTGTTCCGCATTGAGTTTGGGTTGTGGTCCACCCCCATGGGGCTTAGGCAAAATATCACCCGTTTCTCGGAGACGCTTGAGAAGAGTTTCTACAAAACTCTTCGACACGCCAAATCGCTTGGCTAGTTTGCGAACAGACACGTGCTCTGTAAAGTAAACGTCAATGATCTTTTCCCGGAAGTCAAGTGAGTAGGCTTTCATCACACTCTCCTAAAGGAAAACTAAGACTGTAGCGTGCGCAGTATTTCCTCTACTTTGATCGTACCTCGCCCATTCAGGAACCGCTATATATCTCATAACAGATCTAAAAGAGGTAACAATTGGTCGCCATCTGCACCGACAACCAAAGCAAATTCGGAGCTGAGTCGTAATAAGGAAAGGTTGAGCAATAGGGAGGTTAGTTAGATGACGAGCCGAAATTTTCGTCTTATTCAAGACTATCTTGACAAACTAAACCGCCAAAGTAGGATTGAACTCAAGAAGCACCCTGAGCAGGATAGATGGTTGATCACAATTCCCGTTGGTTCGCAAAATATTGAAGGGTTCAGCATAGAAATTTTTCTTGAAGATCCTTGGGTAAGTTTTAGCTCTCTTATTATGAAGAATTTGCAAGGGCAAAAGGTATCAGATTTTTACGAGGCAATTGCTCTTCTAAGCTCATATTTAAACTCGCTAAAAATATCCATAGATCCTGAGAATGACTACATCGTACTTCAGCACGATGTAGATCTAGATTCACTCAATAACCAAAAGGAACAATATATCCGCAAGATTTTTAACCTTTTTTATGAGTTTTTTGAAAAATATTATCCGGATCTTATTAAGCTGGCGACTAACCTTTCACTTCAATATAGGACTGAACACTCTAGGAAAAGCGAAGCTTCAGATTTTGTCAAGCATATGATTGGCGATTCTTCTAGAACAAGCTTGAATCCAAACTTAGCAGAGAAAAAACCTGTAATTCAAAGCAATCTATTTCCTTAAACTGTAGCCTTGGAAGCTGAAGCTGGTGAATGAGCTCAAGCACCCGACTACATTCATCTCCTAATTCTCAAATCAGGACTTTGAGTGATTTGTCTCCGATTGCTAAAGCACGTATTTCTAGCTGCATAGGTATAAACGAACAAATTCATCAGCGGCTTTCGGGTTGATCTGCTTCAAGGCTTCCTTAATTTCAAAAATCACGTCTCCGGCTGGGTCGCGGAGTTCTTTTACCCAGCGATTCACGTTAGCGCGATCGGTACCCATCGTCACCGCCAGCTTGTTTTGGCTAATGCCGTAAGTCTCCAAAACCTGCCGTAGTGCGCTGCCTGCCCTTCCCATGCCCAAATTTTGGCAGAGGGGGCTAGGCTCGTCCATGTTGCCAAAGTGTCAGCGTTCGTCTATGCTGCCAATATGTCAACATCACTTTCGCCATGCCACAAGCTGATCATTCGTTTGCCAACGCAACTTCCCACCTTCGCCACTCTGCTTTTCTTGCTGCTATGCCACAATCCACCGATGCGCCTGTCGAAAGTCGTGAGCCTGTGCAGCTGATGGTAATCGGCAGCGCTCAGGGGATTGAGACCATTGTGCAAACGCTGCATTTGCGGGGCTTTGCCCACGTCAGCGAGTGGAGCATTGCCATGCCCCACAGCTCCGGTAAGCTCATGCGGGTGCTCACCCGATGGGTTCAGCGCTGAAGCTGCCAATTCTCGCGACTACGGCCACTACAGCACCCTTTCTAGCTGCTCGATCAGGCGATCGCATTCCTCTGCCGTGTTGTAGTGCACCATGCTGACCCGCACCACGCCCTGGTTGGGCAGCAGCCCCAAATCTTCGATCAGCCGGAGGGCGTAGAAATGCCCATAGCGAATGCCAATTTTGTGAGCGTCGAGATGGGGCGGCACCTGATCGCTGCTGAGGCCCTCCACCACAAACGAAATGGTAGACACTCGCTCGGCGGGGTCAGCCGTTTCGCGGCCAATAATTTTCACCCTGGGCCGATCGCGCAAAAACGACAGCAGCCGCTGGTTTAGTTCCCCTTCGTGGGCTTGAATCAGCTCAAAGGCGCGATCGATCGGGTCCGCATCGTCAGCAGGGCCGTGGTGCTGGGCCAGCGCCTCAAAATACTCAGCGATCGCCGTCAGGCTGTAGCTCAGCTCGTAGCTGCTGCCCCCCGGCTGAAACTTGTAGGGAATCGCCGTATCGTCGATAAAGTAGTGGTTGTAGCCCGGCAGCGCCAGCAGCAGCTCTTTTTTGCCGTAGAGCAGCGCCTGGTGGGGGCCATAAACCTTGTACAGGCTAAACGTGTAAAAATCGACATCCAGCGCCTGCACATCCACGCGGCGGTGGGGGGCAAAGGCCACCCCGTCGACACACAGCAGCGCCTCGTGGGCGTGGACCAGATCCGCGATCGCCCGCACTGGGTTAATGCTGCCCAGCACATTCGAGGCGTGGGTTACAGCCACCAGCCGGGTGCGCGGCGTCAGCAGCGCCTCCAGATCATCCAGCTCTAGCTCAAAGGTGGTGGGGTTTACCCGCCAGGTTTTGACCACAACGCCGTCGCGCTCCAGCTCAACCCAGGGGCTAATATTGGCCTCGTGGTCGGCGTTGGTAACAATAATTTCATCGCCCGGTTGCAGCGTGGGCCGAAAGCACTGGGCCAGCATCCGCAGCAGCGCCGAGGTGCTGGGGCCAAGAATAACTTCGGCTGGATCAGCCGCATTGATAAACCTGGCCATCGCCTTGCTGCCCGCCGCCACCCGCTCCGTCGCCTGCTGCGACACCGCGTAGGAGGCCCCCAGCTGCACGTTCGACTCGTAGAGAAACTCGGTGATGCGATCGACGACGGGCTTGAGAATCTGCGAGCCGCCCGCGTTGTCAAAAAAGACCCAGTCGCCCGCCAGCGACGGAAAGTGCTGACGCACAAAATCGAGCTGCAACGGGATGGACTGAGTCAGCATAAGGGGTTCGCCGTTAGAAGAAGGGGGCTGGGCAACAAAGGGCCGATCTCAGGTTCAGCAGAGCCAGCCTGATCCGATGGGCCGCCTTCAACGTTATAGCGTTCTGGCCCCTAAAACCGTTTTAGGCCAGAATGCTCTACAGCATGCGCTCCTCCTGGGGGGGCAGGGCACTGCTGTCAAACACCTCTTCCACGCTGGGGGTATTGGCCAGGCCAAACCCTTCTACCACCTGATCAATGGTGGCAGCCAGGCGATCGGGGTCTACCCCGCCCAGCCCCAGCGTGTCTACTTCAGGGCTGGTGTAGAGGCGCTCGGTGGCGATCGCCATCCGCTCCGACTCAATGGCCACATCAAACAGCTCGTCATCGGCCACTTCGGTGACTACGGCCAGGGCGGCTTCGGGGTCGGCCAGGGCTTCTTTGAGGCCTCGCAGGTAGGCGGCGACAAAGCCCTGCACCACCTCAGGGTTTTCCTCTAAAAAGTCCTTGCGCACGATCAGGGCGTTGCCGTAGAGGTCGAGGCCGTGGTCGTTGTAGTAAAACACATTGAGGTCTTCGGGGGGCAGCCCCAGCTTTTGGTGTAGCACCGGCAGGCAGGAGATCGAAAAGCAGGAAATACCATCGGCATTGCCCTGAGCCAGAAGGCTTTCGCGCAGCTGGGGTTCAACGTTGGTCCACTCAACACTGTCGGCTTTGGCCCCGACTTCCTTGGCCAGCACAGGCCACAGACGGCGAGGGCCGTCGCCAGCGGGGGCGGCCAGGTTAGAGCCCTCCAGCTCCGTGGGGCTATCGATGCCTGACTCGGCCTTGGTCACGATCACAAAGGGCGATCGGTTGAACTTGATCGCTACCGCGACCAGCTGGTTGTCTGGGTTTTGCTCGTTAAACTCAATCATCGAGTACATATCGCCTTCGCCAATATCGTATTGACCAGCGGCAATTTTAGTAATTGAGTCGGCAGACCCAAAGCCCCGCTCGTAGGTGACATCCAGCCCTTCTTCGGCAAAATAGCCATTCTCTAGGGCAATGGCCAGGGGGGCATCGACCGCCTGAAATAACCAAGAAAGCGTGAATTTGACCGGGGTCAGTTCGGCGGCATCGGGGGCAGCGGCCGTTTCTTCGGCGGCGGGAGGCTCGCTAGTGGACACATCGGTAGCCCCACCACAGGCAACCAGGCCCAGCGTTGCCGCCAGCAGCAAAGAACCGGCGATGGAACGAATCGGCATCATAATTTGGAACACTCCGTGACCAATTTGACCAAATCTAAAGCGTGTTCTACATATAGTGGCTGTACACCGAAAAGATGGTAGTCTGCACTACCTGTCAGGCCAAAACTTTGGTTCTAGGGGCGATCGCCTCCAGATATCAGGTTCAAAACCGAAGGTTTAAGGCAAACTGCACCTGGTGTTGGCCAGGCCGCTGAGGGCCGTTCAACGGCTAACCGCAACCCCCGATGCCAGTAATCAAGCATCCCAATCACCCCCACTGTAAGAGCCTTGGACAAATTCCTCAAAACTAAATTGGCAGCCTACCTGCTACCTTCTGTGGCCCTGCTGCTGCTGCTGCTTATCTGGGAAGCGACAACGCGGGTGTTCCAGATACCTACGTTTTTGTTGCCCGCCCCCAGCGACATTTGGCTAGCCGCCCAGAGCTATGGCAGCACCGTTTGGGAAAATGGTTTACACACCCTCAATACAACGCTGATTGGTTTTTTTCTGGGTCTGGGTCTGGGCGTGTTTTTGGGGTTTTTAATTGGCTACTCGCGGCTGGCCTACGTGGTGTTGTACCCGCTGCTGGTGGGGTTCAACACCATTCCCAAGGTGGCCCTGGTGCCGCTGCTGGCGATCTGGTTTGGCATCGGGGCCATACCCGCCGTGATTACCGCCTTTACCCTGGCCTTTTTCCCGATTGTGGTGAATGTGGCAGCGGGGCTGGCCACCGTGGAGCCAGAAATGCAGGATGTGCTGCGATCGCTCGGAGCCTCCCCCTGGGAGGTGTTTCAAAAGGTGGGCTTTCCCCACTCGCTGCCCTACCTGTTTGCCTCGCTCAAGGTGGCTATTTCCCAGGCCTTTATCGGCTCAGTCATCTCCGAAACCGTGGCTTCCAATCGCGGCATTGGCTACGTGATTGTCACCGCCAGCTCTAGCTTTAACGTGCCCCTGGCATTTTTGGCGATTTTGACCCTGGCGGCTATGGGCATCTTGCTCTACGGCTGTTTTGCCCTGATTGAGCAGCGCACCATTCACTGGGCCCGCCAGCCCTAACTCCGCTGAATATGGCGGCGCAGCTCAGTGTACATGTGGTGAAAGGTGTCGGTAAAGCACATGTCTAGGGTACGAGGCCGGGGCAAATTGACCGCTAGCTCGTAGACAATGGTGCTGGGGCGAGGGCCGAGCACGTAGATGGTGTCTGATAAATACAGAGCCTCACGCAGATCGTGAGTGACCAGCAGAGCCGTGCAGCCCGTCTGCTGCCAGAGGTTTTGGGTCAGGCCCCACATCTCTTCGCGGGTAAAGGCGTCAAGGGCGGCAAACGGTTCATCCAGCAGCAAAATTTCGGGCTGGTGAATCAGCGCTCGACACAGAGAGGCTCGCTGGCGCATACCACCGGAGAGCTGCCAGGGGTAGTGGTGATGAAAGTTGCTCAACCCCACCGTGGCCAGTAGGTGCTGGGCCGATTCAACATACTTGGCTCGGTTTTGGCGAAAGCGGCGCTTGTGGGGCTGCACCACCTCCAGGGGCAGCAGCACGTTGTTGAGGGTGTTGCGCCAGGGCAGCAGCACCGGGTTTTGGAAGGCAATGCCGATATTTTTGAGCGGCCCGGTGATCGGCTGTCCGTGGAAATATACTGCGCCTTCCGCCGCCGGGTTGAGCCCCGACACCATGCGCAGCAGAGTGGTTTTGCCGCAGCCGCTCGGCCCCACCAGTGACACAAATTCTCCCTGGGCGACCCGAAACGAGATGTGGTCAATTACCGTCAGCGGCGCACCCTTGCCGCTGTAGGTGAGGCGAATGTCTCGAAAGTCTAAGGCGGATGTCCCCTGGGCAGTGGCGGAGGCGATCGCGTGGGTTTCGACCATGGCAGCACAGGCTGAATACACTTCCCTAGACGCTAATGGGCGGCGGCGGCCCGTGATGTAACCATAGACACATTTGCACATTTATCCACACTGCGGCCCAGGTACCTACCCCTTGCCAGAGAGGCCAAAATCCTGGTACACCTGTGCCATGTCTTCAGGCCGCACCCACGATCGCATTACCCTCTGGGCCCTACCGCTGGTGGTCTTGGTCGCCCTGCGCGTCACCCTCAGCGGCTGGCTGACGGCGGTAGTTTGCCTGGGGTTTATGCTGGGCGGCTGGATGCTCGGCCCCGACCTCGACATTCACTCGGTGCAGTACAAGCGCTGGGGCTGGTTCCGGTGGATCTGGCTGCCCTACCGGGGCAGAATCCGCCATCGATCGCACTGGTCCCACGGCCCCATCATCGGCACCGTGGTACGAGTGCTGTACCTGTCGTTCTGGCTCAGTTTGGGCGGCCTGATTCTGGTCGATTTTCTCAACAGCTCCCAGCGCACGGCCTTGAGCTGGGGCGACCTGGTAGATGGGCTGAATTGGGCGCTATTGACCTACTGGCCCTGGTGGCTCGCGCTGGTAATTGGGCTAGAGCTGGGTGCCCTCAGCCACTACGTCGCCGATTGGCTGTCTTCAGCTACCAAGCGCAAGCGAGGCAAAGGGCAGCGCAAGCCCAGGCTGAAGCGGCGATCGGCTCGGAGGAGGTAGGTGGGTGAGAGGGAAAATTCAAAATTCAAAGTTCAAAATCAGTTCCGTAGTTCCGTAGGGTGCATTAGGCCGCAAAATCCCTTGGGGGGAGCTGTTAACCTGGGCCTGGCCGTAATGCACCATCTAAGGATTTCACCCTGCCAAAATCTAAAATCCAAAATTGCCCAGTTCTAGCCCTGAACAGCAGGAGAAATCGTCCAGCGATCGCCCTCAACCACGGTATGCACCTGCCAGTCTGGGCTGGCCTGGGGGTAGTCTTGGCGAAAGTGGCCGCCTCGGCTTTCGGTGCGAAAGGCGGCGCTGTTGAGAATCAGCCAGGCAATGTCGTGCAGGTTGTGCAGTTCGCCCCAGGCCCGCACCAGTGGCCAGTCCAGCGTTTTGGGCAGAGAATAGGCAGCACCTGTAGGCAAATTGTGCAGCGCCTGCAAAGGATGGCGCTGCCACTCGGTGCGCCACTGGCTGAGGGTGGCGATCGCGTCCTCAAGTCGGGCCTGGCTGCGGCTAATGGCGGCGGCATCCCACATCAGCTGGGTCAGTCGCTGCCGCTGCTTTTCCACGCTGGCCCAGGCCTCTGCCAGGGGCTCTGACCAGTCAAGGGCTAGCGCTTCCGATGGCTCTGGTGAAGCTAGGGCGGCGGGGATTGGCTCCAGCGGCAGGTGAGCCAGCTCAGCCCCGTAGACCAGGCACTCCAGCAGCGAATTGCTGGCCAATCGGTTGGCTCCGTGTACTCCCGTGCTGGCGTTTTCGCCCACCGCATAGAGGCCGGGTATAGAGGTTTGGCTGTGGATGTCAGTGGTAATGCCCCCCATCCAGTAGTGGGCGGCGGGGGCAACGGGCACCGGGTCGCTCAACGGGTCGCAGCCCCAGTGGCGGCAGACCTGCAAAATATTGGGAAAGCGGTACTGCACGCGATCGCGCGGAATTGGGCGCAGATCGAGCCACACCTGGCGATCGCCCGTCTTTTGCAGGTGGTGAAAAATCGCCCGGCTGACGACGTCGCGGGGGGCCAGCTCGCCGTCGGGGTGGTAGTCAAAGGCAAAGCGGTAGCCGTCGTTATCGACCAGGTGAGCCCCCTCGCCTCGCACCGCCTCGCTAATCAAAAAGGGCGGTGCCCCCGGCTGGGCCAGGGAGGTGGGGTGAAACTGCACAAACTCCAGATCGCGCAGCTGCGCCCCCGCCCGCCAGGCCATCGCTACGCCATCGCCCGTGCTGGCGGCGGGGTTAGTGGTTTGGGCGTAGACCTGACCGCCGCCGCCTGTGGCCAGCACCGTGGCCTGGGCCGACAGCCAGCGCAACTGCTGATTGTGAACCACCAAAGCGCCTCGACACCGCCCTGCCTCTAGCCACAGGTCGAGGGCAAAGGCCTGCTCAAAGACGGTGATATTGGGCTGTTGCAGCACCGCCTCCGCCAGTATCGACACGATCGCCCGTCCGGTGGTATCGGCGGCGTGAAGCACGCGACGGCGCGAGTGAGCGGCCTCCAAGGTCATGGCCAGCTGCCCGTCGCTGCGATCGAAGGCCACGCCTAAATCGACCAGGCGCTCAATACATTCAGAGGCATGGCTAGCCAGGTGCTCTACGGCTTTAGGGTCGCACAGCCCGGCCCCGGCCACCAGGGTATCGGCTACGTGCAGCGACACCGCATCGTCCACGCCGATCGCAGCAGCGATGCCGCCTTGAGCCCAATCGCTAGCGGAAATCGACAGAGTATCTTTGGTCACCAGCCCAATCCGCCACTGGGGAGGAATCGACAGCGCGGCGTACAGTCCAGCGGCCCCTCCCCCAATCACCAATACGTCAAAGCGGTTGCTCTGGGCTGAGGCTAAATCAGGCTTGGTCAAGGGCGGCTCCCAACTGGGGTTGATGGTGCGTTGAAGGGTATATAGAGACTTGGACTAAACGGGTAAATATTAACGGGTAAATATTTAAAGGCCCCGGCCAGTCATCGTTGACCACAGGGTCAACTTAACCAGCCAGGGCCAGGGGGCGTTAGCAGATATGACCCGCTGCTTACTTGTAAACGCCGTTGTTAAAGCGATCGCCGCCTTCTACAAAAGCAGAGTCAGGCACAGTGACCGTGAAGTTGTCGAGGTTGGCCTTCAGAATATCGAGCTGCTGCTCGCTCAGGCCAGGCAGATCCAGAACGTCTTCTACGCTGTCGTAGGGCGCATTGAGCAGAATTTTACGCGCCAGGGTGGGGTACAGGCCAGGAAACTTTCTAAAACCCTGCACGTTGGCGTTGTTGAGGTCGAGCTTAGCGCCGTACTCTGTCTTTAGTTTGGCATCGACCGCATTTTGCGGCGGGGCTTCTGCCAGCCAGGCCATGGCCTCAAGGGGGGCGCTAAAGAGGTCTGCCCCAGAGATAGGCTGCGCCACAGCCGGGCTACTTACCCAACCCAACAGCACTGCCAGCGCAACGAGTAGGCCAACCAATTGTTTCATTTACCCTAATCCTCTCCTACCAGTGTGAATGTCTATACACAGCATTTCTAAGAGACTACCATTTTCCATGCCCCTGCAACGGGGAAAGAACGCCATTGGGCGATTCGGCAAAATTCCTCAGTTTCAGAAAGCCCCAGTTTCAAAACGCTTTCCTGGCGCTACTCCTGGCGCTACTCCTGGGGCAGACGCTCCAGCTCCTGGGCATAGTGCTGGCCGATGTCTTGGCCCTGCAGCAAAATCTGCTCGTACTGAATAGCGGCCCGAATGGCGATTTGGGTGCCCACCGGGGGCGGAGCCTCGCCGCTCAGCACCCAAATCGCCCCCGACTCATCGACCAGTTCGTAGAGCCCCTGGCCCACCAGGGGCAGCTGCCGCTCTACGGTGCCCGCTAAGTACACCGTAGACGGCTGGGTCTGGCTGACCTCAGCGATCGGGGTAATGGGGTCGAGCCAGGCCAGGCCGGGCCAGGTGCTGAGGCGATCGCGCAGTCCGTAGCCCACCGTCGCATCGAGGCTGGCCCCGCAGCTGGTCATAGCCACCAGAACCAGGCCAACTCCGCTTCCAACCATGCCGTAGCGGGTAAAGCAGTGCTTTAAGTCAGTCATCGAACCTGTCATAGGAGTGAGATTACAGCACATTCTGGCGCGGTAGCCCCTGAGAACGCCCCCAAAAAGCGCGCCCTAAGAAGCACAACAGAGAGGCGCAACAGAGGAGCAAAATCTGAGACACTGGAAAACGTCGGCATCCTCGGCTTTGTCAGACCTGGCTGTGGGGCACCGATACCCCTCTATATTGAGATATCCGAGATACAGGTTAGCGCACCTCAGCCATGACCCTACTGCTCGACGGCAAGGCCCTCGCCAGTCAAATTCAAACCCAGCTAGCCCAGGAGATTCATGCCCTGACTGAGCAGGGCTATCGTCCCCCAGGGTTGGCGGTGGTGATGGTGGGCGACACCCCCGCCAGCGCCGCCTACGTCCGCAACAAAGAGCGGGCCTGCAGCCGGGTCGGCATTGCCTCCTACGGCAAACACCTGCCCGCCGCCACCACCCAGGCCGAAGTGGCCACTCTGCTACAGCAGCTCAACGCCGACCCCAACGTCGACGGCATTCTGGTGCAGCTGCCCCTGCCTGAGCACCTCGATGCTGTCGCCCTGCTCAACACCATCGACCCCGACAAAGACGCCGACGGGCTGCACCCAATTAACCTGGGGCGGCTGGTGCGCGGCGAACCAGGCCTGCGCAGCTGCACTCCCTACGGCGTCATGCGCCTGCTGGAGTCGGCCAATATCAACCTGGTAGGGGCCAATGCCCTGGTCGTGGGCCGCAGCATTCTGGTGGGCAAGCCGATGGCTCTAATGCTGGTTGAAGCCAACGCCACCGTTACCCTGGCCCATTCTCACACCGCCGATTTGCCCGCGCTGATGCGGCAAGCTGATATTCTAGTGGCGGCGGTGGGTCGCCCCGGCATGATTACGGCGGCTGATGTCAAACCCGACAGTGTGGTCATTGATGTGGGCATCAATCGGGTCGAGCAGCCCGACGGGTCGGCCCGTCTCGTGGGCGATGTAGACTACGCCTCGGTGCAGCCGGTGGCGGGAGCCATTACCCCGGTGCCAGGTGGCGTTGGCCCCATGACCGTGGCCATGCTGCTCGAAAACACCGTCACCAGCTACCGCAGCCGCCTCTAGTCCTTAGAGTAAAGGCTAGTCAAACGGGCGATCGCGCTCAACCTGTTTCAGTTCAACCCGTTATTCATCTATTCTCAACTTGCCTGTTGCTGCTATGGTGCCAACCAACTCCCTCGATTCCAAACCGTCATCGGCCAGCCAGTTTGATCTGGAGGCCTACCTGGCAGAGCAGCGTCAGCGGGTAGAGCTCGCCCTTGACCAGGCTCTGGCTATGCGCTACCCCGAAACGCTCTACGAAGCCATGCGCTACTCGCTGCTGGCCGGGGGCAAGCGACTGCGGCCCATTCTTTGTTTGGCCAGCTGCGAACTGGTCGGCGGCACCGTCGAGATGGCCATGCCTACCGCCTGCGCCCTGGAGATGATCCACACCATGTCGCTGATCCACGACGATCTGCCCGCCATGGATAACGACGACTACCGCCGGGGCCGCCTCACCAATCACAAAGTCTACGGCGAAGATGTGGCCATTTTGGCCGGGGACGGTCTGCTGTCCTACGCCTTTGAGCACGTGGCCACCCAAACCCGAGGAGCCGCCCCAGAGCAGATGCTGCGCGTGATTGCCGGACTGGGTAAAGCGGTGGGCGGCGAAGGCCTGGTGGGGGGCCAAATTGTCGATCTGGCCAGCGAGGGCAATCCAGACGTAACGCTAGAAACCCTGACCTACATTCACAACCACAAGACGGCGGCGCTGCTCGAAATCTCGGTCACCTCTGGGGCCATGCTGGCCGGGGCCAGCGATGCGGATGTCGAGCATCTGCGCCAGTATGCCCAGCGCATTGGTCTGGCCTTTCAAATTGTCGATGACATTCTCGACATTACCTCTACCCCCGAAACCCTGGGCAAGTCGGTGGGCAAAGACATTACCGCTCAGAAGGTCACCTACCCTAGCCTCTGGGGTCTGGACGAATCGCGCCGCCAGGCCAACCAGCTGATTGAGGCCGCGAAAGAAAGTCTGGCTGGATTTGGCGACCTGCGCCTGCCCCTGCTAGCGATCGCAGATTACATTGTTGCGCGCACCTACTAGGGGCTGTCATCAACTAATTGCTGATGGCCCAAAAATTAGCGGTTACAGCCCCTAGTTTAATTTTGAGGTCGGGCGTGGCAACGCTGATAGGATAAGGATTGTAGCCAAAAATGATGACACGCCCTAGGGTTGCTTGAGCCGATGGACAGTATTAGCGATATTCTCAACAACCACGTGCTGATTGTGGCTCTGATTGCCTGTTTTACGGCTCAGGTGCTCAAAGCCTTCATCGAGCTGGTGCGCCACCGCAAGCTCAACCTGCGGGTTATGGTGGGCACCGGAGGCATGCCCAGCGCCCACTCGGCCCTGGTGACGGCGCTGGCCTGCGGCATTGGCCAAACCCTGGGCTGGTCGAGCCCGCTGTTTGCCGCTACCTCAGTCTTTTCAATCATTGTCATGTACGACGCGGCGGGGGTGCGCCAGGCGGCGGGCAAGCAGGCTAAGGTGCTCAACCAAATTATCGACGAGCTGTTCCAAGAAAAACCCGAAATCCGCGAAGACCGCCTCAAGGAACTGCTGGGCCACACCCCGTTCCAGGTGATTGCCGGATCGATTTTGGGGGTGATGATCTCCTACCTGGCGGCCCCAGCATATTGAGCCGCTCGGCTTCAATCCATACCTGTAGGGGCAGAGCCGCAAAACTAGGGTGTCCAGGTAGAGCTGGGGCACCAGGGTAGTAGAGGAACCTCACCGGGCCGTGAGCGCCACCGCTGGGGTCAACATCACCACATCCTGGCTATCGACGATGAAGCCAGGAATATTTAGGCTGGTGAGTACCGACAGAGTTGAGGCCGCGCCCTCGACATCGGGGCTGTGGGCGATCAGCAGGTACGATCGCTGACGATGCACCGCTAGCCCTACGGCCTGGCCCACCTGGCGCTGAATGGCGATCGCCGCTTCCGGCTGGTACTGGTAGTCGACCAACACCGCAAAGCCTGTGCCCAGAGGCTGAGGTGCGTAGGCGGTCGAGGCTGAGGCCGCGGTCGTACCGCTGGGGGGGCTACCGCCGGGG
>PYGV01000143.1 GCA_003022385.1 filamentous cyanobacterium CCP3 | reverse complement strand
GCTGGTGGTTGCGGTACTCTGGCTGTCGTTTGGGCTGCAGCACGGCCTGGTGCGGCTGTTGCTGAGTGGTCGGCAGGGCCTGCCTTTGGCCGCTCACCCCTGGCTCGATGCTATGGTGACGGCGGGGCTGCTGCGGCAAGTGGGGGGCGGCTATGGCTTTGGCCACGAAATGCTGCGTCAGGCCCTGGCTCCGACCCAACGCAGTAACAGTAACTAGACCGTGCGATCGCCCTCTAGCGCCATCTAGAACCGGCGCTGGTGCGTAAAGAATTTAGGCGGGGTCACGGTGTAACCCTCAGTACCCTTTAAACCTACCGGAGTCCTCCATACTGGGGGTCGCTTAGGCCGGGGTCGCTCAGGTAACTCTCAGAGTCATTCGTCAAAATCTCTATGGGTGTGCCTGGCGACGTTGCCAGAGCGCGAATCTAAGGCTCAAGTTTCTTGCTCTCTACCGTTAAGCAGCACGATGGCGTTTTTATCCAAGTCTGTTCCCAGACCGACCGACCAGGCTAAAGCACGCCCTTCGCTACGCTGGGCCACGTTGATTATGGCAGCCACCGTCGGGCTGTCGGCGGCGATCGTTCTGGCCTGGTTTGCTGGCGAAGAGCGCATCACCAAAATCTTTGCTCAGCTTCAGGTGTTGCAGGGCCAGCCCCCCATGTGGCTGGAGGTGCCGATGGTGACGGCTCAGTACTTAGTCGCCCCCACCGTGGTGCTGCTGCTGTTGGCCTACGCCGTTACCCGCATTTCGCCCCGCCCCCGGCCCTGGTCACGGTGCGTTGTGATCGGCATTTTGCTCACCCTGGTCGTTCGCTACCTGGTGTGGCGCTGCCTCTCGACGCTCAACCTGGCCTCGCCCCTGGAGGGCACCCTCAGCCTGGGCCTGCTAGGAATGGAGCTGTTTGGCCTCACCACCAGCATTATTCAGCTGCTGCTGCTGCTGCGGGTGCGCGATCGCAGGCCCCAGGCCGATCAGCTAGAGCAGGCGGTGGTCAGCGGTCACTATCAGCCCTGGATAGATGTATTTATTCCCACCTACGACGAACCGGCCTTTATCTTGCGCCGCACCATCATTGGCTGTCAGGCGATGGATTACCCCCGCAAGACCGTCTACCTGCTCGACGACACCCGCCGCCCCGAGATCAAAGCCCTGGCCAGTGAGCTGGGCTGTCGCTACATCACTCGCCCCAGCAACGACCACGCCAAGGCGGGCAACCTCAACCACGCCATCGGGCAGACCCAGGGCGAGCTCATCGCCTCCTTCGACGCCGACTTTGTGCCCACCCGCAACTTTTTGTGCCGCACGGTGGGCTTTTTTCAGCAGGCGAAGGTGGGCCTGGTGCAGACCCCCCAGAGCTTTTACAACGCCGACCCGATCGCCCGCAACCTGGGGCTAGAGGGCGTGCTGACCCCCGAAGAAGAGGTGTTTTACCGCCAGATTCAGCCCATGCGCGACGGCGTTGGCAGCGTAGTCTGCTCGGGCACCTCCTTTGTGGTGCGGCGCAGCGCCCTAGAGGCCAGCGGCGGCTTTGTCACCGAGTCGCTGAGCGAAGACTACTTTACCTCGGTGCGCCTGGCGGCCCAGGGCAACGACGTGATCTATCTCGACGAAAAGCTCAGCGCTGGCCTCGCCGCCGAAGATATTGCCGCCCACGCCACCCAGCGACTGCGCTGGGCCAGGGGCACCCTGCAAGCCTTTTTCATCGACTCCAACCCGCTGACTATTCCTGGGCTCACCCCAATGCAGCGACTGGGCCACCTGGAGGGGCTGCTGCACTGGTTTAGCAGCATTCCCCGCATTGGCTTTTTGCTCATGCCGCTGGCCTACTCGTTTCTGAATGTGATTCCGATTCAGGCGACAGCGCGGGAATTGCTCTACTACTTTGTGCCCTACTACCTGGTGCAGCTGACGGTCTTTGCCTGGCTGAACGAGCGATCGCGATCGGCCCTGCTCTCCGACATCTACTCGCTGGTGCTGGTATTTCCCCTGGCGGCCACGGTCATTCAGGCGATGATCAACCCCTTCTCACGGGGGTTTAAGGTGACGCCCAAGGGCACCTCCAGCCAGCGGTTTCAGTTTAACTGGAAGCTGGGCTGGCCGCTGGTGCTGCTGTTTGGGCTGACCGCCATCAGCCTGTGGCGCAACCTGGGCCTGTGCCTGATGGCGGGCTGGGGCAGCGATGCGGCCTACGGCATTACCTCGCGGGGGCTGGCCCTGGGCTGGGTGTGGAGCGCCTACAACCTGGCCATGATTGCCGTGGCCCTGCTGATCTTGCTGGATGTGCCCCGCCCCGATGCCCACCTGTGGTTTGACCTGCGCCGGGTGATCAAGCTGACGCCTCGCACCTTTGCACCCAAGGCGAACCATAGCTCTCCAAAATCGGTCTGTGACTCAGAGGGCTTCCCCGCAGGCTCAACGGCCAAGACCTGGTGGGGCATCACCACCGCGATGTCGGAGGTGGGGGTAGAACTATCTCTCACCCAGCAGGTTTCACTGGCCCATCCCCTCAGCGTGGGCATGGCAGTCGATTTAGAAATTGCCGAAGAGGCGATCGCCCTGGAGGGCATCATTACCGCGATTAGCTATAAAAACAACGACAGAGATGAGTTTCCCCACCTGCGGGTGCAGTTTGGCCCCCTCGCCCCGGCCAGCTACCGCGACCTGGTCACTACCCTATTCTGCCGCCCTGGCCAGTGGAAGCGCTGGAACAGCCCCGGCGAACTGCGATCGATCTGGCTGCTGGTGCGGGTGCTGGTGTGGCCCAGGCGTTTTAGCCATCGCAGCCCCAGGGCCGTGCCGGTAGTTAAGGGGTAAACCAGCCAAATAAGCCATTGCAGCCGAAACCTTTTATGATGGCGGCTATCACCTGACCTGTCATAACACCCCTGCCGCCCTTTGCCCTCGCCCTATGCAGATTATCTACGACCCCGATCGCGACATCCTGCAAATTGCCTTTAACCAGCGCGAAGTCGGCGAAACCGCCCGCATTTCGCCCAACCTCATTCTCGACTACGACGACGACGGCATGGTGGTAGGGCTGGAGCTGCGCCAGGCCTCGCAGCGGGTTGACAGTCCGCTATCGGTCACCTTTACCGTGGGCGATGCCGACCTGGAAAAACCTCAGCCCTGAGGCAATTTTTAGAGAATGCATCCCAAAGTTGCAAATTCATGAATTTGATGAACGGCTAGTTCGTCATGCCCGTGTAACCGGGCATCTCAACGAGAGCAGTTGCTACTAAATGGATTCCCGCCTCCGCGGGAATGACGGTCAGAAATTATCCTGGACACCATGTCCTGATCACGATGGCTACGACAAAAAAAGGGGAGGCATCGCCTCCCCGCGCCATCATGACGTACTCTCAGTCAACCGCTAGCGCCGAGACACCTCTGCTCAACGCCTAGGCTTCGCTCGCTTCAATGGCGGGGGCTTGGGTGCCGCCCAGGTCGATTTTGACCACCTTGTTGCGGGCTTCGACCACCTTGGGCAGGGTCAGGGTCAGCACGCCGTTGGCGAAGTTGGCCACAACCTGGTCGTTCTGCACCGCATCGGGCAGGTTCACCAGGCGGTGGAAGCTGCCGTAGCGGGTGTCGTCGTAGAGCACCTTGGTGCCATCGGCGGGAGCTTCGGGCTGGTTGCGGGTGCCGGAAATCGACACCACATCAGCACTTACCTGCACATCCAGGTCGGCAGCATTTACCCCGGCCAGATGGGTGGTGAGCACAAACTCGTTGCCCTGGTCAACCATGCGCACTGCCGGAGCCCAGTCAGCCTTGCTGATGGCTTCGGTGGTCAGTTCGCCAAACACGTCATTAATCTGACGACGAATGGCGTTGATTTCGGTAATGGGGTCTAGATAGCGACGAATAATCATGGATTTTGATCCTCCTGGTACTTGCCTTTTCAAACTGTTGAAGTGAGTCAGGTCAAGCATTTGCGCTTTCACTCTGTACAGTTTCTATAGTGCGCCAGGGTCGCTTTCTCCTCCAGTGGTAGGAACCCTACTCGGGTGGCGAACTTCCCTCCCGTACTGTTGTGGCGGGGAAACCGAAAGGAGTGGTACGGGTACGGGGCGATCGCTCCCGCACCGCTCAACCATCGTCGCTAGATAGGGGCGGACAGCAATTGAATGTCGCTTGTTCAGGAAGCTTGAAACGCTGACATTCCCAGGATTTTTCATTTTGAACTTTGCACTCCGCGTAGCGGTACTAGCGATCGCTTTTCAACCCCGCCTGCACCGGATCAAATCCTTCGGGAAAGTGGGTGTCGTGAGGGTCGTAGTCGGCGGCGGCTAGCACAGCCCCAGTGAGAGTTGCCGTCCGCAGGTTGGTGCCAATTAGCATCGCCCCGCGCAGGTCGGCTCCAGACAGGTCGGCCTCGGCTAGGTTGGCGTAGCTCAGGTCTACCCCGCGCAGGTTGGCACCAGTCAGGTCGCTGCCGCTGAGGTCGGCATAGCTTAGGTCGGCCCCCTTGAGGTCTACCCCAGCCAGGTCTACGGCTGAGAGCACCAGGTTGGCAAAGTCGCGCCGCCCGGCAGCGTAGGTTTGCAGCAGAGCAGTGGGGGTGGTGATGTCGGCGACGGGCTGGATCATGGCAAACACTGAACGAATCATTTTCAGCTTAGGACTGCATGAGGAGATGTCCCCCGGTTGTAATCATCCTTTAATCAGGACTGGAGCTGATGGAGCGATCGCGGCTTGATCTGACGGCTTAAATGCTCTGCGAGTACCATAGCGATAAGGATTTTTCCCCTAGCCCGCCCAATATGAATCGCATTCAGCTTTTTGATGCCCTGAGCAATCTGTCGCCTCATGACTTTGAGCGCTTGATTGTCAGCGTCAACATGCCAAGAATGAACCGAGCTGGGGCATCCGCCAAAATCGGCGAACAGGTCAGCGCCCTGCTGGACTGGGCCGATAGCGAGATTGGGCCAGGGGTAGATGCGATCGCTGACTATCTAGCCGAACTCAATCACTTCGAGTTTGATAACTACTTGCAAAGCATCATCGCCACCTACGAGAAATGGTGGGAGCACTACACAATCACCGATGCCCTTGGCAAAGTGGAGCAAGCACAGCCAGAGCAATCTTCAATTTTTGACTTTGCCCTCATGGTGCAAACCGTCACCAAAGACCAAGAGCCAACTGACCTAGAGAATACTTCGCTTCAGAAAGACAAAGAAAAAACCGAACGGCTGCCCGTGCTTGACGGTATTCGCAAGTATGCCGATAGCCATGTGCTGCTGGTGGGTCGCCCCGGCTCTGGCAAATCAACCGCGTTGATTCGGCTAGTTCTAGAGGTGGCAACCGAAACGCTGAAGGAAGGTCAAGGGCAGATTCCTATTTTGGTGGAGCTGCGCTACTGGCAAACCTCCGTCATTGAGCGCATTCAGGCATTTCTCCATCAACATGACCCAATATTGTCACTGGATAATGCTGCCCTGAATGCCCTACTGCGCCAGGGACGGTTCTTATTGCTGATTGATGGCTTAAATGAGCTGCCCTCCGACGAGGCCCGCACCCAGCTCGCCAGCTTTCGCCGCGACCATCCCAAAGTCCCAATGATCTTCACCACGCGAGATCTGGGTCTGGGGGGCGACCTGGGGATTGAAAAAAAGCTGGAGATGCAGCCGCTGACCGAGCCGCAGATGAAAGCGTTCGTTCGTGCCTATGTGCCTGACCAGGCAGAGGCGATGCTGCGACAGTTAAATAACCGCTTGCGAGAGTTTGGCCAAACCCCGCTATTGCTGTGGATGCTGTGCGAAGTGTTTCAGCGGTCGCCCAATCAACAAATGCCCACTAATCTGGCGGAGGTGTTTCGAGCGTTTACCGCCATGTACGAAGACAGCAGCGTGCGCAAGCATGAGGTAGCGCTGCTGAAGGGGGATGTGCGACCTTTGAGCGATCGCCGCCTGTGGAAAGAAGCTCTCAAAGCCCTGGCAGCCTTAATGATGCAAGGCGAAACCCCAGTCGATTTTCGCGTGGCAATTCACCGCACCGAAGCCGAACGCGAACTCGGCCAACTCTTTGCCAAGGAGAAATTCCCCGTCCGCGACATCTTAGACGATCTGCTCAAATACCACCTACTGCAAAACCGCACCACAGACCAACTCGAATTTCGCCACCAGCTGATTCAGGAATACTATGCAGCAGAATATCTGCTGGATCTATTGCCAGTGCTAAGCGATGAGCAACTCAAGCAAGGCTACCTGAATCTTTTGAAGTGGACAGAAGCGATCGCCCTGATGCTGGCCCTGGTAAGTAATGATGCCCAAGCATTGCGGGTAATGAAGCTGGCGATCGATGATGTGGATTTGATGCTAGGAGCAAGACTAGCAGGAGAAGTGCTCTTCCCATACCAATCCAAAACAATTGGTTGGATTAGCGCTTTAGATATTGATATGCGTTTAAAGGTTGAGTTGTTGAAGACCAGCCAAAGTGAAGCAGCAGTTCCAGCCTTGATCGAGGCCCTTAAACATCCAACAAACTACCATATTCGTAAGACCGCAGTGCTTGGATTAAGTGAAATCGGTAGTGAAGCAGCGATTAGAGGCTTGCTTAACGCTCTCAAACATCCAGATGCAGATATTCGTTTAACAATAGCCCATGCATTAAGTGATCTTGGCAATGAAGCGGGGACTCATGTCTTGCTTTCTACCTTCGAAGACCCAAATTCTTCTACTTATATGAGAGCAAAAGCAGTTGATGGGCTGAGAAGAATCGCTAGTGAGGAGGCGGTTGAAGGGTTATGCAGAGTCCTAGTAGAGGATTCAGACTCCGTTGTTCGTAGGATAGCAGTCGATGGATTGGCAGCTATTGGCAGTGAGAGGGCGACTCAAGGCTTGCTCACTGCCCTTGAAGATTCAGATTTTGAAATTCGTATGCATGTAATTGATGAATCGAGAAGAATCCGTAGTGAGGAGGCGGTTCAAGTCTTACTCACTGCCCTCAAAGATTCAGACCCCGAGGTTCGTATGTATGCAATTGATGGATTGAGAAGAATCCGTAGTGAGGAGGTGATTCAAGACTTACGCAATGTCCTAGAAGACCCAGACTCTAATGTTCGTAGGAGCGCAGAGAAAGCGATTGAAAGCTTATTCAATGCTTTAGAAGCCCCAGATTCTGAGGTTCGTAGGAGCATAGCCGACGAATTAGACGATATTGGTAGTGAATCAGCGATCAAAGATTTATGCAATGCCCTCGGAGCTTCAAATCACCGTGTTTGTAGAAGAGCAGCTGACAGGTTGAGGAAAATCGGTAGCGCGGAAGCAATTGAAGGTTTACGCAAGGCTCTCCAACATTCAGACTCCGTTGTTCGTGGGATAGCAGTCGATGGATTGGGAGAAATTGGCAGCAACGTTGTGATTTCAGATTTACTCAACGCTCTTGCAGACTCAGAGCCTGCTGTTCGCTGGATTGCAGCTTGCAGATTGGGCAAAATCGGTGGTGAGGCAGCGATTGAAGGCTTGCGCAAGGCTCTCGAAGACTCAGATTCCTATGTTTTTGATATTGCCGTTGATGGATTGAGTAAACTCGGCAGTGAAGTGCCAATTTTAGACTTGCTCCTACGTTTCGACACTCTCGAAAGGTTATACTCCGATGTTGACTCGAGAACAGTCGATGAGTTGGGAGAAATCGGTAGCGATACAGTCATACCAGGTTTACTCAAGGCTCTCGGACACTTAGACGACTTTGTTCGTATGAGTGCAGTTCATGGGTTAAGCGAAATCGGTAGTAAAGCGGCGATTCCAAGCCTGCTCACGGCTCTCAAGAACCCAGACTCCTATGTTCGTCAGCAGGTAGTTAAGGCGCTTGGCAAAATCGGTAATAAATCAGCAATTCATGGCTTACTCACGGCCCTTGAAGACCCAGTTTTCGAGATTCATGAGGCAGCAGCTTATGAACTAGGTAACATCAGTAGCCCCATTCCTATAGCTAGTCTTTGGCGTCAATGTCGCCACGGGCTAGAGGGCAAGGACTCTGTTCCCGTTCATCCCACTACGGCCTTGAGTCAAAGACGAGGGTACAGAGGATATCGCTTAGAAGCAATAATTTCCCATATTCAAAACCGCTGCAAGTTTTATAACTACGAAATCTTCATTGACAACTTTGTCCCTCAAGGCAAAACCATTGCCCTCTACTTCTCCTACGCCCCCGCCGACGAAGCTCTACAAGCCCAACTTAAGCACCACCTCGCTCTGCTCGAACGCCAGGGCGTCATCACCAGATGGAGCAGCCACCAAATTCTCCCTGGCGACAATCGCACCCAAACCATCCACCAGCAGCTCAACACCGCCGACATCATTCTGCTGCTGATCAGCTCTGACGCGATCGCCGATGACACCTGCTACCACCTCGAAATCCAGCGGGTCATGGAGCGGCACCAGTCCGGCGAGGCCCGCGTCATCCCCATCTTGTTGCGCCCCGTAGACTGGCAGAGTGCTCCCTTCAGCCAGCTCAATGTACTACCCAAAAATCACCAGCCCGTCACCACCTGGCCAAACCCAGACCAAGCCTTTCAAGAGATTGCTGAAGGCATTCGCGCCGTGGCAATGGAGATGAGAAGAGAGAAAGACAACTCCAGCAAAATAGATGCACTCTAGAGCAAAAGCGCGATCGCATTTCTCGAAGGCGTCAGCGAAGATGTGAAGTAACCATCATTAAACTAAGCGGGCTTAGAACCATGCAAATTACCATTGACCTGCCTGACAACCTGGCCCTCACAGAACCAGACCTGCGCCGGGAAGTTGCGATCGCCCTCTTTCAGCAAAACATCTTGCTCATCGAGCAAGCGGCTCAAGTCGTTGCAATTGACGTAGACGATTTCTACCAAATTCTAGTCGATCGCGGCATACTTACTCCCCCAAGCGACCCCGATGATGATCCGAACGAACTTGTCCTGGCTCATTTGCGGATCTCCCTGCAGCAAGCCGAAGCAGGTGACTTAAAGCCTATCTCTGAACTTTGGGATGGCATTGATGACTGATGCTCCATCCGTACAAATCTTAGTCACCCCTGATTTTCAAGGGCAGCTTCGCAAGTTGGCCAAGCGATATCGCAGTATCCGGGCTGATCTACAGCCGCTGTTCGACGACCTCGAAAATGGCAAGCGTCCTGGCGATCCAATTTCGGGTACAACCTATACTGTTTTCAAAGTTCGCGTCAAAAATAGCGATATTCGAAAAGGCAAAAGTTCAGGCTATAGAGTAATTTATCAATTGCGAGATAAGATCTGCGTTTTGCTCGTCACCATCTATTCCAAATCTGATGAGGCGACGCTCGCAGCTAGTGAAATTTGCGAGGTCATTGACAGCTTCAATACATCTACCCGATAGCAATAGAGATTAAAAATATCTGATTATTTTACCAGGCACATCCAACTGACAGAAACCGATTTGCGTACAGAGCTAGCGATTATCCTTTGAAGAGGCTATGCCAACGCCCTCTTTCAGCAAAACATCTTGCTCATCGAGCAAGCGGCTCAAGTCGTTGCAATCGACGTAGACGATTTCTAGGCACTGGTCTCTTAAATAGAGGCTTTCAGTCGTTTATCTCCTTTTAGCAGACCAGTGCCGACCACCAGAGCTTTTAGCTTCACCAGGTCGCCCTGGCGCAGCTATCACTGTAGATGTTAGAAAAAATCTCCTAACCCCAGCTCCTGTCGCACGATCGCAAGCGGTTTCTCCCAATTCAATTCGGGCGGGTAGGCGATCGCGGCCCGTCCTTTTACCCCCATCCAGAAGCCACGCCAGACCGCCCGCAGCAGCGGCACCGTCCACAGCGGATTGGTGAGGCTCAACGGCACAAACGACAGTACGAACACATTGAGCAAGTCGCGGTACTGCACCAGGGTATAGGCCGCCACCCCAAACTCGCCGATGGGTGAGGCATCGAAGCCAGTATAGATGTGGTAGATATCGTGGCTAATGGCGGTGCGCTGGCGCAGCCACTCGCGGTTGGCTTCGTCGGTCATAAAGGCTTCTGGGTTAAACCCGTAGCGAAGCATATGGCGGGCGTAGGCGCCGCCGAGGGTGTCGGGCGGCAGCTGCACCAGCGCATCGAGATTGATTGAAATTGTGCGGCGGACTAGGTGTGCCGCCTGGCGCTCTAGTCGCTGCTCGACCCAGCGCTGCCACTGACTGCGGTGTCCGGCGGCAAGAATATGCAGAATGCCTGCGGCGGGATTGCTCAAAAAGGCTTGATAGGCAGCCCTTACCTCTGACCAGTCAATGCCGCTCAGGGGCGACCAACCGCGCTGACGACGCTTAGAAAATGGCTGAGTGCGGCTAACCATGGCAGTTCTCCAGGAAGAAAGGATGTGAACAAATGCGATCGCGCCATCAGGCTGCTGCCTGGAAGCGACATAATGAAAATGCAACTGAGTGAATATGCAACTTTTTGCATTTATTGCCCTCATCCTATATGCACTCTTGTGCATAGTCAATAATTTGCATATTTAGTTTTGTGAACTGGTCCTATGGCGCTTTCCCACGCAATTTTGTCGGCCCTCACCGATCGCCCGTGCAGCGGCTACGACCTGGCCAAGCAGTTCGATGGCTCGGTTGGGTTTTTCTGGCACGCCAGCCACCAGCAGATCTACCGCGAGCTGACCAAGCTAGAGCAGCAGGAGCTGGTCACCGCCGAAGCCGTTGCCCAGGAGGGCAAGCCCGACAAAAAGATCTACCGCGTCACCGAGCCCGGCAAAATGGTTCTAAAAGAGTGGATTGCCCAGCCGTCTAAATGTGCGCCCACCAAAGACGACCTGCTGGTGAAGCTGTTTGTGGGCTATCTGGTACCGCCTGCAACGATGCGGGCTACCCTTGAGCACGAACGCGCCCAGCATGTAGCCACGCTGGAAGCCTACCGGGCGATCGAACAGACATACTTTGCTGACCCCGAGGCCATGCCCCTGGCGGCCCGGTTTCAGTACATCACCCTGCGCAACGGCATGCACTACGAAACCAGCTGGCTGGCCTGGTGCGACGAAACCCTAGCGACCCTAGAGACGTTTGCCGCTGAGTAGCTAGCCTGACTTTTACAAGGAGAATAGATGAGCGGGTTAGAACAGAATGGGCTTAATGCGTCTCAAGACATCCTGAAGCAGCAGGTCTGGGCAGGAGGCAATAAAGCGTGCTTTTCTAGCTTTGTAGTCGAGCGATCGCACCTGGTCAGCCATAATTACCCCGGTCACGGCTTCCCCCGCTGGCACTGGCACATAAAAGGGATTTCGCCGCTGGGTATTGCGAATGGGGCAAATGAAGACGAACCCCATTTTGGCGTTAAAGCCGGTTTGGCTTACCACCAGGGCCGGGCGATTGCCCATCTGCTCATGGCCTGCTTGGGGATCAAAGCTCAACCCAATAAAATCCCCCCGATTGGGAATGTAGGCTACCATATCTCTTCGCCAGCCGGGCGGCCCCAACCTACTTCTGGGTCGGGCGACTCGACGACCTCGGCTAAAAGTTCGTCTAAACTGAGCTCAGGCAAGGCTTGAATTGGCTTGATGACCAGCGCTCCATTTTCTACCGAGCACTCCACCGCATCGTTGGCCTGAAGGTGTAGCGCCTCAACGATATATTTAGGAATCCTGAGCCCTAAGGAATTACCCCACTGACCAATCTGCGATCGCATGGCTACACCCAATTCCCAGCAGTGACAGGATATTCAAAGTATATCCCGTCACCCTCAGCGGACATAGTCTCCCCCACCCATCCACCCGCCTACCTCCCCAAAATGCCCAAAAAAACCACTCCCACCGAGATCTGGAACTACGAAGCCACCGTCGCCACCGTCGAGGGCATTATCGCCGACCTCGAATCGGGCAGCTTGCCCCTGGCGGCGGTGCTGAGCCAGTTTGAGCAGGCGGTGCAGGCGCTTCAGCAGTGTGAAACCTACCTGCACGAAAAGCAGCAGCAGGTCGATCTGCTAATTGAAACCCTGGCCGACAGCTGAGCCATATCTTTCCTCGGGCTACCCTCTAGCTCAGCCACAGCAGGCCTGCGTAGAGGGTAGCCCCCGACAAAAACGACCAAAAACAGCTTTTTTGGGCATCGGGTAGCTCGCGCTTGAGGATGTTCAAAATGGTGCTGCCCGCCAGAAACGACCACAGCAGGGCGATCGCAACCTCACTCAGCTCGGCTACGGCCCCCGCGATCGCCCCCGCCAGCAGCGCCCCGGTCAACAGCCAGCGGCCCTGGCGATCGTAGAGGATGGGGTGATGGGCACGCAGCCCGCGATCGATGATCAAAAAATGCAGCCCAACGGCCACAAAATACAAAAGATACTGCCCAAAATTGCGATCGCTTAAAACCAGCAGCATGTAGCCAAAGATGGCGTTGAGCATCGCATAAGCTGAAATATGAATCCAAAAGACAATCTGGCTAGCGCGGTTCATGACCTGGCTGGTGCGATTGAACCGACGGGCAGTTAGCACCAGACGATCTAACCCATAAAACAGGATTAGCCCTAGCAGAGCCAGCAGATAAACTGAGTTTTCTAAAGGTTGTAATAGGATGACTGCGGCCTGATCAAGGTCAATTTGGGTTTGCCCCAGCTTAGGCAAAATGCTTAGAAAAACAAACCCGATTGACACCCCGCCCGCAAACGAAAAGCAGCGCCGCACGGGAATAACCGCCGCAATATTAATTTGGGGTAGCACCGCATGGACGAGGGCTAGGGCGACGGCCAGGCTGAGACCAATCGTTTGCATCGCTGTTTTGCAACTCAGGGTTAGTGACACCCACTCTAGAATCTTGAGCCGCCGTCGGCCTGAGAAAGGGCTTAAGAAAGGTCCATATTTTTGTGAATAAATATTTCAATTTAGGGCGCTTTTTGAATCTGTAAAAATCAGGCTTCTGGCTTTCAAATGCTCTGTGAATCTCAGAAAAGTCTCATGATTCATTTATGAACTACTCATTTAGAACGGGAAAATCACTGATTTACTTGGTTCATCACGATTCAAACTAATTGGAAATATCTCCATGAAAAGATGGGTTCAAGTTATTAAGGCTGGTGCCCTGGTCTTAGGGCTTTTGGGTACGGCTACGGCGGTTTCGGTCGAGGCAGCCCGGTTTGCCGATGGGCGAGTGGTGTTCGAC
>PYGV01000473.1 GCA_003022385.1 filamentous cyanobacterium CCP3 | reverse complement strand
CCCGTCCACTGACCGCTTGGGGCTGGAGGCGATCACAGCGGCATGCGCTAGCGAAATTCACCGCCTCCACGACCTGGGCCGCTAACTTACCCGCCTCACCTACTCGCCCACTCACCTACCCACCCCCATCTCCATCTGGTAGCCTAAAACAGACCCGCGATCGCATCCCCTGCTACCATGACCCAAGACCTCAGGCACGAACTCAAAGAAATGGTTGCCCCCGCCGACTGGGCCTGGATCAGCCCCCACGCCAACCGAGGGGCTGTGGTGGTAGTCGATAAAAGTTTAGATCTGGCGGAGGTGGGGGTCGCGATCGCCACAGACAACGTGCCGGTCGTCGACCGTTGGATCGCTGAAGCCTTGCTTACTAAGCCTTCACCCCTCCAGCTCGAAATTTGGGATCAAACGGCAAAAAAACAGTTTCACTCCCTGATCGTTCAACCCTTCGTGCTGGTGCAAGACTGTACTGCTGATGAAAACTGAGGAGCCCCAGGGACAGTCTGCCCAAGGTACAGAGTCTCCTAGCCGAGACAGATTTTGGGCTGTTTTAGGCACCAAAAATTTGGTCAATTTCTTGCTCTTGTTTGCCAGTGGCTGGGCCGCAATTCAGCTGCTGGCCTACTTCGAGGTGCTGGTGGTGGTGTTTGTGACCGCCACTATTTTGGCGTTTTTGCTGAACTACCCCGCCAGCTGGTTGAGCCAGTGGATGCCGCGTGGAGTAGCGGCGATCGCGGTTTTTCTGGCCTGTTTGGCTGTTGTCACTGGCCTATCACTGACGCTGGGTATGGCCGTGATATCACAGGGTCAGCAGCTGGCTGCTAGCCTGCAAAATTTCTCTGCCTCAGTCATTCCTTGGCTCGGCAGTTTTGAAGACCTTTTAGAGCGGTTAAATCTTCCCATCAATTTGCAGGGTCTGGAACCTCAGCTGCAAAACCAGGCCGTCGCCATCCTGACCACAGGCCTGGGGCTCCTGCAATCGACTTTAGCTAATCTGGTACTCGCCATCCTAATTGCGGTAGTTACCCTGTTTATGATGCTCGATGGCGCCAAGATTTGGTGGTGGTTACTCAACCATTTACCTATCCGCAACAAGGTCCGGTTTAACACCGTGATTCAGCACAATCTGCTGGGTTTCTTTTGGGGGAGGCTGCTGCTAGCCGTTTTTTCTATCACCTCCACCTTTGTAGTGTTTGCAATTTTAGGCATGCCCTTCCCGCTTGTGTTGGCCTTTATCGCCGGGATATTTAATCTAATCCCAGGGATCGGTGCCACCCTGGGTATAGGAATTGTGACCTTGCTACTGCTGTCTCAAGGCGTGTGGTTGGCCGTTCAGGCCGTTGTTATTTGTGTAGCGGTAGAGCAGGTTGAAGAAAACCTGCTGCTGCCCTACGTCATGAAAGACTCGCTAGACATTAACCCGGTAGTCATGTTTTTTGCGCTAATTGTAGGGGCCACTGTAGCCGGAGTTCTGGGGCTTTTTCTGGCTGTACCCGTAGCAGGGGTGATCATTACCTGGCTCGATATTGAAGCTATGCGGGGCAAACCCAATCAAGGCTAAAGACCACCGAGTTTGGCACAGGTGGGCCAATAAATACACCATCAGCCGATAAGCTAGAACATTGACTCCCCTGGTGATTTTCTTCGACTTATGCCCAACGCTGCTCCACCAGACTCCTCTATTCCTCAAGGGAAGCGGCTGCGCTTTACCCAGGCTCCCCTACCGTGGCTCTACGCCCTCTGGAAATTCTGGCGACCCCACACCGTTATTGGCACCAGCCTCAGCGTGCTGGGCATTGCTGCCATTGTCCTGGCTGCCTCAGGAAGTGATAACATTCCTGCCCCTGGGCTGCTTCTGAATATAGTAGGATTTGCCGCAGCGGCCTGCCTACTCGGCAATCTCTACATTGTCGGGCTCAATCAGCTCGAAGATATTGCTATCGATCGCGTCAATAAGCCCCATCTGCCCCTGGCGGCGGGAGAATTTTCGGTTGCTGACGGCAGCTTAATTGTGGCGGTAGCGGGCCTGGGAGCAACAGTGCTAGCCCTGATTGGCGGCCCCTGGCTGCTGGCCACCGTGGGCCTCAGCCTGGCCATTGGCACCGCCTACTCACTGCCGCCCGTGCGCCTGAAGCGGTTCCCCTTCTGGGCCTCGGTATGCATTTTGTCCGTACGGGGAGCGATTGTAAACCTGGGCTTATTTCTGCATATCAGCGATCGCCTCAGCCTACCGCTCGCGATTCCAGGCACCATTTGGGCCCTGACGGCCTTTATTCTGCTCTTCAGCATCGCCATCGCCCTGTTTAAAGATATTCCCGACATTGAAGGCGATCGCCGCTATGGTATCAGTACCCTGTCGGTCAAGCTAGGGCAGCGCACCGTGTTCAACCTTGCCAGAGGCATTCTGACCGCCTGCTATCTAGGTATGGTGCTAGTCGCTCCCTGGCTAACGGGCATCAATCAACTGTTCTTAGCCGGATCCCACCTGCTGGTGCTGGGCCTGTTGTGGTATGCGAGCCTGCGAGTGCCCCATGGCAACCCGATGGCTACAGGCTCAAGCAAGCTGGCTTACCCCCGGTTTTACCAATTTATTTGGAAACTCTTCTTTCTCCAGTATTTACTATTTCCCCTTGCCTGCTGGCTAGCTTAAGCCAATCAATCGGCGTAAAGGAGCCTAGACCATGTACGACTGCCTTATCGTCGGGGCCGGCCCGGCCGGGGCCACCGCCGCCTACCATCTCAGCAAAGCAGGCCACCGGGTACTGC
>PYGV01000472.1 GCA_003022385.1 filamentous cyanobacterium CCP3 | reverse complement strand
CATAAAGTCAGGCCCTCCGCTTTTTTGAATTGCCATCGGGGAGATCGCTATGGTTTGGGAACTTTGCGTTCGATACGCCAACGGCAGAGAGACCGTTTTAGACGTCTTTCAGAGCCTAGAACTTGCCCAAAACCGGGTAGACAAACTCTACGCCGAGGGCTACCCCATGCATTTTGCCTACTTTGTCAGACCGGGGTGCGCGGCGTAGAGGCGCAGATGGCTGCCTACACGGTCATAATGTCTTTTTCCTTGACGGCCAGGGCCTCGTCGAGCTTGGCGATGTATTTGTCGGTGAGCTTTTGAATCTCGTCCTGGGCATCGCGCGACTCGTCCTCGGAGATGTCGCTGGCTTTCTCCAGCTTTTTCACGGCGTCGATGCCGCCGCGCCGCTGGTTGCGAATGGAGACCCGCCCCTCTTCGGCCACTTTGCCCGCCGTTTTGACGAACTCTTTGCGGCGCTCGCTGGTCAACGGCGGAATGTTAAGGCGAATGACCCGACCGTCGTTGTTGGGGGTGAGGCCCACATCCGACATCGAAATGGCTTTTTCGATGGTGGTCAGGCTGCTGGCGTCGAAGGGCTGAATCATCAGCGTGCTGGCATCGGGCGTGGTGATGTTGGCCAGCGACTTGAGGGGGGTTTGGGCACCGTAGTAGTCGATCTCGATACGATCGAGCAGAGAGGCGTTGGCGCGACCCGTGCGAATGGTGTTGAAGTTGCGCTGGGTCGCCTCAATGGACTTCTGCATCTGGTCTTCGGTTTCGAGCAAAATATCGTCAACTGACATCACAATCCTCTCCTACAATCGTGCCGATAGACTCGCCCATCAGCGCTCGCTTGATGTTTCCAGGCACCGACAGGTCAAATACCATGATAGGGATCTTGTTGTCTTTGCACAGGGCGATCGCGGTGCTGTCCATCACTCTCAGGTCGTGCTTGAGCACGTGGCCATAGGTGAGGGTGCGGAAGCGCTTGGCGTCTGGGTTTAGTTTAGGATCAGAATCGTAAACGCCGTCAACCTTGGTGGCTTTGAACACCACCTCGGCGTTGATCTCCGCTGCCCGCAGGGCCGCCGTGGTGTCGGTGGTAAAGAACGGGTTGCCGGAGCCGGCCCCAAAAATAACCACCCGGTTTTTCTCCAGGTGGCGAATGGCGCGGCGGCGAATGTAGGGCTCGGCGACCTCCTGCATGGCGATCGCCGTCTGCACCCGAGTGGGCACCCCCATGCGCTCCAGCGAGTCCTGCAGGGTCATGGCGTTCATCACGGTGGCAATCATGCCGATGTAGTCGGCGGTGGCCCGATCCATACCTGAGGCCGAGCCTTTGATGCCGCGAAAAATATTGCCCGCGCCAACGACAATGGCAATCTCAATGCCTTCTTTAATCACCTCAGCAATTTCGGCGGTAATGGCTTCGACCACGTTTTGATCGATACCGTAGTCCATGTCGCCCATCAGGGCCTCACCGCTCAGTTTTAGCAGTACTCGCTTATAAGGTTTATCCATATAGGTCGTATCCATAGGAAGCTGGTGTAGTAAGGTCTAGAAGTCCCACCCCACTATACTTGCTTCCTCTGCCATGATGGCCACTGCGCTTGTGCAACTCGGACTAGTAGCCGCCTGGCTGGCGGTGGTTGGGGGAGTGGCCGAGGGGCTGCGCCGCACCGCCGATCTCGACACCGAAATTACCCGCAAAATTGTCCACATTGGGGCCGGGCACGTGATTTTGCTGGCCTGGTGGCTGCACACCCCCGCCTGGATGGGCATCGCCGCCTCGGTGGTGTTTAGCGGGGTGGCGCTACTGTCGTACCGACTGCCCATTTTGCCGGGCATCAACGGTGTGGGGCGCAACAGCCTTGGTACGTTTTTTTACGCCGTCAGCATTGGCGTGCTGACCGCCGTCTTCTGGCCCCTGGGGCTGCCCCAGTACGCCGCCATCGGCATTCTGGTGATGACCTGGGGCGACGGGCTAGCAGCGCTGATTGGGCAAAACTTTGGCCGCCATCCCTACAAAGTGTTGGGCAATCAAAAAAGCTGGGAGGGCAGCCTGACAATGGCCCTGGCCAGCTTTCTGGTATGCGTTCTGGTACTGGGGCTGACGGCGGGGTTCACGGGTGCCGTCTGGGGCACGGCGCTGGTGGTTGCGATCGCCGCCACCCTGCTTGAAACCCTCTCCTTCTACGGCCTCGACAACCTAACCGTACCGCTGGGCAGTGCGGCGCTAGCCTATGGGCTGATGGGATGGATGGGGTGAAAGATGCGATCGGCGTTATTTTTGCCTACTATCAGGTAGTACAAGTTTTCTGATTCCACGGTTGCCCAGGCCAGTTCAGGAGTTGATATCCCGTGAAGGCGTCCCCCTGCTCCCCGCTCGAACTCACCGATCGCGTGCTGACCATGGCCAAAACAGGCGTTTACCGGCAGTCGGTGTTTGAAGCCCTGGGGCCCATCGCCACCCGGCGGCAAATTCGCGAGGCGATCGCCCAGGCCAAGCAGTTTGGTCTCTACACCGTATCGGCCCTGCGCGACGAAGAGCTAGGCACCTACTACCAGGTTGAACCAGCCAGCTACGAGTCGTTTCAGACCGCCGCTAAAGCCCTGACCGCTGGCTCGCTTCCCCATTCAAATAACTTGGCCGAGCAAGTGGTAGCCACCCATAGCACCCTACGGGCCATGCTGAGCGCCGTAGCCGTCAGCACCCTGGGCCTGGGCTTTTTGGGCGGCTGGTGCCTGCTCGACGGCCACACGCAGCTGGGCCGGGGCCTGTGGCTGGGGGCAATAG
>PYGV01000142.1 GCA_003022385.1 filamentous cyanobacterium CCP3 | reverse complement strand
AGATGTGTATAAGAGACAGGTGCTGGCCGCCCACCAAACCGTGTACCAGACGATCTACCTCATTTTTATGGTGCCTCTGGGCCTGTCCTACGCGGCGACGGCGCGGGTAGGGCTAGCCCTGGGCCAGCAGGATCTGGCCCAGGCGCGGCGGGCGGGGGTTGTGGCGATCGCGATCGCCGCCGCCTTTATGCTGATCTCCACTGTCGCGCTGCTGCTGTGGCGTCAGCACATTATCGGCCTCTACCTGAATCTGGAGGATCCGGCTAACGCTACTGTGGTGGCCCTGGCCCTGCCGATGCTGTTCGTCGCGGCCCTGGCCCAGCTTACCGATGGCGTACAGCGGGTGGCCTCGGGGGCGCTCTACGGTCTGCAAGATACCCGCATGCCGATGGTGCTCAGCGGGCTGGCCTTCTGGGGCGTGGGCCTCACCACGGGGTATATGCTGGGCTTTCCGCTGCGGCTGGGGGGCGTGGGGCTATGGATTGGACAGTCGGTCGGCGTCGCCACTGCCGGAACCATTTTTGTGGTTCGATTCTACCGGCTGACGCGCCCTAAACTGCCATAAAATAGTACAGGTAAACTATTACACTGCTGGGTGTGGTTCCCCAGAGCTGCCGGGTTTGTCGCACAATTAGAGCTACTCCACTTTCCCAGCGCCATGGTTCAGAATCTCAAGTTTGATGCGGTCAGCGATCGCCTGCCGCCCCAGAATATTGAGGCCGAAGAGGCCATTCTGGGCGGCATTTTGCTGGATCCTGAAGCCATGGGTCGGGTGATGGAGATTCTGGTGCCCGACGCCTTCTACACGGGTGCCCACCGTGACATTTACAAAGCGGCCCTGGCCCTGCACGCCAAGGGGCAGCCCACCGACCTGATGACGATCGCCGTGTGGCTGAAAGACAACGGCAAGCTGGAGCAGGTCGGCGGCCAAACCCGCCTGGCCCAGCTGGTCGATCGCACCATCAGCGCCGCCAACATCGACCAGTACGCCACTCTGGT
The DNA here is from genome assembly GCA_003022385.1 of filamentous cyanobacterium CCP3. Taxonomy (GTDB): domain Bacteria; phylum Cyanobacteriota; class Cyanobacteriia; order Phormidesmidales; family Phormidesmidaceae; genus Nodosilinea. The sequence goes on along the minus strand of PYGV01000142.1, from coordinate 12,116 downwards.
GATGGATAAATACACCCGTCGCCTGCTGATTCAGGCCGGGGGCGATATTGCCCAGCTGGGCTACGACACCACCCTACCCCTGGAGAATGTGCTGGATCAGTCGGAGCAGCGGCTGTTTGGTATCACCCAGGCTCGGCCCCAGGGCGGGTTGACGGCTACCTCAGACATCTTAATTGAGACGTTTTCGGAAATCGAGCAGCGATCGCTCGGCGTGGTACTGCCCGGCATTCCCTGCGGCTTCTACGACCTCGATGCCATGACCCAGGGTTTTCAGCGATCGGACCTGATTATCGCCGCTGCGAGACCGTCAATGGGAAAGTGCCTCAGCGCCGACGCTCAGATTGTGGTGGCCGACGGCAGCCTCAAGACCATTGCCGAGATCTACCGGGAGAAATCCGCTTCGCTGCTGACCCTGGGGAATAACTGGCGCTTGACGCTCACTCAACCCAGCGCCTACGTCGATGACGGCCACAAGCCCGTGTTTCGGGTGAGAACGCGATCGGGGCGAGAAATCGAGACCACCTTGAGCCACCCTTACCTCACGATTCAAGGCTGGCGACCCCTGGCAGAACTGGCGGTGGGACAAAAAATTGCTGTACCCAGGGTTTTGCCCGTGTTCGGCACCGCAACCCAGCCTGAGCATGAAGTCAAGCTCTTGGCCTACCTAATCGGCGATGGCTGTCTGACCGGCACTTCGCCCCAATTCACCAACGAAAACCCGGCTATTCAAGCTGACTTCACCGCCGCTGCCCTCCAGTTTCCAGGGGTGAAGGTGCGCAAAGAAACCTCCCAGGGCACCCGCACGCCAACGTTCTACGTCACCTCCGACAGCGAAGAGCTGCAGCAGGCCCGTCAAATCTTTGGCCAACGGCTAAAGGAGCTGATCAAGGCCAGTGGAAAATCCGCTCGCTGGTTGGCTCAAACCCTGGAGGTCTCCCCTGGCTTGGTGACTCTGTGGCAGCAGGGCGTCTGTGCGCCCAGCCCAGACACCTTCGATCGCCTGTGCCAATTGCTTCAGGTTCTTCCCAAGGCCCTGGCCCCCGGTGGCCTCGCCACCATCCGCTGGATGAGCCAGAACAGTTTCACGCTGTGGCTGCAAGAACTGGGCCTCTGGGGCAAATCAGCCCATCAAAAAACGATTCCAGCAGCGGTGTTTCGGCTAACGCGATCGCGCCTCGCCCTCTTTCTTAACCGCCTGTTTGCCACCGATGGCTGGGCCACCGTCCTCGCCTCGGGGCAGGCGCAGCTGGGCTTTGCTACCGTCAGCGAAACTCTGGCCCGCCAGGTGCAGCACCTGCTGCTGCGGTTTGGCATTTTGGCTCAGCTCAGGTTGCGATCGGTGAAGTATCAGGATAGCCGCCGCCCCGCCTGGCAGATCGATATCACCGATGCTCTATCGATCAAAACGTTTGTCAGCGAAATTGGCATTTTCGGTAAGGAGTCTGCCATGGCCGCAGTTGAGACGGCCCTGGCGAACCGCCGCTACCAGACCAACCGCGATTTAATTCCGGTCGACATTTGGGAATCCATCCGCGCTGCCAAAGGTGCTGAATCCTGGGTATCCTTGGCCACCCGCGCCGGGTTTCAAAGCACGAGCAATATTCACGCGGGCAAACGGGCTCCCACCCGCGATCGCCTCTTTGCCCTGGCCACTGCCCTAGAGCATCCAGAACTTCAGCACATTGCCACCAGCGATGTGTATTGGGACGAAATTGTGGCGATCGAACCCCAGGGGCTGAAGCAGGTCTACGACCTCACCATCCCCGACACCCACAACTTTGTCGCCAACGATATCTGCGTCCACAACACCAGCTTTGTGCTGAATATTGCTCGCAATATCGCCGCGTTGCAGAAGCTGCCAGTGGCAATCTACAGCCTAGAAATGTCAAAGGTGCAGCTGGTCTACCGTTTGCTCTCCAGCGAAGTGGAAATGGAGAGCAGCCGCCTGCGTACCGGACGCATTGCCCAAAACGAGTGGGAAAAGCTGGGTCATGCGATCAGCGTGCTCTCCCAGATGCCGATTTTTATTGACGATACCCCTAATATTTCCGTCACCGAGATTCGCTCCCGCTGCCGTCGCCTGCAGGCCGAGCAGGGCGGTGCCCTGGGCCTGATTTTGATCGACTACCTGCAGCTGATGGAGGGTGGTGGCGATAACCGGGTGCAGGAATTGTCGAAGATGACGCGATCGCTCAAGGGTCTGGCCCGCGAGCTGAACGTGCCAATCATCGCCCTCTCACAGCTCAGCCGCGGCGTCGAGTCGCGCACCAACAAACGCCCCATGATGAGCGATCTGCGGGAATGCGTGACCGGCGATACCCTGGTTGTCTTAGCCGATGGGCGACGGGTGCCGATTCAAGACCTGGTGGGCAGCACCCCAGAGGTCGTTAGCCTAGACGCTCAGGGCAAGCTGACTCAGGCCCAGGCCGAGTTAGTTTGGCAGGTGGGCACCCGCCCAATTTATGAGCTGACTACCGTTAGCGGGCGCAAAATTCGAGCGACCGAAAAGCACCGTCTCTATACGCTCGATGGTTGGCAACGCTTGCAGCAGCTGGCTCAGGGCAGCCGCATCGCGGTGGCGCAAAGGTTACCTGAACCTGCTCAGACAGAGACTTGGCCAGAGCTGCGGCTGGCTCTGCTAGGCCAGTTAATTGGAGATGGCAGCTATCTCAAAGGCCAGCCGATGCGATACACAACCGCCTCCGAAGACAATAGTCAGCTGGTTAAATTAGCTGCTGAGCAGGAATTTGGCTGTGAGGTCAAACGCTATCGCGGCAGAGGCCAATGGCATCAACTGTTGATCTCGGGCAACGGCGATCGCTGGCATCCTGCTGGGGTAAACCTTTGGCTAAGGCAGCTTGGTATTTTTAATCAGCCTTCCAGGCAAAAGCGGATTCCAACACAGGTGTTTCAGCTTTCCAATCCGCAGATCGCTACCCTTTTGAGGCACCTGTGGGCGACCGATGGCTGCATTTCAGTGCGGCAGGGTCGTGGGGGAGACGCCGTGTTTTTCTCTACCAGCAGTGAAGGTCTAGCTCGTGATGTAGCAGCCCTGCTGCTGCGCTTGGGGATTTGGGCCTCGGTGTTTTGGCAGCCAAGTCAGTGTTTTACGGTTAACGTGCAGGGCAGCGTTAACCAGCTGAGATTTCTAGCCAAGGTAGGTGCCTTTGGCCCTAGGGTAGAACCCGCAGCGGCATTACAGCTAAAGCTTGAAAGCGTAGTCTCAAACCCCAATCGCGACACGTTGCCAAAGGAGATTTTCAATCAGGTCAAGGCCGACATGCAGGCTCAGGGCATTAGCCATCGACAAATGGCAGCGTTGCGGGGCACGTCCTACGGGGGATCGGCACACTTCAAGTTCGCCCCATCACGACAGACACTGCTGAGCTACGCCGAAATTTTGAACAGTGATGCCCTCAAAGAAATCGTGGCGGCGGATATCTTCTGGGATGAAGTGCTTTCTATTCAGGCCGTTGGGGAAGAACCCGTCTACGATCTGACTGTGCCGGGGCCTGCATCCTGGCTAGCAGACGGCATTGTCTCCCACAACTCGGGCGCGATCGAGCAGGATGCCGACTTAATTATGATGCTCTACCGCGAAGAGTACTACGACCCCGACACCCCCGATCGCGGCATTGCTGAAATTATTCTCACCAAGCACCGCAATGGGCCGACCGGCACCGTCAAGCTGCTGTTCGAGCCGCAGTTTACCCGCTTCCGCAACCTGGCCACTCCTGGTATGTAGGCGAGTAGGGCTCAGGGCATAGGGGATGTGAATTGGCCCTGGAATTCTGACGGCGGCTAAAGCTTTTTATAATGACAGTAACTCCTCCGTGCGGTCAGTCCATGCAGCCTCGAACCACTTCAGAGCAAAACCCTGGTCTCTACGATCAAGACTTTTATCGCTGGATTCAGCACACCGTTCAGGCGCTTAAAGATCGCGACCTGGATGTGGTGGATTGGGAAAACCTGATTGAAGAAATTGACAGTATGGGGCGTAGCGAAAAAAAGGAGCTAAAAAGCCGCCTGCTCGTCATTCTTGAGCATTTGCTAAAGCTGATGTTTTGGGAATTAGAAAAAGCCCAAAATAGTCGGGGCTGGCGCAACACAGTAATCGAACAGCGGGGACAGCTAGAGCTGCTGCTAGACGATAGCCCTAGCCTCAAACCCATGGTACAAGAGCTGTTTCTAGAGTCCTACGCCAGGGCCAGGACCCAGGTGCTGCAAAAAAGCGATCTACCGAGCGATCGCATCCCCACCCTGCCGCCGTTCTCCGCCGATGACGCTCTCAACCCCGATTTTTTGCCGCGCTGAGCGTAGGTAAGCCTGGGGTTGTAATGCCCAACCCTCCGGCGCTTAGATTTTGCTCCTCTGAGCGGTAATCTAGCGATGGCGCAGCCTCTGCTTCAGAGCCTTGCACCTCAACCTCAGGAGACTTTCCATGGGCAATATCATCAGCTTTAGCCGACCCGACGGCGGCACGTGCAGCGGCTACTACAGCGAACCAGCGGCGGGCAGCGGCGCCCCCGGCGTGGTTGTCATTCAAGAATGGTGGGGCCTCAACGACCAGATCAAGGGTGTGGCAGACCGGCTTACCCAGCAGGGCTACCGGGTACTGGTGCCCGACCTGTACAAGGGCGAAGTTACCGTTGAAGCCGCCGAGGCCGAGCATCTGATGGGCAACCTCGACTTTGGCGATGCCGCCACCCAAGACATTTGCGGCGCGGTACAGCACCTCAAGGCCGACAGCCCCAAGGTGGCGGTGCTGGGCTACTGCATGGGCGGGGCTCTGGCCGTGCTGGCGGCAGTCTACGTGCCCGAAGCCGATGTGGCGGTGTGCTGGTACGGGGTGCCGCCCGAGGAGGCCGCCGACACCCGCACAATTTCGATTCCGTTTCAGGGCCACTTTGCCCTTCAGGATGGCTTCTTCCCGCCCGGCCAGGTGAAGGCGTTTGAAGCCCGCCTCAAGGAAGGGGGCGTAAACTACGACCTCTACTGGTACGACGCCCAGCACGCCTTCGGCAACGAGAACAACGACATCTATGATCCTGAGGCCACCAAACTGGCCTGGGAGCGATCGCTGGCTTTTCTGTCTACTCACTTGGCTTAGCCGTTCGTTGCCCTGCCGATGGGCCCGGTGCTGAAGCTGTTGATCGGCTGCAGCACTGGGGCCACCTGGAGTATTGATAAGCATAAACTTTAAGTCAATGAACAACTAATTGGTTATACAGTGAACTAAAGAGTTGTAGATGCTGTTGTTTAGCGTGCCTGGGAGTATACCGTTATGGATCGAACCTTACTCTTTCGGCAGCTCTTTGACGCTGACTCGTCTACCTACACTTACTTGCTGGCCGATCCTGCTTCAAAAGAAGCTGTGCTGATCGACCCGGTGTTTGAGCAGCACCAGCGCGATCGCGCCCTGGTTGAGGAACTTGGCCTGACTCTGCTGGCCACCCTCGACACCCACTGCCACGCCGACCACGTTACCGGCGCATGGCTGATGCAGCAGGCGCTGGGGTCTAAAATTGGCATTTCGGGCCGCTACGGCGATATGGTGCAGGGGGCCGACTACCGGCTTGACCACGGCGATCGCGTGCCGTTCGGCGATCGCGCCCTCGAAGTGCGAGCCACCCCCGGCCACACCGACGGCTGTCTGACCTACGTGCTCGACGACCACACCATGGCCTTTACCGGCGACTGCCTGCTGATTCGCGGGGCGGGCCGCTGCGATTTTCAGCAGGGCGATGCCCACACCATGTACATGTCCATTACCGAACAAATTTTTAGCCTGCCCGACGACTGCATCATCTGGCCCGCCCACGACTACAGCGGTCGCACCGCCTCTACCGTAGGCGAAGAAAAGGCCCATAACCCCCGCATTGGCGGCCAGGCCGACGAAGCCGACTTTGTTGGCTACATGGAAAATCTAGGGCTGCCCCACCCCAAAAAGATCGATATCGCGATTCCGGCCAACTGTGTCTGCGGCAAACCTGACGATGGTCAGATGCCCACCATCGCCGACTGGGGGCCAGTGCACCTCAACTACGGCGGCGTCAAAGAAATCGAACCCCAGTGGGTGGCCGAAAATTTGGAAAACGTTCACGTGCTGGATGTGCGAGGCCCAGATGAGTTCAATGCCGAGCTGGGCCACATAGCGGGCGCTCAACTGGTGCCGCTGCCCGAGCTAGAAAGCCGAGTAGAGGACATACCCACTGACCAGCCCGTGGTGACGGTATGCAAGTCGGGACGGCGATCGGCCCAGGCCACCGTGATTCTCAAAAAGCAGGGGCTCAAAGAGACGGCCAGCCTGCGCGGCGGCATGCTGGGCTGGAATGAAGCTCGCCTGCCCGTAGAGAACGCTTAGATTCTCCGACCAAGTTTGCATCGATGGACTCAACTCCGACCCAGGGCACCGTCTAGGCGGTGCCCTTTTGCTATATGGGTTACGGCAGCTGGTTGGGGTCAATGCCCTGGGCCCGGAGTAGCTCAGCGAGGCGCTCGGCTCGCTGGCGCTCGGTCTCAGCCCGCTGGCGCTCGGACTCGGCTCGCTGAGCCTCGCGTTCCGCTTGTTCTGCACTCCACAGCAGCAGGTTGCCGTCGGCATCCCACCAGCGCAGCCAGTTGAGGGTTTGAGCCAGCCGCTCGCCGTGCCATATGCCTAAAAACAGCTCCAGCTGAGGAATCCAAAAATGCCCCAAAGCGTTTGGAGCCTGAGGTTCATAATGCCCATTTTGCAAACACCTCACTTCCAGGCGGGCGCACTGAGGGGCATAGATGACGTAGGTTGGCACCTGCAAAATTTGCTCGTAAACGTAGAGCTTGCCGTAGGGTGGAACTGTCCGAAGCGACAATTCACCGTTGTCGTCTGCCGATAAAAATTCCATTACTACGGCAACTGGATCTCCGTCTAAATTGGGAGTATAGCTGCGGCGCACGACTTCGGCAGGAACAGGCTGTACCCGAGGCACATAGAACCAGTCTGGTGCTTTAACTACGGTTTCTCCATCGACTCCAGTAACAAGCCCAAAGTTTGAGCCAATCAGCATCTCAGGCCGAATTCGTTGGGCTGCACCTAGGGCATCGGTAAGGGCAGCCGCTAGGGGTGGCTGTTGAATATTTTCCACCGGATCGTCGATCAGCTTAAAATCTTCGGGCAGAGGGGGCCAGGTAATGGTGGGGCCAGTGCGGGGTTGAGCTTGAACCATAGCAAGCTTGTCCTGGGCGGCGAAACGATCAACAGCGTGAGGGAGAATACATCTATCCTAATCGCTGGCGCAGTTAGGCTCGATGGAGCCTGACAAAAATTGAGGGCGATCACACTACCGGAATGGTGCGATCGCCCCATACAAAGAGCCTTGAGCTTAGCGCACCGCGCCGACGCGCACAGTTTGCAGGCTCTCAGCCAGCTGGCGCACCACGGCTACCATGGCCAGCGGATTGTCGAGTTTATTCACCGCCGAGCCGACGCCGACGCCAGCGGCCCCAGCCGCGATCGCCATGGGAGCCGTCACATCCGACAGGCCCGAGGCGCACAGCACCGGCACCGCTACCGCCCGCGAAATGGCGTGGGCGGCCGCCAGGGTGGGGGCGGCTTTCTCAATCAACCCCAGAATGCCGGAGTGAACCGGCTGGCTGGCGGTGCCCCCCTCGGTCTGGATGATGTCGGCTCCGGCTTCCACCAGGGCTTCGGCCAGGCTGACCTGCTCGTCGAGGGCCAGAATGTGGGGCACGGTTACGGACAGGGTGATGTGGGGCAGCAGGGCGCGGGTGCGACGGGTGAGGTCGAGCACCTCGGGGGCCTCAAACCGGCGGCCCTGGGCGTAGAAGGCGTCGAAGTTGCCAATTTCGATCAGGTCGGCCCCGGCGGCGACGGGGGCCAAGAAGGCCTCAGGCTCAACGGCAGAGACACAGATGGGCAGGGTGGTTTCGGCTTTGGCCAGGCGCACCAGTTCGGCATCGGCGGCGATATCGACAAAGGTGGCCCCACCCTGGTCGGCGGCTTTGACCACCGCCACTACCCGCTGGTGGTCGAGGTTGGTGAGGCCGCTGATGATTTTTAGAACTGAATGGGTTTCAAAGGCCCGCTGCAAATCAGAACGCATAGGTATTACTCTCAATCGCTGGTCTAGGGCCCAGGCCAGGGGCAGGCCATAGCGCCACCGCCTGAACCAGGGCTGAATGGCAATATTGTCGCATCCTGGACGGGGTTGCGGCGGTCGTTGTCAGAGAAAGGGGGAACCTGGCGCTTGTGGTTGGCCCCGCCGTCCCCGCTGCGGTGCCCGGAATGGGTGGCTAGAGTCCGCCAAAATCTTTCCCTTGAGAGATAAAACCCCTCCTGGCGATGACGCACTATCGAGGTGTTGTGTACCGCGCCGCGTCAGGGGCAGGGTGCTGATCTGTGGAGTCGGTATGAAACTACTCGTCGTGTATTACTCTATGTACGGCCACACGCTGAAGCTGGCCCAGGCCGTAGCCGATGGGGCCGGGCAGGTGGCTGGGGTAGAGGTCGTCCTGCGACGGGTGCAGGAGTTTGATGCGGTCAATCAAATGATTGACGACAACGACGCGGCCCGCCAGGTGCGCGAGCAGCAGCAAGACATTCCGGTGTGCACCGTAGAGGACCTCAAAGCTGCTGATGGCGTCGTGTTTGGGTCGCCCACCCGCTACGGCAACATGGCCGCTCAAATGAAGCAGCTGTTTGACTCCACCGCCAGCCTGTGGCTTAACGGCGACATGGAGGGCAAGCCTGGGGGAGTGTTTACTTCCACCGCCTCTACCCACGGCGGCCAGGAAACCACTCTGCTGACGATGATGGTGCCGCTGCTGCACCTGGGCATGCTGGTGGTCGGTGTGCCCTACTCGGTCGAGGGCATGATTCACACCGAGGCGCGAGGCGGCACGCCCTACGGCCCCTCGACCATTGCCGGTGGCCAGGGCGAGCTGGAGCCCGAGCCCGAAGATCTGGCGATCGCTCGCGCCCTGGGCCAGCGCGTAGCCGAGGTGACCACCAAGGTGCGGGGCTAGCGCCAGCCTCCGGGGAGCTGCCTAGGCTAGCCGGTGACGATCCGGTGGCCAGGTGGCCACCTGGGCTTTGGCCACGTACAGGGCCTGATCGGCCATTTGCATCAGGTGCTCAACCCGCTGGCTGGCCGTGGGCACCAGGCTGGCCACCCCAAAGCTCACGGTCAGCATTAGCCCTTCGTGGGCGACCTGGAGTCTTTCCAGGGTTAAGATGCAGGCCCTCTAGAGATTTTTGCCAGAGTTCAGGCGTAAACTCTGGCGCAGTTTGAAGGTTGCGCCACAGGTTTTCGGCCTTTTGGATGGCAGCATGAACACTGTGCTCAAACGACTGCATGTCTCGAACCGATGGCGTAAAACGCTGGTTGGCGTTGTGCATGGTAAACGAGACCCCATTGTGGCGGGTGGGTGGCTGTCTAAATAGCCCATCTCAGCCCGGCGCTTCTAATGTTGGCGAAATGCGCTGTCGCCACAGGCGGTGGGCCATATAGAAGGGGCTAATCAGGCTGTAAACATATAGCGTGAGTTCGCAGGCCGCAACGGTATCGGCGATCGCCTCGCTTTGGTACCTGACCAGATGGCGCACAATCTTGGCCAGATCATTCGCCATATACAAAAGCGTCATCAGCGGCCACAGCCACCCGGCTACGCTCAGCATGCGGGTGCGGTGGCGGCTCAGGCCAATACCGCGAAACAGCTCCAGCAAATAGTTGCGCTCAAACCGGCTGGCCGGAATGGCGTGCTGCACCCGCATCGCCGGGTTGTACCAAATGTCCCAGCCGTGGCGCTGCATGTAGATCACCACCTCCAAATCTTCGCCCGCCGCCCGAAAGCCAATGCTGTCGGCCAGCGACAGCTGCTGGGGCACACAGTCGAGCCAGGCCTGCCGCCGCACCACCAGCCCCGCCCCCGGTGGCAGCACCTTCTGCCTGGGCTCGTAGATCAGCGGCTCAGACCCGCGCTCGGTGAGGGCCAGCATGGACCCAATGCGATCGAAGTTGGGCGGCGGGGTCGTTTCAAACTCGCCTCGAATGCGGCTGCCAAAGGCACCCGCCTGGGGATGTGCCTGGCTAAAACGGTGGGCCGCCAGCACCCAGCCCAGGGCCGGATGGTTGTCATCATCTAGAAACCCGACTAGAGGGCTGCGAGCGATTTGAATGGCGTGCTGGCGAGCGTAGGCTGCCCCCTGGCGCGGCTCAAAGGCGTAGCGCAGCGGAATATCTTGAGGCCAATGCTGCTGGTAGGTTTTGACTACCTGGGCGGTGCCGTCGCTGCTGTTGTTGTCAACCACGATCACCTCCCAGGCCAGCTGCTCGGTGCCCAGCTGGGCCAGCAGACAGTCGAGCACCTGGGGCAACCGCTGCTCGCCGTTGTAGGTACAGATCACCACACAAAAATCAAGGACTTCTGAGCTGGGGGAAGCGGTAGCGAGCTTGAGCCGCAGCTGTCGCAGCAGCCGCTGAGTATAGCTGGGCAAAGGCCGATGAGTCATGACCCGCCGCTTTGAGGTGTCGGGCGTGGTCAGCAGTTTGGCGGGGGTTGAGCTGGCCCAGACAGAAGGTGCTGATGTCGCTAGGGCAGGAAGAGACAGCTCAGCCATGGGTGCCAAGTCCTTTGCACTACTGGGTTACGCTACCCAGTGTGCCCGCCGAGAATAGCCCGCTATCCCACTGATGGCCTAACTTGTGGCCCAGTCGACGACGGCTGACCGCAGCTCTAGTGGCCTAGTGCAGCCCCGGCTCGATCTGGCTGATGGGCACAAAGCACTCGTTGGGCAGCAGCACAGGGCGATCGCCAAAGATGAGCTTGCCCCGGTGGGTCTTGGTGCTGATGGCAATGCCGATGGGGCGCTGCACATCTTCGGGGTGCACTTCGTAATAGGTGCGATAAATTTGCCGGGCCGACTTCAGCAGGGCCGGGTTAAGCGCCGTGGGCAGGGCGCTGGGTTCCGGCAGCTGGCTGGGCGACTGACTCGAAAAAGGGGGTTGCTGTAGACCGTACACGGCTCACCTGTGCGCTTATAGACAGACTCTAATCGATCTTTCCAGGGGCGGCAAACTCTAGAAGGTCTTCTAGAAAGAACTTTACGCCAGGGCACTCAGCAGGGCTTCGCCCATGGCCTTGCAACCCACCTGGGTCATGCTTTCAGACATGATATCGCCAGTTCGATAACCCTGATCTAAAACTGTTGTAACCGCCTGCTCAATGCGATCGGCGGCGGCGGGCTGGTCGAGGCCATAGCGCAGCATCATGGCGACGCTCAGCACCTGGGCCAGGGGGTTGGCCTTATCTTGCCCAGCAATGTCGGGGGCCGACCCGTGCACGGGCTCGTAGACCCCAGGCCCACTCGCCCCCAGGCTGGCCGAGGGCAGCATGCCGATGCTGCCGGTCAGCATCGCCGCCGCATCCGACAAAATATCGCCAAACAGGTTGCCAGTGACAATGGTGTCAAACTGCTTGGGCCAGCGAATCAGCTGCATGGCGGCGTTGTCGACATACATGTGGGTGAGGGTGACATCGGGGTAGTTAGGGGATAGGGCGGTGATGCGATCGCGCCACAGCTGCGACACCTCCAGAACATTGGCCTTATCCACCGAGCAGAGCTGGCCCCGGCGCTTTTGGGCCGTCTCAAAGGCCACCTTGCCAATGCGATCGATTTCGCTGTCGGTGTAGGCCATGGTGTTGACCCCCCGCTTTTTCCCCGTTTCGGTTTCAAACACCCCCTTGGGAGAGCCGAAGTAGATGCCCCCGGTCAGCTCCCGCACTACCATAATATCGACGCCTTCAACGACTTCCCGCTTCAGGGAAGACGCATCAATCAATTGAGGAAGAATCGTGGCCGGGCGCAGATTAGCGAAGAGTTCGAGCCCCGATCGCAACCCCAGCAGCCCCGTCTCCGGTCGCTGGTGGCGAGGCAAAGTATCCCACTTGTAGCCCCCGATCGCCGCCAGCAGCACCGCATCACTGCCCTTACAGGTCTTTAGCGTCGCCTCCGGCAGCGGCTCTCCAGTGGCGTCGATCGCCGCCCCGCCAATCAGCGCCTCCTCAAACTCAAAGGCCAAATCCATCTGACCGCCCACGGTCTTGAGCACGTCCAC
>PYGV01000141.1 GCA_003022385.1 filamentous cyanobacterium CCP3 | reverse complement strand
ATCGCCAAGTCAGAAAGAAGTTGGCAGAAAGGGAAGAGTCCATCTTTTTCTCTGTCCTTTACTAAAATGCACTACCTCGTCTTCGTCACTGTAGAAGATGTTGATGTGGTAGTCTTTCACGGTTAATTCTCCGTAGGCAACGTCAGGGTATTTCAGGGTGCTCGTTGGTAGTGTTACATCGGTAAATGGCGTATCGGTTAGGCTGACAGAGGAGCGCTGGGGGCACATTACGTCTCAGCATCCTGAAATGGAGCCTTATCAGGCTGCTATTTTAGAGGCAGTGGCAAGTCCAGACCGGGTGCTCGATGGTGGCAATGGGCAGTTGATCGCGGTGCGGTCAGTATCTCAGCAGAAATGGCTGCTGGTGGTCTACCGAGAAATTGAGGCGCAGGGTGCGATTGTGGACGGATTCATTGTCACGGCATTCTTTAATCAGCGTCTACGTTATCTGGAGGGTAAAAAGCAGCTATGGCCTTAACTCAAGTCAACGTTGGCAGCTACCTGACTATCGCTAAGGCGCTACAGACCGTAGAGCAACGACCCTGCTGGATGATGTTTGATGCCGAAGCGGATGTGCTCTATATCAATTTTCAGCAGCCTGTGGTGGCGGCGACCGATAGCGAAGTCACGGATGATGACATCGTGATTCGCTATGTTGATCAGGAGGTTGTGGGCTTGACTATTTTGTCGGTAAGTCAGCGATAGGTTGAAGATTCGCCGTTTTAATCAGCAGCATCCAGAGCTGTTTGAACCCCTGCAACCCATCCTTGCAGGTTTTGAGTGTTGGGGTGCGTTGGGCCTAGCTTGGCTTCATAGATAGGCAGCGCTTCTAGAAGCAGCGATTTCGCCTCTTCTAAACGCCCCTGGTTATATCTCAGCGCGCCAAGGTTCCATAGGCTACCTGCGACATCGGGATGGGTCTCGCCGAGCAGCTGTTTCATCAGCGCCAGCGCCTCTTGGTAGAGCGGTTCCGCCTCGCTGTAGCGCCCCTGCGATCGATACAATTCCGCGAGATTGTTGAGGCTGGTGGCGACAGAGGGATGGGCCTCGCCGAGGAGCTGTTTCCTCAGCGCCAGCGCCTCTTGGTAGAGCGGTTCCGCCTCGCTGTAGCGCCCCTGCGAGTTGTATAAGGCCGCGAGATTGTTCAGGCTGGTGGCGACATCGGGATGGGCCTCGCCGAGCAGCTGTTTCATCAGCGCCAGCGCCTCTTGGTAGAGCGGTTCGGCCTCGCTGTAGCGCCCCTGCGATCGATATAATCCCGCGAGATTGTTCAGGCTGGTGGCGACATCGGGATGGGCCTCGCCGAGGAGCTGTTTCCTCAGCGCCAGCGCCTCTTGGTAGAGCGGTTCCGCCTCGCTGTAGCGCCCCTGCGATCGATACAATTCCGCGAGATTGTTGAGGCTGGTGGCGACAGAGGGATGGGCCTCGCCGAGGAGCTGTTTCCTCAGCGCCAGCGCCTCTTGGTAGAGCGGTTCCGCCTCGCTGTAGCGCCCCTGCGAGTTGTATAAGGCCGCGAGATTGTTGAGGCTGGTGGCGACATCGGGATGGGCCTCGCCGAGGAGCTGTTTCCTCAGCGCCAGCGCCTCCAGATACAGCGGTTCCGCCTCGCTGTAGCGCCCCTGCGATTCGTATAAGGCCGCGAGATTGTTGAGGCTGGTGGCGACATCGGGATGGGCCTTGCCCAGCAGCTGTTTCATCAGCGCCAGGGCCTCTTGGTAGAGCGGTTCGGCCTCGCTGTAGCGCCCCTGCGATTTGTACAGGGACGCAAGATTGTTGAGACTGGTGGCGACATCGGGATGGGCCTCGCCGAGGGCTTTTTTATAAATTTCTAGGCCCTTTTCATAGCAGGGTTCGGTTTCGGCATATTGCCCTCGCTGTTTGAAATAAAATCCGAGGCGAATTAACAACAATCCGGCTTTCTCAAATTCAAACCTATACTGCCGAATGTCTGCCGCTGCCGCCTGAGCATGGAGCAACAACCGCTCACATTCTGGCCAGTTGTTGAAGTCATCGGCATTGGGGTAAGCATTAGTCACCAGTTGCACCACCCGTTTTGCCCACAGCTTTGTTTCGTCCTGCTTTAGGCTGGCTCGCACTACCGCCTGCACCAGTCGGTGAATGCTGTAGGTTTGCTCCACCTCAGAGCGCACCAGAGAATAGCGCTTTAGCGGTTCTAGCAGGGCAACAAAGGCTAGAGGGTCTACCTCAACCTCAGCCAGCGCCTGCTGCATCGGCTCGCCTAGTAGCTCTGCCCCCGACACAATCAAGTTATAGGGAATGCTGTCGGGGTGCAGAAAGGCGCTGACCCGTAACAGATCTGCCGCTGCCGGAGACTTGGTTTCTACCGCTTCAAAGTTGATGTTCCAGGTGGTGGCTACTGGGTCGCGATATTCCCCCAGCATGGGGGCCGACTGGTTCAGCAGCTCCAGACGACGATGGCGGTAGCTGGCCAGATAGTCTTGAAAGCGAGCATCGGTAGTGACGATGTAAGCGGCGGCCTGCTCCAACGCTAGAGGAAGGTGGCCGAGTTCTACGCAGAGGTCTGTGGCGGCGGTGTTTTCGTCAGGGGTAGTGTTGTGTCGCTCCGTCCGTTTCAGCAAAAATGCCAGCGCTTCATCCGGGTCGAGGGCATCCAAGGGTAAGGGTTTGACAATGCCCAGAGATTGCAGGTCGCTCACCCTGGAGGTAATCAGCACGTGGCCCTGCCCCTGCTTAGGCAAATAAGAGCCAACAAAACTGGGGTCATCGGCATTGTCGAGCACCAGCAGCCAGCCCCCATGCCCGGCCAGCCAGGTCTTTACCGCCTGGGTGATCACCTCTGGCTCTTTGGCCTGGGCTTCGGGCAGGGCTAGAATTTCTGCAATGACTTGAAAGCCGCTCTGAATCGCCTGGGGAGTATCGACCCGTATCCAGAAGACGGCTCGGTAGGCTTCGGCAGGCTCTGCATTCCAGTAGTAGCGGCAGGCATATTCCAGCGCTGTCTGGGTTTTGCCGACGCCCCCCAGCCCAGCGATGGCCTGCACCTGGCTGAGCCCGGCAACGCCTTGGCTGGTCAGCGCCTCGCGAATGCGCCGCAGCATCGTTTCCCGCCCGGTAAAGCAGCGGTTGCGTTCAAGGGGCACTAACCAGAGCCTCTTCGGGGCAGTGCCGCCAGAGTCCGAAGAGGCCGCTAAGGGAGGATGTCTTGCAGGGCGGCCTGTACAGCGGCAAGTCCGCAGCCGGTGGTGCTCTGTGCCCAGCTAAGCAGCGCAAAGGTGCGATCGCCTTGGGACGTTGAGGGCGGCGGTATTAATCCCGCTGGTGGTTCCAGCAGCAGCAGCAGGTCATTAAACTCCTGTACGGTGAGCCCGGTAATTTGACGGCTCAGGGCTAGGCGCTCTTTTGGGGTCAGCTCGGTTTTGGGCGGTGTCATAGCTGGGCTGGCTGGTTTAGATGGGAGTGGCGCAGGGGCAGGGGCAAATTCGCCCAAATTAGACACTAACCTAACCTGCTCTACCAGCAGGCCACAAATTTCGGGCAACTGCCCTGTATTAGAAAGGGATTCGATGATGCTGAAGCCTGCTTCCGTTCCTTTCAAGGTCACGACGGTACTGCCGCTTTCACCTGTCTTGCCAACTTCTTCGAGCCGCTTGTCGTCAGAAAGCTGCTTCAGTTCAGCAACAACGCTGTCAATCTTCCGAAAGTGGTCAAAGGTGTTTTGAAGCGTATAGTCAAGGACAATTTGCCAGGTAACTCGCTTGCTTTGCGGGAACGCGGCTTTTTTCTGGACAACGCGCTCTTTGGTCGGCGTCCCCCCCGGAAAACTGGGCCGGGTAGCGGGCTTGGCGCGGGCTTGCAAGGCAGCTAACACTAGGGCTTCAGCCTCGGCCTCAGCTTTATCGACGAGATCGACGTACACCAGCGGGGCCAACATCCCCGTCGGTTTGCACTTCGCCACGCGAATGGGGATTAACCGGCGTTCCTCAGCCGTAGGGTCTTGCTTGAATGCAGCCGCCCACTCGGGCTGGGTGTACTTAGCTTTGAGATAGTCCTCCGACAACACCATAATCGTGCGGTGCGATTCCTCCGCTGCCCGCTGCATGTCGAGAATAAAGTTGCCCCCAGGCCGAAAATCCCACGCCTGGATGACCACAGTGTAGCCGTGTTCTTCGAGTACCCAGGCGATCCATTCAGCCCAGGTTTTATCGGCACTGTTGTAGCTAACAAAGAAATCTTTCACAGCGAGCGATCGCGTGGCAGGGCGGCTTTCGTCAATCCTAACCTCAGTCTTCAGCCCCAGAGGGCGAGATTCCAAGCAGTTTGGTCCAAGTTTCGAGCATTTTTCTCGAAACGTCGAGTAATCTTCTCGAAACCTCTTAAGAGCATCCCGTAGGGTGGGCACCGCCCACCATCTACCCCCGACTCCAACAGCAACCTACCCCGCCGCAAAGCTATCAGGCAATTCTTTAATCGACTTTCCTTGCTCAGCCAGCAGCGCATCCAGCGCCTTCATTTGGGCAATGGTGAACGAGGGCACGCTATCGCCAGTCTCCCATCGGCTAATGGTGCGGGCTGAGGTGCCAATTCTGCGGGCAAAGTCCTCCTGAGACATGCCCATCTCTTCCCGCAATTTCTTCAGTGGCGATTCTTCCATGTCAGCCGTAAATTGCCTTGTCATCTGTGAGAGAAACAAGACAAGCTGTCTAGACAGGTTGACAAATAGACCAA
This sequence comes from filamentous cyanobacterium CCP3, assembly GCA_003022385.1. Lineage (GTDB taxonomy): Bacteria > Cyanobacteriota > Cyanobacteriia > Phormidesmidales > Phormidesmidaceae > Nodosilinea. The sequence goes on along the minus strand of PYGV01000141.1, from coordinate 8,478 downwards.
CTGTCTAGACAATGTGTCTAGTTAACGATTAGCAGAGAAGCCTAAATTCCTTATTGCCGGAGGTTGGTGGGGTTCCTGCTGATGTGCCCCATTCTACCGTTACCGATCATGTTCTTTTGCCATCTGCATGGGCAGGGGCCAGTTTTTGCTGCCCGTAGGCTGCTAACAAGCTGGGGTTGGGTGGTGGGCCAGTGCCCACCCTACGGTTTGCTGCTCAAAGGCTGTATCCCTGGGCGGTGGGTTACGGCGGAGTGACAGGTTAACGGGGGTTAACAGGGGAGAGTAGCCGCCTAACCCACCCTACGAAATACGTTCAATTCTGCTGTTGAGGAATCTTTAAAATGCTGCAAACTCAATCGTTTTGCTCGCCCCCGGCCACGGAGGCGGCCCAGGCTCTGCTGCTCAGAAACCCGATCGCGGTGGTGCGCTACCGCCGCCTGCGCCACTACCTGGTCGGCCCGCCCGACGACGCCCAGCACGCCATCGATCGCCTGCACCTGCTCGGCTATCTAGAGCGCATCAGCTGGAGCCACGCGATCGATATTCCCGCCAACGGTCTGGTCATCCGCCCCGACCCTGGCGATGTACTGCGCTACAGCCAGCGCGATGGCCGCTACAGAACGTAGGTGTGAATCAAACATTCAGCCTCCCTCATGGGGGCAAACAGCCGTTTGCCCTTACCCAAATCCATGCCTCAATTCAGCAACGCTGAAACTCTCTACACTGGGATGAGACTTGTAGAACATCACCAACCCCATCCCCTATGACTGTCGATGCCCCCCTCTTAGACCTGCTATTTAGCGGTGCCAACCTCTTCGTGCTGCCCTTCTGGACGCTGATGGTGCTGGTGCCCAACACCAAACTCACCCGCACTGTGATGGCGTCGCTGCTGCCCTTTGCCGCCCTGGCCGGGCTGTACCTGTTTCTATTTGTCACCAGCTTTAGCAATGTGCAGGGCATCGAAGCCCTCTCCGACCCCAACCTCAGCCTGGTGGATCTAGCCGCCCTCTTCGCCAATCCCCACGTCACCGCCACCGGCTGGGTCCATTTTCTCGCCTTTGACCTGTTCGTAGGCCGCTGGATCTACTGGCAAGGCCAGGAAAGCGGTGTCTTCACTCGGCACTCCCTCGCCCTATGCCTGTTTGCGGGTCCCCTGGGGCTGCTGTCGCACCTGGTGACGGATGCGCTGTGGAAGAGGTTTGCTGGTGGCAAGGTGGAGGAGGCGGTGGGGTAGGTGATGAGGTGAGAGTGCAAAGTGCAAAATTCAAAGTGCAAAATTTTGAATTCCCAATTTTGAATTTTGAACTTTGAATTCATCCACCCATCCACCCATCCACCCATCCACTCGCCCACTCATCCACTCCCCCACTCCCCCTCGTCCCCAAAGGGTGATACAACTATGCCAATGTTGGCCAGTTAGATAAACGTGATGACTTTAGCGTCCTGGGTTAGAAATCGTCAGCGCTCCTGGGCCGATCGCCAGTGGCGGCGGGTGGCTCAGTTTGTGGGGCTGTTTGGCTTGTGCTTTGCGATCGCGATCGGCTGTGCGGGCAATGATCAGCCCGCCGCTGATGCCCCGGCTGGGGATGGGGGCGGTCGCATTACCATTGGCACCACCCTCACGGCTCGCACCCTCGACCCCGCCGACGCCTACGAGACATTTCCCGGCATCTTGCTCTACAACCTGGGCGATCGCCTCTACACCTACGAACCCGGCACCACCAACCTGGTGCCCCAGCTGGCCACCGAGCTGCCCACCGTCAGCGACGACGGGCTGACCTACACTATTCCCCTGCGGGACGATGTCACCCTCCACGATGGCACCTCCTTCAACGCTGAGGTGATGGCCTTCTCGCTGCAGCGGTTTATGGAAAACGGCGGCCGCCCCGCCTACCTGCTGTCCGACAAAATTGCCACCGCCGAAGCCACCGCCGAGTACGAGCTGACGCTGACCCTGAAGGCATCCTTTGCCGCTTTTCCCGCCCTGCTCAGCTTCTCAGGCGTCACCCCGGTTTCGCCCGAGAGCTACGAAATCGGCACCGGCAGCTTTAAGCCTGACCAGTTTGTGGGCACCGGCCCCTACAAGCTGGCCTCTTTCACCAGCGACTCGATCAAGCTCGATGTCAACGAAGACTACTGGGGCGACGCCCCCGCCAACGACGGCATCGACATCCAGATCTTCACCAGCCCCGCCAACCTCTACAACACCTTTAGAACCGGCGGCCTGGACGTGGCCTACCAGACCCTCGACCCCGAGCAGGTGGCGGCGCTGGAGCGCGAAGAAGACTCCGGCGGCTGGCAGGTAATCGAGGCGGGCACCAACGTAATCAACTACATGGCCCTGAACCAGAAGATTGAGCCGCTGAATGATGTGCGGGTGCGCCAGGCGATCGCGGCTATGGTCGATCGCCCCCTGCTCAACGATCGCGTCTTTCAAGGCCAGGCTGACCCCCTTTACAGCCTGATTCCCGCCAGCTTCGACATCGCTGAACCCGTGTTCAAAGAGGCCTACGGCGACGGCAACTTCGACCAGGCCCGCGACCTGCTCACCGAAGCCGGTTTCTCCGAGTCGAACCCCCTCACCGTCGAAATTTGGTATCCCTCCGCTTCTACCACCCGCAGCATCGTCGCCAACACGCTGAAAGAATCGATCGAAGCGGGGCTGCCCGGCCTGGTCACGGTCAACGTGCAAAACACCGAAGGGGCCACCCTCTGGGAAAACGTCGGCAAGGGCATCTACCCAATCATTCTGGCCAACTGGTACCCCGACTACTACGACCCCGACACCTTCCTTCAGCCCTTTTTGAGCTGCGAAACCGGCAGCAACGACCTCTGCGAAGCCGGCCCCTCCCAGGCCAATGGCTCGTTTTACTACAGCCCCGAGGCCAATGACCTGGTAACCAAGCAGCAGGCCGAGCAAGACCCTGCCACCCGTGAACAGCTAATCGCCGACCTCCAGCAGCTGATCGCCGACGACGTGCCCTACGTCCCCCTCTGGCAAAACAAGGACTACGTCTTTGCCCAGGAGGGAATTGAGGGCGTCGCCGTGGAGCCGACCCAGCAGTTCTTGCTCTGGCAGATCAGCCGAGGCTAACCCCATGTCCTCCCGCTCCGCCGCCCTGCGCTACTACGTCTTCACCCGGCTGCTGCTGGCCCCGCTGATGATCTTGACGATCACCACGGTGGTGTTTTTGCTGCTGCGGGCTACCCCCGGTGACCCGGTGGATGCGCTGCTGGGGGCGCGGGCTCCGGCGGCGGCAAAGGAGGCGATGCGATCGCAGCTCGGCCTCGATCAGCCCCTGATAATTCAGTACCTGAACTACCTCGGCGATCTGCTGCGCCTGGATCTGGGGTCGTCGCTGGCCACCCAGGGGCAGACGGTGTGGCAAATCATTGGGGCACACTTTCCGGCGACGGTGGAGCTGACGGTGTGCGGCATGATTGTGGCGACGGTGGTGGGTGTAGGTGTGGGTGCCCTGGCGGCCTCGCGGCCCAACTCGCCGCTCGATGCGGGGGGGCGGCTGTTTGGCATCATTACCTACGCCATTCCGATGTACTGGTTTGGCATGATTTTGCAGCTCATTTTTGCGGTGCAGCTGCGCTGGTTTCCGATTGGTACCCGCTACCCGCTGCGGGCCACCCCGCCCGATGGGCCGACGGGGCTGTACCTGCTCGACAGCCTGCTCTCGCTAGATTTTGGCGCGTTTGCTACCACTCTCTACTACCTGGCCCTACCTAGCTTGACTTTAGGAATTCTGATTAGCGGTGTGTTTGAGCGCATGGTGCGGGTCAACCTGAAGCAAACCCTGGCGGCAGACTACGTAGAAGCGGCCCGAGCGCGAGGTATTCCAGAGCGGCGCATCGTGCTGGTGCACGCGCTGCGGAACGCCATGATTCCGGTGATTACCATTTTGGGGCTGACCTTTGCGGCCATGCTGGGGGGCGCAGTGCTGACGGAGGTGACATTTTCCTGGCCAGGGCTGGCCAACCGCCTATACGAGGCAATTAGCCAGCGCGACTACCCGGTGGTGCAGGGGCTGATGGTGTTTTTTGCCATGATTGTGGCGGTGATCAGCATTGCGATCGATATTTTGAATGCCTACATCGATCCGCGCATTCGCTATTAGCGACTTGATGCGGCGAGATGGCGCGGCCTGGTGCTCGTGGAGTCGCCCCCACGCTCGAGGGGTGTAGCTTAACGGAGATTTTATAGATTAGGGTATTGCATATCGAGTTACGCAGTCGATCGGGAGCTGGAGCTGAAGCTGGGCCGCCAAAAGCGGTGTTGTGGCCGATCGCCAGCCCAACCTCCTAATTCGTTAAGCTAAATTACTGACTTGGCTCTGCATGAGGAAAACCTGATGCCCACAACCCTGCTAAGCAACATTCAGCCGTCGTAGTTTCAGGTAAATGGAATGCGTCGCCTACTCACCAGAGCACCTTTACGACTTGTGCTGGTTGTTCCGTTTGTGGTGCAGGTGGCGGCGGCAGTGGGCCTGACAGCGTGGCTGTCAATTCGCAACGGGCAGCAGGCGGTCAACCAAGTTACTCACCAGCTGCGTCAAGAGACCACTGCGCGCATCAGCTACCAAATCAGAAATCTGCTGCTGACGGCGCAAATTGTCAATAACCTGAGTGTGGAAACGATTCGGCGCGAGAGTCTAGACCTGAGCAATATCCGCTCGGTAGAAGACCTCTATTGGGACTATATCAATGCATTTGAAACAATTCAGGGCCTGGGGCTGGGCAACTCGTCGGGGCACATTCTGGCCATGTTTCAGCGCCTTGAGGAGGGTGAAACTCGCTACGTTCTGGAGTACTCTAACGCCGAAAGCGAGGGCAAGTACATCAGTCTACAGCTGAACAACCAGCGTCAAGTTGCGCGATCGTCTACGATCGATCGCGCTGTGGATGCCAGAGAGCGCCCCTGGTACAAAGCGGCTGTGGCTGCTGAGGGGCTGGTTTGGACAGAGGTTTACACCTCTGTCAGCGCGATGGAGGGCCACTCCCTGGCCATCAATGTGGCTCAACCTGTCTACGGCAGCGACGGGCAGATCCAGGGGGTGGCCAGCGTCATTTTGAACCTGGGGCAGATCAGTCAGCTGCTCGATGCGATCGCCTTTAGCCCCTCGGGCCAGATCTATATCGTCGAGGCGAGCGGCAATTTGGTGGGCAGTTCTGACGGCAACAATCCGGTTGTGGTCGATGGTGAGGGGATTAACCGCCTGCCCGCCGTGGAGAGCGAGAGCGCGCTGATCCGTGCCTCGGCGGTTTATCTAAACACAACCTTAGAGGGTGGTTTTGGCTCAGTTAATGGGCCTCTGCAGCTGAACTTTAAGCTGGATGGCGAGCGTCAGTTTCTACAGATTACGCCGATTCAGGTAGATGGTCTGCGCTGGTTTGTGGTCGTTGTTGCGCCCGAATCTGACTTTATGGAGCAGATCTATGCCAACACTCGCAACACGATTTGGCTTTGCCTGGGGGCGTTCGCGCTAGCGACGGGGGTGAGTATTGTTACGGCTCGCCAAATTACTAATCCGCTGCTGCAGCTCAACCAGGCCGCCAAAGACATTGCTCGCGGCAATTTAGACCGGGGAAAAAACCGGGTCGGGGCGATTTCACCTCACACCCGTGAGGTGGGCGAACTGGCTGACTCATTTAGCCAAATGACCGAACAGCTGCAGTCTTCGTTTGGTCAGCTGCGCAACTTAAACGCTGAGCTGGCGAACAGCGAGAGTCGGCTGAAACAGTTTTTAGATGCCCTACCCGTTGGCGCTTCGGTATACGACGCCACGGGTCAAATGACCTACCTCAACCAGGTCGGCAAGCGCCTGTTGGGCATTTGCGATATTCCCAACACCGGAGTTGAGCAGCTGGCTGAAATCTTTCAGGTGTATCGAGCGGGCACGCAGGTCCCCTACCCGGTGGCTGAGATGCCCATTGCGCGATCGCTGCGTGACGAAACCACCTACATCGACGATGTAGAACTCCATCGCGGCGATCGCGTGATTCCGCTGGAGGTGTGGGGAGCGCCGATTGTGGACGAGCAGGGTGAGGTGATCTTTGCGATCGCCGCCTTTCAAGATATCAGCGATCGCAAACAAGTCGAAGCCCAACTCATTCACAACGCCCTGCACGATGCCCTGACCCAGCTGCCCAATCGATCGCTCCTGATGAATCGGCTAGAGCTGGCCATTCAGCGCGCTCAGCAGTTCGACACCTATCAATTTGCCGTTCTATTTCTCGACCTCGACCAGTTCAAAATCATTAACGACAGCCTGGGCCATCTGGTGGGCGATCAGCTTTTAGTTCATCTGGCCCATCGGCTGCAAGCCCTCGTTCGCCCGCTCGACCTGGCGGCCCGCCTGGGGGGCGATGAGTTTATGATTTTGCTGGACGCCATTGACAATGTTCAGGTGGCGATCCAGATAGCCGAGCGTATTTTGGCCGAGTTTGAGGGCACCACCCTGGTCGATGGTCACACCATCTTTGTCACCACCAGTATCGGCATTGTCTGGGGCACCAGCGCCTACACCGAAGCCTCTGACCTGCTGCGCGACGCCGATATTGCCCTCTATCGAGCCAAGGCCCAGGGCCGGGCCAGATACGAAGTGTTTAACGCCGATATGCACATTCAGGCCGTCAAACGCATGACCCTGGAGCAGGATTTGCGCTCAGCCCTCGACCAGCAGGAGTTTGCCCTGCACTACCAGCCCATTGTCGATCTCAACAGCCGCCAGGTGCTGGGGTTTGAAGCCCTCGTTCGCTGGCAACATCCCGTGCGTGGGTTTGTGTCGCCCGCCGATTTTATTCCGGTGGCAGAAGAAACCGGGCTCATTTTACCCATCAGCCGCTGGGTGCTCGAGGCAGCCTGTGCCCAGCTGGCGACCTGGCAGCAGCAGTTTCCAGCCGCACAAAACCTGCGGGTCAGCGTCAACTTATCCGGAAAAGATCTGCTGCAAACCACCCTAGTTGAAACCATTCAACAGACGCTGGCGCAAACTCAGCTATCGGCCACAGCGCTGACCCTTGAGATCACCGAGAGTATGCTGGTCAACGACGTTGAGACCACCATTGAGCGGCTGCGGCAGCTGAGAGAACTAGGTATCAGCATCAGCATTGACGACTTTGGTACGGGCTACTCATCGCTGAGCTACCTCTACAACCTGCCCGCCAACTATTTAAAAATTGACCAGTCGTTTGTCGGCAACATGCAGCTCGGCGACAAAAACTACAAAATTGTCCAGGCCGTTGTGGCCCTGAGCGATCAGCTCCAGCTGGCGGCGATCGCAGAAGGTATTGAAACCGAGCAGCAGATGCAGTGGCTCAAAGCGCTGAACTGCGAACTGGGCCAGGGCTATCGCCTGTCGCGCCCGCTTACCCCTGCCGCTGCCACAACCTTACTCGCCTCAGGACTCACCCTGCCGCTAGGCTGAGTCCTGGGCTTGAGCGATGAGTTTGAACAGTTTGGTGATGCCGCCTGATCTATGCTGTAAGCCAGCGGGTATCCGCCCTCGATCACCAGCCCCAGCCCCAGCGCCCAGCTGATATACTGAACGTCCAACCGTTACAAAAAGCAAAGCGCACGCCGGCTCGCCCACGGAGATTATGCAGCCAACCGATCCAGACAAGTTTACCGCCAAAGCCTGGGATGCCATCGTTGAGGCCCAGGACGTGGCCCGCCGCTGCAAGCACCAGTATATGGAGGTGGAGCACGTCATTATTGCCCTGCTCGACCAGGAAGAAGACGGTCTGGCCCACAAAGTACTGGCCAAGGCCAACCTCGACAGCGACCTGATTTTAGACGAGCTAGAGACCTTTGCCAAGCGCCAGGCCCGCGTGAGGCCCGGCCTCGACAGCAATTTGTATCTGGGCCAGAGCCTCGATCGCATGCTTGACCAAGCCGAGACGGCGCGCAACGTACTCAAAGACAAGTTCATCTCCGTCGAGCACCTGCTGCTGGGCTTTCAGGAAGACGAGCGGATTGGCCGTCGGCTGCTGCGCGGCTTTAACGTCGAAGGTCCAGAGCTGATGGCGGCGGTGCAGGCGGTGCGCGGCAGCCAGAAGGTCACCGACCAAAACCCCGAGTCGCAGTACGAAGCGCTCGAAAAGTACGGCATCGACCTCACCCAGCTGGCCCGCGACGGTCAGCTCGACCCGGTGATCGGTCGCGACGACGAAATTCGCCGCGTGATTCAGGTGCTCTCTCGGCGCACCAAAAACAACCCGGTGGTGATAGGCGAACCAGGGGTGGGCAAAACCGCGATCGCCGAAGCCCTGGCCCAGCGCATTATCAATGGCGAAGTGCCCGAGTCGCTCAAAGGGCGCACCCTGATTTCGCTGGACATTGGCGGGCTGATCGCCGGGGCCAAGTTTCGCGGCGAGTTTGAAGAGCGGCTGCGGCTGGTGCTGCGCGAAGTCACCGACTCCGCCGGGCAGGTGGTGCTGTTTATCGACGAGCTGCACACGGTGGTCGGG
>PYGV01000020.1 GCA_003022385.1 filamentous cyanobacterium CCP3 | reverse complement strand
GCGACAGGGGTGGCGCGGCCCCAGTGGCTAGGCGCACATCCAGCGGGGCGTCGTGGGTGAGGTAAATATGGCCGACGGGCTGGCCGTTGTAGGTGCGGCGGGCCATCTGCCAGCCGGGGTTGAGCTGAATTTTGAGAAAGCCGCCAGTGCTACCCTCAGGGCGGCCATTGGTGCGGCCAATTTCGATCGGTGGCGCGCTGCGATCGCGGGTTGGCCGGGCAAACAGCACCAGGTCATTTTGTCGGTTAGAAATCTCCAGCCGATAGTGTACGCCCAGGTCTTGGCCGTTGACGCGCACCGAGTAGCCGTTGGCATCGGTCTTGCGATCGCAGGCGCCGGTAAAGTCAAAGTTGAGCAGCAGCGGGTCGATGGCCACTGGTCCACTCCCCTGGTTTTGCTCCTGCCAGCACGGCCGCTGGTTGGGCACCTGCTCCAAAATCATCAGGTTGTAAAAGGTCCCATTTCGCACGGGAGTCGCGATCGCCACGGTCAGGCTGGGGTCGATGGGCTGCTGTTCAAACTGCTGTGCCCTGGCCATCGGGGCGGCAGCAAGCCCCGCCAGTACCACGGCAGCGGTCGTAAATAGCGTGTTCAGTGGACGAGACAGCTGGGCCATAGCGGTTGGTGTAGCGAGGTGAGGAGTGGAGGAGCGATCGGGGTCTCAACTGGCAAGACCCCCAATGCTACCCACGATTGTGGCGATGGCAAGGGTAGGTTGCGCTAGCAACGTGTCGCAGTTTACCAATTGTCCTTACCAAAAACAAAAATGGCCCAGGAAACCTGAGCCAGTGGGGGGCTAAATTGCCCCTTAGAGATATCGTTTGGGACTGCTTTAGCGCCCTAAATCTCGGAAGGTTTGGTAAGCCCGCTCGGGATGATAGATATGACAGCGCCCCGTGATTGTCCGCATCAGGTCAAAGGAGAACTGGGTCTCTTTCATCAATGGAGCCCAGTTTTCTTTTAGCGCTGCGTAGGCAGGCCGCAGGTTGTAGGACGGTATACCCACTGAGATATGGTGGGGAACATGGACGTTGATATCGTGACACAGCACTTCAATCCACTTGGGATAGTCGCAGTGCAGGGTGCCCGAGAGCTGCGCCTCAGCTTCATTCCAGGTGTCGTCGTAGTGGAACTGGATTTCGGGAATGGTGTGGTGCACCAGGGTAAAGGTGCTCATCCAGAAGTGGTAGCCCAGCCAGGGCATCAGCCAGTACTTCACCACGCCCCAGGGGCCAGCAAAGTAGAACAGTGTGGGGAAGAATATCGCCGCAAAGATCACTACTGCTGCAATTGAGCGCTTGACCTTGCCATGGTCGCGGGGTTCAAAGTTGCGCAGGTCAAAGTGCAGTGCTCCCCAGTGCGCCACCGACGCCAGCCACCACAGCCAGCCCCGCATGGCCTGATAAACCGCCTGCAAAAAGCCGCCAGCCCCGCTGTACTCCTCTTTGCTCCAGGGAGCCCAGGCGTTGTCGATCTCCATATTGTTGGTGTGGCGGTGGTGAATGTCGTGCAGCAGTCGCCAGCTGTGGAAGGGGTAAATTAGCGGCAGAAACATGATGTGCCCCAGCCAGTTGTTGACCCAGCGGCGGTTGGCAAAGGAGCGATGACCGCAGTCGTGACCAATCACAAAAAAGCCAGTCAGCGCGGTGCCGGTGACAAACCAGGCGACGGGCAGCAGAAACCAGGGGGAGAGGGCGATCGCAGCGTAACCCAGGGCCACGGCCCCAACGCTGAGCAGTACAGCCGTCCAGGCTTTGCGGGGGTCTTTTTGAAAATAGGCTTTAGGAATAGTTTGAATCACCTGCTTTAGCGTCAGGTCGCCATACGGATTTGCGTCCGCGGCTCTAGCGGAAGGCTCAAAAATTGCAGTCAAGGAATAGTCTCCAGAAAAGTTAAGGTGCAAACATCGGGGCTGGACTATTTTGCCCAAAAAAAATCTGTTCACCCCGAAGGGAACCGAACAGAGCCTAAGCTAGATTGCAAAATCGAGATATCAACAAGCCGAACTAACTCAATAACTTCGATAACCGCCGCAAACAGCTTAATAGAGCAAAGACTGGCCCATGAGGACGCTTATAATTCCTTAACAATCATATCATGCTCGGTTTTGCTTACTGATTTAACCCAAGACTTTATCCCAAATTTCTGCAAGGCGAGTGTTGATTTATCGCCTGCAATGCCATAAAAAAACCGGGTTTCTGCAAGACTGGCCCAGGGGCAGCGGCGCAGAAACCCGGTCTAGGTAACCTGGGCGCGTGACTACGCCAGGTTGGCGGCAAAGTTCTGGCTGACCTCCGCTGCGCTCAGGGCGCGGTTGTAGACGGCGACCAGATGGTACTCACCCAGCCAGGGGCGTGGGCCCTCCTGGGCCGGTCTTTGACCATCGCCCGTCAGTTCGTTACCCAGCGCCAGTCGGAATCCGGCATCCCAGTTGGTTAGATCGCCGTCGATCGCAGCGCTCTGCTGCCGCTGCCCGTTGATGTAGAAATCAGCCTGGCCAGCGCTATTGCGGGTGTAGACCAGGTGGGTGAGCTGGTTGAGGTCGACCTGGCCCGCCTCCAGCACCCTGGCGTCGCCGTTGCTCCCGGTGGTGGTAGTGCGCAGGCGAGTGACGTACTGGTTATTGCCCTGCCCCAGGGTGACATTGCGGTTGCCCGTGTCGGCGGAGAGGGTGACAATTCGCGCTGGCAGCTGGTTATAGGTGACCCGAGCGGGTTTGACCCAGGCCTCTACTGTTAGGGACTGGCTGCGCTGAATGGCCTGGCTGAGCCGGGTGGCGGGGCCGCTGGTGGCCAGCAGACTGGGCTGCTGAAGGGCAATGCCCCGGCCCGACAGTCGTGCGATCGCGCCATTCACCAGAGTTAAGTCCAGCGCTGGCTGCAGGCCCGACTGGTCACGGATGGTGTTGCCCGTGCCCTCGCGAAAATCGTAGAGGGCCTGGATACCCGTCACCACCCGCTGGGAGACGACAACCCGCAGGGTGTCGCGCCCAATCAGCCGTCCGTCGCTGGCGCTCAGCTCCAGCACGTAGGTGCCCGCTTGAGGAAATTCGGCCTGGGTGGTGACCTGGTTGGCCGTTGCCAGCACCGCCGGAGCCGGGCCGCTGAGCTGCTGCCAGCCGATGACCAGGGTGCTGCTGGGCAAGCCATCATCTCGCACCGTGCCCGCCAGGGTGGCGATCGCCCTGGGGGCTGAGCCATCGGTGGTCATGGGCAAGCTCAGCACCTGGTCGGCCCCGGCCTCCACCACGGGGGGCTGGTTGACCTGGATGGTGATCTCGTCGTGGGTGGCGATCGCGCCGTCGTCTGCCGTTAGCCGCAGCACATACTCGCCGCCCTGGGAGAACCGGGCCGTGGTGATGTCGCTGGTGGCATCGGCAAAGGTGACCGTACCGGGGCCGCTGACCTGGCTCCAGGTGAGGGCTACCCGACCGGGCTGCAGCGGAAAGCCGTCGTCGCTGACGGTGCCGTCGAGTTCGACCAGGGTCGGGAAGTCGATGCTCTGGTCGAGTCCGGCGTTGACCACCGGGGCTTGGTTGGCGGTGATGGCTACCTCGCGACGGGTGGTGAGTTCTCCATTGCTGACGGTGAGCCGCAGGACGTACTCGCCGCTGGTGCTAAAGGTGGCGGTAGTGGCGAGGCTCTGCCGATCGCCAAAGACAACCGGGGCGGGGCCACTGACCTGGTTCCACTCGGCGGTTAAGGTACCCGCTGGGTTGGCTAGGCCGGTATCGACCACCTCGCCCAGGAGCGTTGCGGCGGCGGGCAGGTTGACCAGGGGTAGAGCGCTAGCCCGAACGGTGGGCGCTTTGTTGGCGTGAACGGTCACCTCGGCCACGGTGGTCAGCAGCCCGTTGCTGGCGGTCAGCCGCAGGACGTAGGTGCCACTTTCAGAGAACTGCGCGGTGGTGGTGGCCAGGCTGCGATCGCCAAAGGAAACCGTACCCGGTCCGCTGAGCTGGCTCCACTGCAGCGTGAGACGTCCCTGCTGAGGACGGCCCAGACCGCTTTGCACCTCGGCTGTGAGCTGTGCCCGGTTGGGCAGCTGCACCACGAGCGTGTCGGCAGCGGTGATCACTGGCGCGTGGTTGAGGATAACCTGCACCTCATCGCTGATCGACTGAATCTCGTCGCCCACGGTCAGCCGCAGGGTATAGAGGCCCGCTACGGTGTAGGGCCTGCCGTCGTGGTCTTTAGTGCCGGGGGCGGTAAAGCTCACCGTGGGCTCCAGGCTGGCCGCGTCGCTGAAGATGACCGGGGCGGGGCCGCTGGGCTGGCTCCACAGTACCGAGAGCTCGCCGTTGAGCAGCTGATCATCGACCACAGTGCCCTTGAGCGCCAGGGGGCCGGGGAAGGTAACTACCTGGTCGGCACCGGCTGAGATCACCGGGGCCAGGTTGGCATCGGCACCGACCTCAAAATTGGTGGCAATCTCGGCGTCGGTGAGGGCGCTGCTGTAGAGGGCTACCAGGTGGAAGTCGCCCAGCCAGGCGCGGTCTTGACTCAGACTGCTGCCCAGCTCATGGCCCAGCGAGAGGGCAAAGCTGTCGTCCCAGTTGGCCAGGCTGCCCGCGATCGCCCGCTGGGCCACCACCTTGCCGTTCAGGTAAAGGCGGGTTTGGCCGCTGGCCTGGCGGGTGCAGACCACGTGGGTGAGGGTGCCGGGGGTGAGGGTACCGCCGGCCAGAGCGCGATCGCTGGCGTTGGCGTTAGTCTCGCTGGTGCGCACCCCAAGGTGGATCTGGTTGCCCGCCTGGCCCAAGATCAAGTTGCGGGCGCTGGCCCCACTCGACAGGGTGAGAATGCGCCCTAGACCGGGCTGGTTCGCCTGCGATGGCTTGATCCAGGCCTCCAGGGTAAACTCGCCGCTGGCTTTGATCGCCCTAATCAGGCGGCTGGCGCTAGCGCTGGTCAGGCGAGCGGGTTCCTTCAGCGCCAGGGCAAAGGGTCTGTTGTTGCCAGAGGCGGTGAGCGCCACGGCGTTGCCGGTGACGGTGAGATCGGTGGGCACCCCGACGCCTGCCACATCTCGAACGGTGGCGCCGCTGGCAGATACCGAGTCGGCGAAGCTGTACAGGCTAAGCAGGCCCCGGTTAATGCGTGCCCCTACAACTACCTGAAGATCATCGCTGTGGCTAAGTACACCGCTAGCGGTGGTGGTCTCTGCCGTCAGGCGCAGCAGGTAGACGCCACTGGTGCTAAACAGGGCGCGAGTACCCAGGGCCGCCGCATCATCAAAGGTGACGGTGCCGGGGCCGCTGACCGCTTCCCAGCGGATAGTCTGGGGCTGGGTGGTTGTCTCGCCTCGGCCATCCCGTACCAGCTCGCCCAGCAGCTCCAGGGGCTGGCGGAAGCCGATGTCCTGGTCGTCTCCGGCGCGCACCAGGGGCGACTGGTTGACCAGAATATCGAGCGTTTCGGTGGCAGACAGAGTGCCGTCGCTGGCGGTGAGGCTGAGCCGGTAGCGGCCAATGTCGCTAAAGCTGGCCACGGCAACCGGGCTGTGGCGGTCATCAAAGCTGACCGTGGCTCCACTGGGCCGCGACTCCACCGCCCAGGTGACGAAGATAGCGTCGGAGGAGAGGCGATCGTCGGCCACCGAGCCGGGCAGCGTGGTTTGTACCACCTCATCTACCAGTTGCAGGGTTTGGCTGCGGCCCACCCGCACTACGGGGGGCGCGTTGGGGGCGCGTTCGCCCTCCAGTAGGGCGGTAAGTTCAGGGCTGTCGGCCAGGCTGGTGGTTTCGCTAACGCCGTAGAACAGCCGCATAAACTCGGTGATGGTGGCCAGGTGGGGCTGCAGCTCGGGCATAAAGGTGGCGATGGTGTCGCGCACCGCCCGCGAAAATTCGCCAAAATCATCGACCTTGTCGGCCACAAAGGGGTCGAGCCGCTTGATCAGCTCAAAGTTGCTGTCGATGCTCAACTCCTGCATCTTGGCCTCCAGTGCGGGCAGGGGCTTGGTGCTGCCAATCGGGGGCAGCACCCGGCTGACAAAGGTGACCCGGTGAAAAATTCGCCAGCAGGGGGGCTTGGTGCCAGGGCCTTTGTTGGCGTCGCGCAGACTGCGCAGGGCCAGGGCATTGGCATCGGTGCTTTGCTCCAGCCAGATCGGGTCAACCACCTGGCTAAAGAAGTGGTCGAAGTGGTCGGCCTGGGGCTCCAGGTAAAAGGTCATAAACCGATAGGCATCGACCCGGCCCGGATGGCGCAGCGCTCTGGGGGTAAGGGGGTTGCTGCGATCGAACAGCACATCCCCTGCCGCGTCGCGCAAAAAGACATCGCGCTCCACCTTGTCGACGCTGACATCGACCGAGAAGGCGTTCTCAGACTGCACGCTCTTGTTGGCCTGCACATTCAGTCGACCACCGAACAGTGCCTCAAAGCCCAATTTAAAACCAACGCCGCCGATCGCCACGCTGAGGTCGGCAAAGGCTCCGGCCAGCCCCTTGAAGGCGTAAGAGCCGCCGTAGCTCTCCTGCACTACATCCATGGTCTCCTGGGTCTCGGCAAACAGTCCACCGTCGGCGGTCCAGACGTAGGTATTGGCCAGATTGCGCTTCTCAAGGCGAGGCAGGTTATCCAAGACTTCCTCGCTGCCCAGGTCGCCTTCCTGGCCGAACAGCACGTTTTGGCGACGGCCTACGGCCCCGGCATCGTACTGGTCGTAGTAAGCCCGCACCCGCTCCTCTTCGCGCTGGATGCGCTGCTTGAGGGCAAAGGCTTCGATGGGCTTGTAGAAGCTGCTGTCGCTGCTGAAGGTGAGGGCGTTGGGGTAGGCCGGGTCTGGGTTGAAGCCGACTTTGCCGTCGAGGGTGCCCTGCTTGGTGTAGGCCGGGTTGATGGGGAAGTTGATGATGTTGCGATCGGGCGGAATGTCGGGGTTGGGGCGCATCTGGTACGACACCAGGGCGCTGTTGTGCTTGAGGCGCAGGGCAAACACGTCGGCGGTCTGCGACTGCACCAGGGCAAAGCCCATGTTCTCAGGAATAAACCGGCGTCCCACCTCTTCGAAAGCCACTTCGTCAGGGGGTTCGACAAAGCCCTGGAGCTGCTGCTTGCTGGAGAGGTTGGTGGCCAGCTCCAGGCTGGTGCTGCCAGCGCTGAGCCAGCCCAGGGAATGCTCAAACTTGGCTTTAATGCCAAAAGAGCCATCGGTATCGGCGACCTTGGTTACTAAGCCAATGCCCGCTTCAATGCTTAGTTTAGTGAGCAGCCCCGCTGTCAGGTCAAAGGTGGAGTCAAAGCCGCTTTCTTTCTCGGCGGAGAAGGTGAAGTTGGTTTTGCTGGCCTGCTTCAGCTCTACAGAGCTGGCCCCGTTGTAGTCGGCAAACTCGCCCAGCACCACGCCGGTACTGGTCAGGTTTTCGCCGGGGACCGGCGGTGAGCCCTCGATAAAGCCGATCAGCTGCGGGTCAAACTGCACCTGACCCACCCACTCGGTGACCAGTTCACCCACCTTAAACCCGGTGATGAGCTCCCACTGGCCGTCTTTGATCAGGCCGTAGCAGCGCTTGTAGATGCCGAACAGGTTGCCGTCGACATCGGTTTGCAGATCGCCGTACTCCTGCACGGCGGGCGAGCTTTGGAGGCGATCGCTAAACGGAGTCCTCACCCCGGCCAGAGCGCTGCGCACCTGGGGCGTGTCTTCGCCAATCGGGGCGGTGGAGAGCACAAACTGGGCGCTGTGGGGCACCAGGTCATTGCCCAGCAGAGAATAGTCAGACAGAACACCGGCTTTTTGGGTGTCGAAGGGGTAGTAGGCAATCAGGTCTTCGCGGTTGTCGAGGAACTGCTCGTTGTCGCCCAGCAGGCGGCGGAACAGATTGTCTTGAACCTGCTCTAGCGTGCGGGCGGTGCGCCAGACGCGAACTTCTTCTAGCTCGCCCTGGAAGTGTTCTTGAATTTGGCCACCGCGCTGCAGGCCGCCCAGGGTGAACTGGGCCTGGGACGAGAGCAGGGCAGCCTGGTTTGCTGCAGGCACTGGGTTGGTCGCTACCACCTGACCGTTACGGTACAGCACCAGTTTGGAGCTCCTAGGATTGGGATCCTTTACCCACTGCACCGCTCCCTTAAAGCGGGCATGATTGCTACTCTTGGAGTCAAAGGCGGTGGTTCCCTCTGCCTCCTCAAACTGCCACCAGGAGAGCAGCCCTCGTTCGCCACCTTGAATCAACGGCTTCAGGCTCCCCTGTTCCAGCGATACATTCCACAGGCGAATTTCGGCTAGTACGCCGTTGAGGGGGGCGATCGCTATTGGTTCGCCAAACAGCCGAATCAGTTGATCCAATTGTTCCTGAGAGGGGAGGATTCGGTTATTGGCCAGCTCAATGCCCACCAGTTGGGTAAACGCTAACGCCTGGTCCTGCCCCGCTGAGAACGACAGAGATGAAAGGTTGATAGCAATGCCATTGATGCTGTCCACCCGGCCACCCTCAGGGCGCAGGGCTGCTAGGCTAAAGCCAGAGCCAAACTCCAGGGGTTGGTTGCTGCTGCCAATGTCAACGGGTTGTTGAGTCTGTCCACCGCCGATGACCGCGCTATCGCCGCTGCCGCTGCTCGCCTCTTGACGAGGGCCGCCGCTGGTGTCGCTACCCGGCTGTTTGTACTCAAACACGCCAAAGGGCCGCCCACTGGGAGTGTTGGCCAGACCATCCACAAAGAATTGGATGGCATCCCAGGACACGATATCAACACCGATTTGCTGGCCACTATTGTTGCGTACCGGGCGGGTGATGGTGTTGCGCTTGCGGGTAACAGTGACAGTGTGGAAGGCCGTGGGGTTGGGAATTGGCTCGGACATAAACAGGTGCTTGTTGCCCTTCACATCCTCAAAGGCAAAGACGGCTCGTCCAGTATTGTTCAGGAACAGCGCGTAGGGTACTTGCTGGTCGGGATCTTCAGCGGTGCTGATTTTGCCCTTGCTAACCAGGGCGCGGGGCTGGCTCAGGTCATTGACCTTAAAGGCCACTTCGATAGTGAGGTCGAGGTTAAGATCCAGGGTGAGATCGGTTCCGGCATCTAGAAAGGTGCTGGGTTGGCCATCCAACTGCACCCCGTAGGACTGGTTGAACACCACAGCCAGATGGTTCCAGTTGCCCGCCGGAATTTTTTCAAAGCCTTGCACCAGTTGTTCACCCACGCCAGCAAAGACCGAGTAGGCCGGAATGGGCGACTCTACCGGTTGGGGATTGCCCACCAGAACACCGTGATGGGCAAAGCGAGCATGGTCGGTGGCGCGGCGGTTGGCTAGGTTATCAAACCGCCAGCAGCCGACCAGGTCGGTTTCGTTGCCGATGGCTTCGCGGGCCATATCGGCGGCGATGTCGTTCTGGGTGCGGCCTCGCTTCCAGATGCGAACTTCGGCGATCGCCCCAGTCAAAATCCGAGCGCGATCGCTGGCAATGTTGGGGTGTGCGCCCAGCCCCCAGTTGGCATTCACCGGGATCGCGCCCACGGTATCGGCCTGCTCACCCAGGGCAAGACCGTTGCGGTACAGCCGCCAGTGGGTGCCGTCGTAGACCCCGGCCAGGTGCACCCAGGTGTTGCCGCTGCGATCGGCTTCGGGCATTGCAATTGAGACCTGGTGATCGGTGCCGTTGTGGCTGCCGGCCTCGTAGCGACCGTTGTTGATGCGCAGATACACCTGGTTGCCGCTGGCATTGCCGTGGACGATGATGTTGCCCAGGCTTTCGTTAGGAGCAGGTTTTACCCAGGCTTCGAGGGTAATGGCCCCGGTAAAGTTGAGGTGGGGAGCGCTGGGAATGACGACGACATCGGTGCTGCCGTTGAGCTGAATGGCGGTGGTCAACTCCTCGCGCTTCAGGCCCAGCAGGTAGCGGGTGTCGGAGGTGTCCGACTGGGGCTGGTAGTGCAGAACCCGCGATCGCAGGTTGGCCTCAACAATCTGGCTGGGGCGTACCCAGGTTTCTAGCGTGAGGTCGTCTTTGGGCGAGAGCTGGCGCAGCTGCTGGTCAAAGGCGGCGGCGGACGCGGCTTCTAACCGGGCGTGGCTGGTTTTGCCGTCAAAGGCGTAGGTGTGGCCTGGGGCCTCGGCTACCCAGCGACTGGTGAGGGTAACGCCGCTGCTAATCGTGTCATTTTTGACGCCCTGCCCCGCCCCGTTGGCAATCCAGGCCAGCAGCCGCGAGCCAGAGGACAGATCGACGCCGCTCTGGGTAGAACTGGCGTGAACCGCGTAGTCGTACTCCAAAAAGAAGATTGGCAGTGGGTCTTCGCTGCGGCTGGCCACCCCAGCGGCGCGGATGCTCAGCTCGGTTGCGCCCTGGTTAACGGCTTGCTGTAGGGTGGCCTTGAGGTCGCCGATAAATAGGGTGGCCCCGGCCTCCAGCGATCGCTGGAGGCCCCCGGCTACCGTCACGGTTTCGGCCCGGCCTGCGGTGACGATGAGGTGACCGCGACCGACAAAGGTGCGATCGCCCGCCAGCCCGTTCAGCACCTTGGCAAAGCTCTGGGGCTCACGGGGCACCTGCTGCCAGGTTTCAACAATGTCCTGGTCGCCTGCTTTGACGCTCAGGGTGGCGGTACAGGTTGGGGCCGCTTCATCCCCAGAGATCTCGATCACAATGCGATCGAGATCGGCTTCGGTAGAGCGGGCAAAGCCGACCACAGTTTCGGCCCCCAGGGCATCGTGGATGGCATAGCGGGCTCGCTGGGTGAGGGTTTTGTAGTAGGCGACAAAGAACTGGTCGTCGGTGCCCCTAAAGTACAGCGCCACGTTGCCCACGGCGCTGTCAAACAGCAGCGGGGTGTCGCCAGACCAAGCAAAGGTGAGCAGCCCGCCTGCGATCGACAGACCGCTGGCGTCGCTGTGCACCAGCGGCATGGTGGCGGCAAAGCCTTTGTTCAACAGGTTTTGCAGGGCGGCCAGGGCGGTGCGATCGCTACTTAGATTCTGCTCAAGCTGCTGTCGCTCACCGTTGAGCTGGGTGCGCTGGTTTTCGATGCTGGTGCGCATGGCCGTCAGTTTGCCTAGCTCGGTGGCCAGCTCAGTCGACAATGAGTCGAGCGATCGCCGCAGCGCCTCACGGTGGTTTCTAAAGGCCGGGTTTTCAGAAATCTCAAGGCTTGAGATGCGATCGTTGATGTCACGACCCACGTTGCTGGTGGATTGGGTGAAGGTGTGCACAAACCCCCGCTGGTTGCCATTGTCGTTGCGGTTGGCATGCTCGTACACCGTCACCTGCAGGGCCGGAATCGAGTCCAGCCCAGGCCGAGCAAAGGCCGAAATACCAATGCTGCTGATCAAATCATTAAAGTTGTTCTGGTTTAGCTCGGTGTAACCGACAAAGCGGGGCGAGAAGCTGTTGTTGGTTACGGGGCGCAACCCAAAGAGCAGCGATCGCCCGCCGCCGCCAGCGTGCTCATGCAGGCTAACTCGAGCCACACCTAAAAAGGCCAGCAACTGCTGCAGATCGCGCTGCCCATTGGCCTGCAGGCTGCGCAGTTGCCGCAGTCGGTTGAGCGTGGGCAGCAGGTTGGGGTCGGTCAGGTTGCTCGCAGGCACGCTGCTGGCGATGCTGCGGTTGGCCATGGCATCATCCACAATTGTGAACAGCTGGTTGAGCAGGTCGATATCCGCGCCCAGAGTGGTAATGCGCTGGGTCTTTTGGGTAATCGACCCCTGTAGGGCCTGAATTTCCGCTAGCTCGGCGTTGACATCGACGGTGCGGTTGGCCTGCTGCTTTTGGGTAATGGTGGTCTGCAAGGCACCAATCTGGGCCAGCTCGGCACTCACGTCAGCCGTGCCGTCGGTGCTAAGCGCCTGGTCGATCGCCTGCTGAAGGGCGGCAATCTGCGCCTGTTCGGTGCTGACATCGACCGGGCCGCCGTCGCGTTCTACCGCCACGGGCTTGAGGGTTATGCTGTCGGGCACTCGCGCCAGCCTGCCGTTGGCGGCAACGCCAAAGTCGAGGGTGGCAATCTCGTTGTGCTGGCTGCCAGCGTTCTGAGTCGCTACCGCCAGCATGACCCGCGCCCCCTGGCGCAGTGGCTTGACCTGCTGGTCGTAGCCGGTGCGGGCTTCTTCCTGCTGGAAGTAGAGCAGCGAGGAAATGCCGGAGGCAATGGTGCGGCCCTCAACCTGAAAGCTGTCGCGGCTGACGCCCGCATTTTCGCCAATGGGCGCGTCAGAGACTACCTGGGCGCGGCTGGCAAAGTCGGCGCTGAGGGTACCGGGGGCATGGTTGCCGGTCTGGTCGAGAACGCCCTGGCTCGGCCCTTCGTCGAGCCGCCAGTAGGCCGCCAGCCCCAGCTCGTGACCGGTCAGGCGCAGGCCGCGATCGCTGCGAATTTCTCGCTCTGAGCGGGGGCGCTTCCACAGGCGAATCTCGTCGACCAGCCCAGAGAAGCTGCGGCTGGGGGCCCCAATCAGGCGAATGGGTGCATTCACCGACTGCTTGCCCTGGCTGCTGGTGCCCTCGGCCTGCACATCAACGAGGAGGCCATTGATATAGATGTGGTAGCCGCCATCGTTGCCGTCGCGAAACACCACCGCCAGATGGTTCCACTGGTTCGATCGCAGCACCTCCCCAGTCATAAACGAATGGAACTCGGTGCCATCGCCAAAGCCCACCCGCACCCGTCGGTTCTCAACAATCCAGATCGAGGGCGGCGCGTCGGCGGTCTTTTCGTCACTTCCCAGCAGCGCCTGCTCCAGCTCGGTGCCCCGCTCTGAGGTGCTCACGCGCGGAAAAATCCACGCCTCCTGGCTAAAGCTCTGGCCCAGCAGCACCCCTGGGGTGAAGACTACGTGATCGTCATCCTGGCTAAAGTCGAGCGCGGTTTCGGCGGCACCGCTGGTGGTGGAGGGTTGGGTGCCGCGCGTGTTGAACAGCCCCTCCTCCGAGCGCTCCACATTGTAGGCGTCGATCAGGCCCGTCACGGCGTTAAAGGCAAAGATTTGCCAGCGCATGACCTCAGCAATGGTGGTGGGCAGCAGCACCATCGAGAACCGCCCATCCTGCAAATTACGAATGAACGACAGCTCCTGGGTCGGCTCAAAGAAGGGCTGGTCCTGCATGTCGCGCGCGCCCAGGCTGTCTTTGGTGCTCTGGGGCCGAGTTTTGCTGCGGCTGCGGCGAAAGCGCACCTCTAGATTGAGCTTGAGCTGCGGTACCGGCGGGGCCTGACCAGTTTGAGCAGCGCCCGATGCCCCCGACAGCACAAAGCGATCGACCAGCAGGGTCGAGTCGACGATGGGAATTGCTCGCTTTTCGGGGCCTTCGACCGTAATTTGATCGGGGTGGTTAGCCGCGATCGCCTGGCGAAACACGTACACAAACCGCCCGTCCGACATCGCCTGAAAGGGGGCATCTGCCGTCAGGCGCGCGGTTCTAGACAGAAACTTGTCTTCTTCGTTGTCGGCGACGACTACGCCGGGGCCGACCGGGTCGCGGCTGCCCTTCTTCACCGTTGGCAGCAGCAGCTGGTCGGCTATACCAAAGCCCACTTCGGCAATTTCTTTGGGAAACTCCAGCTCTAGGGGCTGGTCGGCCCAGCCATTCACGTCGATAGAATTGTCCTGACCATTGAGGTTGAGCACAGAATAGTAGATGCGGCGCTGGTCATCCATGGCCAGGGCAATCACCGCGCCCTGGTGACGCACCAGCACGGGGTACTTGTAGTTGCGATCGCTGTAGCGCTTGATGAAGCTCTCTAAAACGGGGGCTTGAGCAGTCATGGAAGTTTCTCCTGGAGGGGTTGTATGGGTTGACGGGGGCGGCAAACCACTGCGAAGCGCCAGGTTTAACGCCCCCCAAGGCGATTGGGGGGAACGCAGGAAAAACTACAGAGACACCGCCGAGAACTGCGGGCCGGTTTTGGTGATCGTTCTCACCAGCCGAGATGATTGTGGCCAGCCCCGTTGCGTGACGAATCGCCTAGCTCAGCCCTGTGCCAAGCAAACAAAAACCTCCGGCGGCCCGCAATGGGGCTGTCGGAGGTTTTTGTTTGAATGATTCAAAACGAGCCGCTCAGCTCAGCTAGCGACGGGCTAGCGACGGCGGCGAGTAAACCCTAGCCAAGCCAGCGCTCCACCCATCGAAAAGACCAGCGGCAGGGCGGCGGCAGCGGCGCGGTAGTGCACATCCTCGGTTGAGTCGAGGCTGATGCCGTCGTAGATAATGCCCTTGTCGCCCACGGGTACGGTCCAGTAGTCGGCGTGGCTGCGGGTGTCGTCTTCGATCGCTACTTCCCAGTCGCCCGGAATAGATTCATCGGGCACAAAGGCAAAGCGTCCCTCGCTGTCGGTGGTGGTGGTCATCCAGGGCTGGTCGGGGTTATTGGGGGCGTAAATGCTGACCGTTGCGCCCACAAACGGCTCGTCAGAACTAAACTGCGACTGAAACTCAAGCTGATTGTCGAGGGTGTAGAACGTTTCGACCTGGTGCGCGCTGGCTTGAGCCGGAAACCCCACCAGAGCCAAACACATGACCAACGCCACAAGCAACCGTTTCATAGCACAAGCGATCCGTAATTTTGTGTGACCTTCATTCTAGCGAGAGTTGCCCAGAGTGGTTGCTTGAGAAAAGGCCCCAGCTCAGGGGTGGTGGGGCCTGCGGTATGCATCTACTGGGAGAACCATACTCAGCCTGAAGCCACTGTCAAGGGTCACGGTCTCGCCACGGTTGATTTGGTCATGCCAGGGGCATTGCCACCAAAGACTGAACGCAGAAGCAATTGTGGGATCGCCCCCTCACCTGGCTGCTGCGTAGTAGATTGCTACCAGGTGGCAGCGAGGTGAAAGCATGGACTGGAGCGCGGTAGTGCTGGGGCTAGATGGAGTGCTGGCGATCGCGCTGGTGGCGATCGCGGCCTTTACCTGGAAGCTCACCCAGTCGCTCAAGGCGGCCCCTCGGCTGGAACCCACTGACACTAAACCGCCAGAAGCGTCGATTGACGTGATTATTCCGGCCTATAACGAGGCTGACAATATTCGCGCCTGTGTAGAAGCGGTGCTGACGACTGTTCTGCCGGGGGCCAAGCGCTTTGAAGTTTGGATGGCCGACGATCAGTCCACCGATGCCACCGGGTCAATCGCCGCCGAACTCGCGGCGCAGCATGCCAACGTTCACCACTTGGCGGTGCCGCCGCGCCCGGCGGGGGCAGTCTGGCGCGGCAAAAACTGGGCCTGTGCCCACGCCGTGCAGTTTGTCCAGGGCGATTACCTGCTGTTTATCGATGCCGATGTGCGGCTGTCTTCGGGGGCGATCGCCGCTGCCCTGGCCGAAGCTCAAACCCACCAGGCCGACTTGCTCAGCTGTGGCCCCAACATTTTAATCAGCTGCTTCTCTGAGTGGCTAGTGCAGCCGATTATGATGAGTGCGATCGCGATCGCCTACGACTTTCAGGCCATTAACGACTCGGCGGCGGTAGACGATGCCTTTGCCGCCGGGCCGTTTATGCTGTTTCGCCGCGCCGCCTACGACCAGATCGGCGGTCACGCCGCCATTCACGCCGCCATTGTGGAAGACGTGGAGCTGGCTCGCCAGATTCGACGGCACGGTTTGACGCTGCGCTACGTGCTGGGTATTGACCTGCTGGGGGTGCGGATGTACTCGTCGTTTGGCACCCTGTGGGAGGGGTGGACGAAAAACTACTACCTGGGTACTCAGGAAAATCTACCGCTGACGCTGCTGTCGGCTTTTACCATTGCCCTAGTGTTTGTGATGCCCTGGATGGGGCTGCTGGCGAGCCTGATTGTGCTCCTGCTGAATCCCCAATTTTCCTGGCCTGTGGGGATGCTCTATGGGCTGACGGCGCTGACGCTGGCGGCTTACGGGCTGCTGCGGTGGCTGAGCTACCGCCAGGTGGGGGTGCCCCTGCGCTACTGGTGGTTGAGCAGCGTGGGCGGCCTGATTGTGGTGGCGATCGCCCTCACGTCCATTGTCAAAACTAAGACTGGCTGGGGCTGGACATGGCGGGGGCGATCGCTCAAACCCCAGTCTTAGGCATCTCCTTCACCCTGGCATCGCTATTCGGAGCTTACAATACAAAGTTAACAACGAAAAATCTTGAGGTTTCAGCGGTTCAAGCTTCCTGAACAGCAGATTTATTTCTGCCTGTTGTACCAGGGCAACTGGTAGCCCTGGGCATCCCCCACGACGGCCACCACAGTCAATCGTTACACAGTTGTTTGAGGGGTCACTAAGCGGTTGACTGGTTACAGTACTGCCACTAATGCCTAGGAATGCCATCGATGGTTAAACGAGTGAGGCCATCTGCCACGTATCGCAAACGGTTGCTGCGCTGGCTGGTTGAGTCCGATCGCTCCGGTAAGAGTAGCCACGCAGTAAGCCATCCCTGGTGGCAGGTGATGTGCCTGACCGGGGTCGATTACTTCTCAACCCTAGGCTATCAGCCCGGAATTGCAGCCCTGGCCGCCGGGGCGCTGTCGCCCATTGCGACCTTGATTTTGGTGTTGCTGACGCTGTTTGGTGCGCTACCCATCTACCGACGGGTGGCCTCTATGAGCCCCCACGGCGAGGGTTCGATCGCCATGCTAGAGCACCTGCTGCCCTGGTGGCAGGGCAAGTTTTTTGTGCTGTGCCTGCTGGGGTTCGTGGCGACCGACTTTATCATCACCATTACCCTCTCCGCCGCCGATGCCACAGCCCACATTGTCGAAAATCCCTTTGTTCACGATCTGCTGCACGGCTACGAAGTGCCGCTGACCCTCTGCCTGATTGCCTTCCTGGCAACCGTCTTTTTGAAAGGGTTTCGCGAAGCCATTGGTATAGCAGTTTTGTTGGTGGCGCTCTATCTGCTATTGAACCTAGTGACCATTGCGGTGGGAGGTTACCAGATTCTCACCCATCCCACCGCCATTGCCGACTGGTGGAGCCTGCTCTTTGCCAGCCATAGCAATCCGCTGCTGCTCTTGGCCCTGGCGGCACTGGTATTCCCCAAGCTGGCCCTGGGCCTGTCGGGGTTTGAGACGGGGGTAGCGGTGATGCCACTGGTCAAAGGCGATCGCAGCGATACCGAAGCCTTTCCCAGGGGGCGCATTCACAACACCCACAAGCTGTTGACCACGGCGGCGGTGATCATGAGCTTTTTTCTGATTACCAGCAGTTTGGTGACGACGCTGCTGATTCCGCCAGAGGAATTTCAGGCGGGGGGCGCGGCTAACGGTCGGGCGCTGGCCTACCTGGCTCATCAGTACCTCGGCGATGGGTTTGGCACCCTGTATGACCTGAGCACCATCTCAATTTTGTGGTTTGCCGGGGCCTCGGCCATGGCTGGGTTGCTCAGTATTGTGCCCCGCTACCTGCCCCGCTACGGCATGGCCCCCAGTTGGACCTTGGCTGCTCGCCCGCTGGTGTTGATTTTTACGGCGATCGCCTTTGCGGTCACGATTATTTTTCGCGCCAGCGTTGAGGCCCAGGGCGGGGCCTACGCCACTGGGGTGCTGGTGCTGATGAGTTCGGCCTCCTTTGCAGTGACGTTGGCGGCTCGACAGGCGCGATCGCAGCGGGGCGTGGTTACCTTTAGCGCCATTACCCTGGTATTTTTCTACACCACCGTTGTCAATATTTTTGAGCGTCCCGACGGGGTCAAAATTGCCGCCTTCTTTATTGGCGCTATTGTTGTCACCTCGCTGATTTCGCGCGTCTGGCGCTCCACCGAGCTGCGAGTTGAACAGCTTAAAATGGATTCCGTCGCTCAGCGTTTCATTTTAGAAGAAAGCGAACACACCATTCGCATCATCGCCAATCGCAAACAGGCCGGAGATGAGCAGGAATATGCCCTCAAGGAAACCGAGGTGCGGGAGGACAACCACATTCCCCCCGCCGAGCCGGTTTTGTTTTTGGAGATCGAGGTTTCAGATGCCTCAGACTTTATGGAGACGGTCCAGGTAGAAGGGGTGCAAGTGGGCAACTACCGCATTTTGAGAGCCAAGGGGTCGGCGGTGCCTAACACCATTGCCGCCATTTTGCTCCACATTCGTAACGCAACTGGCAAACTGCCCCACGCCTACTTCGGCTGGATTGAGGGCAACCCGATTCAATACCTGCTGCGCTTCATTTTGTTTGGCGAAGGCGACATTGCCATCGTCACTCGCGAGGTGCTGCGCAAAGCCGAGAAAGTCCCCAGACGCCGCCCGATCATCCACGTAGGGGGATAGAGACCGCTAGCTGCGAGGGGCATACATGATCACCAAAACGCCCAGCAGCACCACCCAGCCCCCCAGCAGATCGAAGCGATCGGGTTTCACCTGGTCAACAATCCACCCCCAGGCGATCGATAGCACAATGAACACGCCGCCGTAGGCCGCATAGGCGCGGCCAAAATGAGTCGGCTGCAGCGTCGGCACCGCTCCGTAGATGCCCAAAATCGCCACGCCCAGCACCGCCAGCCACAGGCTTTTGCCCTCTCGCAGGGCTAGCCAAACCAGGTAGCCGCCGCCAATTTCGCACAGGCCAGCTAGCCCAAACAGCAGCAGCGATCGCACCATAGTTCAGCCTTTAATTTGAAGGGACTGTTAAGGCCAGGTAGCTGAGAGTTGACAGTTAATCCCGCTCGCTTTCCTTTAAAAACTTGAAGACGACGTTGAGGCCTGACTTGGGCCGCAGGGTGGGAATCGGGGTCATAGTGAGATCCTGCTTGGGCAGCAGGTCCCAGGTGTAGTGGCGCAGCAGGTGGGCCGCCACCAGCTTAATTTCGAGCTGGGCGAAGGCCAGCCCCAGGCATACTCGGGGGCCACCGCCAAAACCCACCAGGCTAAAGTCGTAGCGCTTGTGCTCGGCCCGCTCGGGGCTAAAGCGATCGGGGTCAAAGGTTTCGGGGTCGGTGTAGATGCGGCGATCGCGGTGGGCGGCATCAATTCTGTACAGGGCCATCCAGCCTTCGGGCACCCGGTAGCCGTTGAACTCAAAGGCCTTGATTACGCCGCGAAACCCTCCCGCCACGGGGGGGTACAGCCGCTCCACCTCTTTGACCACCTGGTCGAGGTAGGGCATCTGCCGAATCTGCTCTAGGGCGATCGCCTCGCTACGGTTCATCAACGTCGCCTGCTCCTGACGCGCCTTTGCCCATACCTCAGGGTGCTGCGCCAGCGACATTACCAGGGAGGTCAGCATGGAGGTGGTGGTTTCGTGGCCCGCAAATAGCATCAGCAGGGCCTGAGCCTTGATTTCTTCCAGGCTGAGGCGGTTGCCGTCTTCGTCTTCGCTCTGCACTAGCAGGCCCAGGGCATCGTGGGTGGGGTGGGCCTGGCGGTCTTTGACCACCTGCTCAATGTGCTCTAGCAGGCGATCGCGCGCTTTGATTGCTTTGCCAAACGGCGTCCAGCCCCAGCGAAGGGGTGGTGAAAACAGGCCGTTGGTCAAATCGGCAAACCACTGCGACATTTGGGCACTCTGGTCGCCGGGTTCGCTGCCCAGCAGCAGGGTGCTGGCGATGTCAAAGGTGAGCCGCTTCAGCTCGTCAAACCAGGTGAACTGGCCCAGGTCTGCCCACCGCTGGGCGTAGCGATCGGTAAGGGTCTGCATCGTCTCGATATAGCCCGCTAGGGCCGGGCCGTGGAAGGCGGGCATGAGCAGCTTGCGGTTGCGGCGGTGCTCGTCACCCTCCTGCAAAAAGAGGGATTCGCCTAAAAGTTCTTTAAAGGTGCCGGGCCAGCCCTCCCGCCACGAAAAACAATCCATGTGGCTGGAGAGCACAAACTGGTTGGCCTCGGGCCCCATCATCACCACCGTGGGGCGACCCAGCAGGCGCGTTTTGAAAATCGCTCCATACTTGGCCTGACGCTTGCGGGCGAACTCGCGATCGAACAAAAAGCTGAGGGTTTCGCCCACCACGGGCAGGCCAAAACTGCCGGGAGGCAAAGGCCTCGAATCTGGGACGCCCGAATTTGGGCCTAAATCTGGGATGGAGGTGGCCATATGCTCAAGCAAGAAGGCGATCGTTCAGTTTGGCCCCAAAGCCAACGCCCTCTAGAGTAGCGCAGAGCTATGACGGCAGGCTCTCAGGCCAGTCATCCTGACATCCCAGCCCGCCGTTAAGCGGGGGCAATGTTGTGACCAGCGGCCACAATCAGTTCTTTGAAGGTTTCTTCTGAAGCTTTAGAGCTAATGGTAATTGTTTTAGCCTGAGAATTAATGTCAATATTGGCATCGGGCTCAGAGGTAAGAATGAGCTTCTTCAACTCTTGCTCTGACTGCTGATCGCCCAGGGTTGGTACCTTAAACTGCCACACCATAGTGATTTCTCTACCTTTACCTAATTGTTTTACGAGTTCACTTTAGGCAGCGGGCAGGGGTGTTGCCGTCTACAGAAAGGCTGAATTTTCAAGGAAAAACAACCTTAGACGCGGCTAAACAGCTTTGGACCAAACTTCCAGCCAAGTTTCACTGGCTAAGGCCCAAACTCGCTGCGGAATCTCTTCAGATAACCATATTCAGGCCTATCCAACTGATACACCAGTGGTTTGATGGTTAACGAACCAGCCAGCTCCAGCCCCAGAATGCCGCCATGCCGCCTGCAATGGTAAGCAGCAGATTTTTGCGCCACAGGGCGAGAATGACACAGGCGATCGCCCCCACTAGCCTTGCATTCCCCCACCCCAGCCACAGCGTTTCGCCATCGGGCATCACCACCGCAGGCACCACGATCGCGGTCAGCACCACCGGGGGCACGTAGCCCAGCGCCCGCACCAGGGTCGGCGACAGCTGAATGCGACCGCTAAAGGCCAAAAGCCCATAGCGAATTGAGAACGTCACCAGGGCCATCGCCCCTACCAGAAGCCAGTCGTTCATCTGTAATGTTTTGTTGCGACTTTTCGGATTTAAATCTGCTTCATAAACTCAGTCGTAATAGGCATGAAAACCTTAAACCGCTGGTTGCTCTACCCAAGCGCCAAGCTATGGAGTTTTTCCTATGCCCCCTTCCGATTCCACAGCACCCGCTGCTGACTTTGCCTTTGTCGAAGCTGATGATGCTGGCGAACAGATCAGTGGGGCTATCCCCATTGTGACCGACATCGTCCAGCCGCTGACGTCCATTTCTGGCACCCTCTCTGGCGATGCCGATCTCTTTCAAATCTTTATTTCGGGCGATCAGCCCTTTTCCGCCACCACGGTGAGTTCAGAAACGCTGCTCGGCCTGCCCATCGACGATGCGCTGGGGATACCCACCGACCTGCTGCAAGACCCGCAATTGTTTTTGTTTGATGCCGCTGGCAACGGCGTCTATGGCAATGACGATCTGTTTGGCTCGGCCCAGGCTACTCTACCGTCCGGGACGGTTGTGCTTAAGCCAGGCATCTACTATTTGGCCATTTCTGGCTTTGACTACGATCCCATCAGTGCTGTCGGAGAAATTTTCCCCGACAGCTCCTTCGATGGCATTCTGCTGCCGACCGGCCCGGGGGGCGATCTGCCGCTGGCTGGATTTGCCGGTGAGGATGCCTCTAGCGGTGCCTACACCATTGCCCTGACGGGGGCTCAAACGATTCAGCCCGTCGTTCCGCCTGCGGCGGTGGATCTGCTGGGGCTCACGGATGACAATCGGCTGGTGTCTTTTTCGACCAGTGACCCAACCCAGACCAAAGTACTGCCTGTGAGCGGTCTAGAAGGCACGCTGCTCGGCATTGATGTGCGTCCGGCCAACGGATTAGTCTACGGCCTGACGACGACAAATCAAATTTACACCCTCGCTATCGGTGATGACGGGGCCGAGGCGACCCTGGTTAGCACGCTGTCTGAGCCCTTTGAGGGCGGCGCTGTTTCAGGCTTCGACTTCAATCCGGTGGCCGATCGCCTGCGGGTGGTGGGCGAAAACGATCAGGACTTCCGCATCAACGTCGATACGGGAGCGGTAATTGTCGATGGCGACCTCGCCTTCGCGCCGGAGGATGTCAACGCGGGGGCCAACCCAAGCGTGACCGGGTCGGCCTACACCAACGCCTTTGCTGGCGCCACCGCGACCCAGCTGTTCAACCTCGACAGCGCCCTCGATAGCCTGCTGCTGCAAAGCCCGCCCAATGACGGCACACTGCAAACGGTGGGGGCGCTAGGCTTTGACCTCGATACCCTGGGCGGGTTTGAGATCGTGTCATCCTCGGCAGGCGACAACACGGCGTTTGCGGTGTCTAACGCAACGCTGTACACCCTCAACCTGGAGTCTGGTGTGGCAACCAGTCTGGGGGCGATCGGATCTGACAACGAGCTGACACTGCAGGGACTGACGGCTGCGCCCCCGATGGCCGGGGTTGACCCTCTACCCGAACTGTTTGACCTCACCGGCTTTGACGGCGACGTGGCGGTCAACGTAATCCGGCGGCTCTCGCGGGAGGCCTTCTTCGACAACGTGCTGTCGTTTTACGAGACCGACGCTCTGGGTCGGGTCGACGGACTGCTGCCCGGCGATCAGGGCTATGAGGCCGCTGCCGCCGCCAATTTGATCGATGGCATCAGCTTATTTGTGGGCGACAACCAGAGCACTGATGTAACTGTTAGCCTCCCTGGCGGCGCGTACTATGCGCCAGCCCTGCTGATTGACGGCAGTTTGCAAAACCTGGCCACGGTTGGCGATGCCGCCCTGGGCCAAACGCGCATCAAGCGCGAGGGAGATACCTGGCTATTTGAGGATGCCGGTGATTTTGACTTTAACGATCTAGTGGTGTCGCTTACTCCCGAAATTACGGGGATGGGCTAGGCGATCGCTCCGACTAAGCCTTTATCGACCTCTGACCTGGCTGCATGAGCCTTGCGATCTAAGCCGATCAAGGCTGCGATCCCAGGCTGACGTCCCGTAGTTTTTACAAACAATCAAGGGTTATATCGACTATGAAGACCATTCAAAAGATCTCCAAGAAAGCTCTGCTGGCCGCTGGATTAATGCTTGGTTTGACCGCCACCGTCGGTGCAGGTGCTCTACTTGTAAACGCTTCTGACCACGATGACGGTGAGTCGGAAATTAAAGGGCGCAACCTGAACCTGACCGATTTATACGTGTTTCGAGAGATAGACCAAAACGCTAGTGCTTCGCCGGAGAGCCTGGTTTTGATTATGAATACCAATCCTCGTTCTGTAGCGGGGCAGCAGTATTATTTCAGCACCCGTGCGGCGTATAAGTTCAATATTTCTCGCGTCACCGACAACGATGCTACGCCAGACGGGCTGTCGGACGTTGTTTTAGAGTTTAAGTTTGGTTCGCCGGACCGCAACAACCGTCAGGACTATACCCTCACGGTGATCAAAGACGGTCGTAGGAGTGTCGTGAGAGGCCAGACCACCGCGCTCAACGAAAGCCCAATTCTAAACCAGGGCAGCGTCAATGGCTCCAGTGTTCAAGTCTTTGCCGGGCTGCGCGAAGATCCATTTTTCTTTGATGTAGAGCAGTTCTTTAAGGTGCGGGCTGGGGCACTGGGCCGGGGCCCGGCGGTGGGGTTTCGCCCCCCTGAGCAAGCGGTGGACTTTGCCCAGGGCTACAACGTCAATGCGATCGCCGTTCAGCTCCCCATTGGGCTCCTGCAGGGTTCCGAAAACGCCACCACCTTTGACGTCTGGATGACGGTATCGCTGCCGGGCAGCAAGAAATTTAACCAGGTCGAGCGGCTGGCCCGACCGGCGGTGAATGAGGGCCTGATTGTCACCAACGACTTCCTAAACACCCTCAACAGCGTCGATCCGGCCTTTGAGGCGGCGGCTCTGGCGGGGCGAGAACCGGCGGCCAGTGCGGCGGCCCCCATTGTCGCGGAAGCCAAACAGACCCTGCTGGCGATCGGCAACAGCGATGCCAGGGCCGACGCTCTACTCCAGGCGTTTTTGCCCGATGTGATGCGGATCGACACCACCGGGCCTAGCGGCTATGCCAATGCCCTAAACGCCAAAGGTAGCCCCATTGCTGGACGACTGCTGATGGATGATGTTGTCGATATCACGCTCTCCGTGCTCACCAACGGCGGCATCACCACCGACAACGTGTCCTACGAGGGCACGCCGGGCAACCCGGCCCAGGGCCACGATCCGCTGGTGCCGTCGTTCCCCTACCTGGCCCCGGCTAACTAGCACGTCTCAAGTGCTGGCCCGTAGCGCCTTCAGGCCCGGTGCCTGAAGGCAGCAGGACAAAAAATGGGGGCTCTGGCGCTCATGCAGATAGCCGTGCCGCGGCGACTAGAATCCCCAGCCAGGTCTGTTCAGTTTAGGATGCGATCGCTATGGTGCCCATTGGATCAATAACCTCTCCCCTGGCTCGCGGGTATCCCGCTCGGCTGCTAGCTGTGGGTTTGCTCTCGCTGGGGGCCGTCGCCCTGACTCAACCCGACTGGCAGTCCTGGTCAGGGTTTTGGCACCAGGGGCCCTACCCCTACGCCTTTGCAGACTCTGCGACCAGCCCAAATCAGCAGACTCTAGAACAGTCGATTTCCTTCTACCAGGGCCGAATTCAGCAGAACCCCACGGAGGGGCTTGACCAGGCGACGCTGGCCAATCTTTACATTCAGATGGCCCGCGCTACCCGCAACGACAGCTGGTACCTGCTAGCGGAAAAAGCCGCTCAGCAGTCGCTGGCCAATCTACCCTTTGAGAACGCTGGGGCGACCCTGGCCCTGGCCCAGATTGCTGAGGCCCAGCACGACTTTGACACCGCCGTTGCGCTGGCGGAGAGCGTCGGTAGCCCGGATGCCCTGGGCCTGGTGATTACAGCTAAGCTGGCGCTGGGACAGGTGGAAGAGGCCGCCAGTCTGGCTAACTCACTCGCCGAGCAGTATCCGTCGCTGGGCAGCCTGACCCTGCGGGCGCTGACCCACGAGGCCCAGGGGCGAGATGAGCTGGCCCTAAACGACTT
Source organism: filamentous cyanobacterium CCP3 (assembly GCA_003022385.1). Classification (GTDB taxonomy): domain Bacteria; phylum Cyanobacteriota; class Cyanobacteriia; order Phormidesmidales; family Phormidesmidaceae; genus Nodosilinea. Next base: position 11,589 of record PYGV01000020.1, on the reverse strand, counting down.
TGAACGGGCGATCGCCGCAGAAGAACCCGCCAACACCGCCGGTTCGGCGCAGACCCGCGTGTTTTTGGGCCGGTTTCACGCTCGCCGAGGCGAATACGACATAGCCCAGGCCCTTTACCGAGAAGCGCTGCAGATTGTCCCTGACTACCCGCTAGCCCATCTTCAGCTGGCGGAGCTGGCTACGGTTAAGGGCCACTATCGCACGGCCAAGGGTCATTACCGGGCGGTTGGGGGAGGGCTGGCCCTCCACGGCCTGGCTCGCATTGAGGCTTTGCGGGGGCGACCCCGAACCCAGGCCTGGGCCGTGGCCGAAGCCGAACTGCGGCGCAGCATTGCGGGTAACGCCCTGGGCCATCGGCGCGAGCTGGCCCATCTGCTGCTGGAGCGGGGTGACCCCGAGGATGTGGCGGAAGCGGTGACGCTGATGGAAACTGAAGCGGCTAACCGCCGTGACGCTGAGACCCTCCACCTACTGGCCTGGGCACAGCAAGAGGCGGGGCAGCCGCTGGCAGCGCAGCAGGCGATGCGGGAGGCGCTCGACTCGGGCCTCCGCAGCGCCGAAATGACCTACCGGGCGGGCGAGATTGAGCTGGCTCTCAACCATTCCGCCCAGGCGGAGCAGTTTTTTCACCAGGCCGCAGAGATTAACCCAGAATTTAACCCTAAAACCCGGCAACGGTTAGGACTCGTCAGACAGAATGAGAGGCTTTTACCATGACTCAGCAGCTACGCCGCTATGGTGTGTTAGGTTTTCTGGCCGCCGTGATTTGTATGGCGATCGGGCTGGCGATCGCCCCACCCGCCGCCGCCCACTGGGGCGATCTAGCCGCCGCTGAGATCGTGACCGCGGGGGCCGAAACCCGCATTACCCTCACCTACCCCACCGGGCTCACCGCCTTTGCCGACGACGACGGCAGCGGACGGCTCTCAACGGCAGAACTCCTGCGCCATCGACAGGCGCTGACAGAGCGGCTGGAGCCTGCGATCGCCCTCAAAGACAGCCGCAATCAATCACCTCGGCTCACAGTTCAGCCCACCGTAGACAGTGTCTCCGCCAACGCGAAGATTGCCCCCACCAGCCACACTACCCTGCAGCTGCTCTACACCTGGGCCGAGCCGCCCGCCGGGCTGGCGATCGCCTACACCTTCTTTCCAGAGGATGCACCCGAGGCCAGCTGTCTGGCCACCATTGCCGAATCGGGGCAGGTCACCAACCACGTCTTCACGCCCAAAGATCCTACCTACACCGTGAGAGCTACCGGGGCCGCCGCGCTGGGCAGCCGAGCTTGGTTTGTCACCCTGATCGGCGCATTTTTGTGGGGGGCCGTGCACTCGCTGTCGCCGGGGCACGGCAAAACCTTGGTGGGGGCCTACCTGGTGGGCGAACGGGCCACCTCTCGCCACGCCCTGTTTTTGGCCCTGACAACCACCGTCACCCACACCCTCGGCGTGTTTGCCCTGGGGCTAATTACCCTGGCCGCCGCCCGCTACGTGCTGCCCGAGCAAATTTACCCCTGGCTGGGCCTGGTGTCAGGCGGCATGATTGTCTGCATTGGGGCCAACTTAATTGCCCAGCGGCGGCAGCGTTCTGCCCATCGCAGCGCCCCCGTCCCTGTCCTGGTTCAACCGTCGCTCGACTATGCCCATGCCCACCATGCCCACGGTCATCCCCACGACCCTTCTCATCACGACGGGCACGGTCATCCCCATGACCCTTCTCATCACGACGGCCATACTCACTCTCATCATGATGGCCATGCTCACGAGCATCCCCATGACCCTTCTCATCATCACGGGCATGGCCATCACGCCCACGGCGGCCATACCCACAGCCACTTGCCCCCAACCGATGGCACCACCACCTGGCGCAGTCTGCTGCTGCTGGGCCTGTCGGCGGGGCTGGTGCCCTGCCCGGCGGCGCTGGTGCTGCTGCTGGGGGCGATCGCCTTTGGCAACCCAGTATCCGGGCTGCTGCTGGTGGTGGCCTTTAGCCTGGGGCTGGCCAGCGTATTAGCCGGTTTGGGGCTGCTGATGGTGTCGGCCAGGCGGGTGTTTCAGCGGGTGCCCATGCCTCGCCTGGCCGCATTGCAGTGGCTACCGTTGGCCAGCGCTATGGGCATCACCCTCATCGGCCTGGGCATTTCCACCCGATCGATTTTGCAGCTGATCTGACCTGGACAGCGATCGCCCCCGCTGGCTGGCCCATTGAACCGCTTTGACGACCCTTTGATTACAGGATGCACACCATGCCCCACGTCTCCCGCTGGATACTGCCCCTACCCCTGGCGATCGCCGTTGTCGCCCCCGCTACAGCTGATCCAGCTACGCCGCCGCGCCGGGCTGAACCCGTGTCGTACTTCTGCTATATGGTCACAACCGACGGTCAGGTGCGCGATCTGTCCTCGCTGTGCGGTGACGCCTCCGAGGGCGCTGCGCGCCAAACCGTAGTTCAGAGCTCTGAGCCCTGCTACTTTTTAGACGCTAACGGCAAGCCCTGTCAGGTGGCCAGTCGCAGCGCTGCCAGAAACTAATACAACATCCTGCCTGGCTACCCCAGTTCTTAGGGGCATAGCCTGCTGTGCCCCTAGGGATCTCCCATTGTGAATGGGGGTTTTTCAAATCGGATTTGGTATCAGCCACCCAGGTACCATCGCCAACCATGACCATGATTCAGCATCGCAATCTGGGGATGTCCAGTCCCCAGCGTCGCCTGGTGCGGCGGCTAGACCATTCTTTTGATTGAGGTTCAACCATGACAACAGCAGGCTCGGTATGGCAGCAGCTCAGGGGTAAACAGCTCGACCTGGAGCAGGCTTTGGCAATGCTGGTCGATAGTCAGGGGCAGGTCAATCTGGCCCTGCTCGATCGCGAGGTGAGCGATCGCTTTTTCCGAGCCTGCCAGGATCACCCGTCGCTGCCGCCCGTGGTGCCGCTGCTGCTGTGGCGAAACCGCTACTACCTGGGCAGCCCCGCGCCACTGTCGCCAGAGCAGCTTGAACACCTCAGCAAGCGCACCTCAACTGAAATTGACGTCATTTCGATTAGCGCCAAAAGCTATCACACCTGGTTTCGGCTGCAGCGGCTCGACACCAACAAAATTGACGCCGAGCAGGTGATCAACCCACTGACGGGCGAGCTGGAATCAGAAGATATCGGCGAAATGACGGAGCTGTTTCTGTCGAAAGCCGCCGATCAGATCAGCCGTATCAAAACCATTATTTCGGGGGCGCTGCGCAACCGGGCCAGTGACATTCACCTCGAACCGCTGCGCGAGGGGCTGCTCGTGCGCTACCGCATCGATGGCATTTTGCACGACATCACCACGCTGCCCCCGGACATCAGCCGCCGGGTAATTGTGGCCCTCAAAGTGATGTGCAAAATGAACATCGCCGAAAGTCGAGTGCCCCAGGATGCTCGCATCGGCGATCGCTATTCCAAAACCGCCGACCTCGATGTTGATCTGGATATGCGGGTGAGCACGCTGCCCTGTATCAACGGCGAAAAGGCCGTCATTCGCCTGCTGCCCCAGGAAAACCCCTTCACCAATATCAAAGAGCTGGGCTTTACCCCCGCCGCCCTCGACATCTACGAAAACTGGCTGCGCCAGCCCCAGGGCATGATCATATTTACTGGCCCCACCGGCTCAGGCAAAACCAGCACCCTCTACACCAGCCTGCAGCGGGTCGCTACCCAGCAGGTCAACGTGGTAACCGTAGAAGACCCGGTGGAGTACATCCTGCCGCGCATTACCCAAACCCAGGTGCACGAGGCGGCGGGGATGACCTTTGCGGCGGGCATGCGGGCCATTTTGCGCCAGGACCCCGACATCATCATGGTAGGGGAGGTACGCGACAGCGAAACCGCTGAAACCGCCGTGCGAGCGGCGCTCACCGGGCACCTGGTGCTGACCACCCTGCACACCAACGACGCCGTCAGCGCCATCCCGCGCCTCAAAGACATTGGCCCCGACCCCAGCCTGATCAGTGATGCCCTCTTGGGCATTGTGGCCCAGCGCCTGGTGCGCAAGGTCTGCCCCCACTGCGCGGTGCCCTGCGAGCCGACGGCCCGAGACCTCGCCCTGCTGGGCATTACCTATGACCAGGCCCATGCCAGCCAGTGGCGCGTAGGCACCGGCTGCTCCAAATGCTTTGACTCGGGCTATTCTGGCCGCGAAGCCGTGGTTGAGCTGCTCAATGTCGACGACACCGTGCGCCAAATCATTTACGAGGGCACGCTGACCCAGCTTCACCGCTACCTGCACAAAGGCGGCCTGGAGTCCTTCCGAAAGTCGGCGATCGCCAAGGTGAGCAGCGGCCTCACCACTATGGCCGAAATTCTGCGGGTGCTGCCCTACAGCGCCTTCAACAAGCGCCCTCAAATTCAGGAGGGGGCGTCCTTTAGCACCGTTGGCAAAGCCAGTTTGCGGTCTACCAACCTGCACAGCACAGGCTAGGGATGAAGGGCGGCGGTTTGAGGAGTAGTCTTAAAGGCTAGGGGGGCTAGGGAGCTAGGCACTGGGGAACCGGGGAGCTAGGGAGCCGGGCAATCCTGAAGGGTAGGCATATTTCTGTCGCAGAATACCAGGGTTGCTCAGCTCGGCGCGTCTTGGCTAGGGGTAGCCCGTCGGTCGAGCCAAAATCCGGCGGTGACCCCCGCGATCGCGGCGACTATCAGCCCCAGCTTGTGGGGCTGACCATTGGCCAGGATCGCCACCAGGCCAGCAACGGCGATCGCCCCCACCATGGGCCGCGTCGTTGCGTAGGGCACGATCATGCCAATGAAGGTGGCCACCATGGCAAAATCCAGCCCCCAGGCCGCCGCGTTAGGAATCAGCTGCCCCACCGTCAGCCCCAGCAGCGTGCACAAAATCCAGTTGCCGTACATGGCCCCGGCGGCACCCAGGTAGTACCAGTGCTTATGGGGGCTGGGGTCGGGCTGTACGTAGCGGCGAATGGCGACAGCAAAGGCTTCATCGGTCAAAAAGAAGCCAATCACCAGTTTCCACCGCTGCGAGGCCCCCTGCACGTAGGGCAGCAGACTGGCGGCATAGAGCATGTGGCGAAGGTTGACGACCACCGTAGTGAGCACGATCAGGGGCAGGGTGCTGCCCGCCGCCAGTAGCCCCAGGGCAATGAACTGCGATGACCCGGCAAACACAAAAGCCGACATGCCCAGGGTTGCCCCAAAAGATAATCCGCTGCTTTGGGCCAGGGTGCCAAAGATCAGGCCAAAGGGTATAGCTCCAACCACCAGGGGAATAATGTCTCGCGCCCCGGCCAGCGCCTCTCGGCGGGGCGATCGCATCTCTAAATCTGACGCTGTAGCCAAAAGAAATCTCCGAAAAGCAGGATGACTCTTTCCATTTTGGGTTAGAAGGTAGAGGAGGTATCACAGCTTTTTGACATGGCAGACGCTCCCCAGCAAATTTGTATTCTTGGCGGCGGTTTCGGCGGTCTCTACACCGCTCTGCGCCTGAGCCAGCTGCCGTGGGAAGGCACTTCACCCACGATTACGCTGGTTGATTGCAACGATCGCTTTTTGTTTTTGCCGCTGCTCTACGAACTGGTCACCGACGAGCTACAGGCTTGGGAAGTCGCTCCCCCCTACATCGAGCTGCTGGCTGGTACTGCTGTCCAGTTTCGCCAGGCGGAAGTCACGGCCATTGATCTCGACCAGCGCCGCGTCAGCCTCAGCGATGGTATCACCCTCCCCTACGATCGCCTGGTGCTGGCCCTGGGCGGCACCACCCCGATGGATATGGCCCCCGGTGTAGCCGAGCACGCCCTGGCCTTTCGCACCCTGCAGGATGCCTACCAGCTCAAAGACCGTCTGCGCCTGCTGACGGCCTCCGAGGCCGAGAAAATTCGCGTGGCGGTGGTGGGCGGCGGCTACAGCGGCGTCGAGCTGGCCTGCAAAGTGGCCGAACAGCTGGGCGATCGCGGCCGGGTGCGCCTGATTGAGCGCACTGATATGATCCTCCGCACCTCGCCCGAGTACAACCGCGAGGTGGCCCAAAAAGTGCTCTCTGACCTGGGGGTGTGGGTCGATCTTGAAACCGCCGTCGACAATGTCACCGCCGACACCATTAGCCTGACCTTTCGTGAGCAGACCGACATTTTGCCCGTGGATCTGGTGCTGTGGACCGTGGGCACCCGCGTCAACGAGGTGATGGCTAACTTGCCCCTGAAGCACAACGATCGCCAGCAGATCGTCGTGCAGCCCACCCTGGAGTCGGTCGATCGCCCCGGTGTCTACGCCCTGGGCGATGCCGCCGACTGCCGCGACGCCGATGGCCAGCAGGTGCCCACCACCGCCCAGGTGGCGCTGCAGCAGGCCGATTTCGTCGGCTGGAATATCTGGGCTAGTCTGAGCGATCGCCCCCAGCTGCCCTTCCGCTACCGCCACATGGGCGAAATGCTGACCCTGGGCACCAGCCGCGCCACCCTCACCGGGCTAGGCATTCAGCTCGACGGCGAGCTAGCCTATGTGGCCCGCCGCCTGGCCTACCTCTACCGCATGCCCACCTTTAACCACCAGGTGCGGGTGGGCCTCAACTGGATGACCAAGCCCCTGCGCGATCTGCTAGCAACCCGGTAAAGCTCAGGCATCACCATGGGCCAGCCAGTGGGCACAGTCTTCACCCAGCTGGGCCTGAGCTACGGCCTCGTACCGACAAATATCGGCATCGGTAAGGGTGTCGTGCCAGCGGCCATTGGTGCCCTTGTTGATAAAGGTCTGGGCACCGCCTTTAAAGATCATGCCGCCCAGGGGGGTTACCTGCTCGGCGTGGCGTTTCATGTAGTCGAAGGTGCAGTGCTCTACGATCGCCTCCCACTGCGACTCGTCGACGGGGGTTTCGAGAAACGCGGCGATGCGGCGCATTTGCCCCGGCAAATCCTGCTTGAGCTGGGCGTAGTGCACCATCAGCACGTTGGGGAGATGGCGCACCTGCCACCAGGAGCGCATATTGTCCCACAGTGACCAAAAGGGGTAGCCATCGTTGTCGAGCCAGTTGAGAAAATACTCGCGCACGGAGCTAGGGGGCGGCTCGATCGGTGGCCCCACCAGGCCAGGGGTGTTGTTGATCAGGTCGTAGAAGGTGGCGTTGGCATTGGCGTGGTGGTTGTAGAGGCTCCACAGCACGTCGCGCCCGTCGCGGCCAATGTAGATATATTTCGCCTGGGGTGAGAAGACCAGGGCATCCACAGGTAGGTGGGTTTTGAGAAAGCGGCGGTGGGTTTGGGCTGCCACAGCGGCCAGTTTCTCCGGCGCAGGCGGCACCCGCAGGTCCATCCAGGGAGACATCTCACCGACGCTGAGCCCTTCTTGACCGTTGAAAATCAGCTGGGCGACAATCTGCTGCATCCAGGTGGTGCCAGACTTGCCGTAGGTGGCGATGATAATATCGTCGTCGCGGAACTGAAAGTCATTCCAGATGGTGGAGTCGAAGTGGTGACTGTGCAATTCGCGGGTCTTGACTGGCCAGGCTTGAACGGGGTCTGCAAACGAAGTTGGAGCGGGTTTGCCGATGGCTTGGGTCATCAATGGTTCTCCTTGGGAAAGCGGTGAAATGTAGTCGTTGTTACACAGCTCTGATGTCTACAATTGTCGGGGCTCCATTTCCAGACGGAGTACAAAACTTATAAAATGTGAACACTGAAATTTTGGGGGCTAGAACGGGTCTGTGAACATTAACGGCGAGCCCACGCGAACGATTCGTTTGCACCGTGACAACCCCCGCGTGGTGCAGGTGATTGACCAGCGCCAGCTGCCCCACCAGCTCACCTGGATGGATCTAAACTCGGTGGATGAGGCGGCCTATGCCATCAAAGACATGGTGGTGCGCGGTGCCCCGCTGATTGGGGCCACCGCCGCTCTGGGCATGTACCTGGCGGCTCTGGAAGCCGTTGAAGCAGAGGACTTTCGCGACTTTTTGCACCAGGCGGCCCACACCCTGGGCCAGACCCGCCCCACCGCGGTCAACCTGCACTGGGCGCTGACCTCTCAGCTCCACGCCCTGCGCGAAGTGGCCACGGCTTCGGAGGCGGTCGATCGCCTGCGTCAAAACGCCGAAGCCATCCTCGATGCCGATGAAGAGCAGTGCCGCCAGATCGGCCTCCACGGCGTCAAGCTAATCGAGGAGATCTACGATCGCACCGGCCAGCCCGTCAACGTTTTGACCCACTGCAATGCCGGCTGGCTGGCCTGTGTGGACTGGGGCACGGCCACCTCGCCCATCTACCACGCCCACGATCGCGGCATTCCCGTCCATGTCTGGGTCGATGAGACCCGCCCCCGCAACCAGGGGGCCAAGCTCACCGCCTGGGAACTGGGCCAGCACGGCGTGCCCCACACGGTAATCCCCGACAATGCGGGGGGCCACCTGATGCAGCACGGGCTGGTGGACTTGGCGATCGTGGGCAGCGATCGCACCACCCGCCAGGGCGATGTGGCCAACAAAATTGGCACCTACCTCAAGGCCCTGGCGGCCCACGACAACGGTGTGCCCTTCTACGTCGCCTTGCCCTCCTCCACCATTGACTGGACCCTGCGCGACGGCGTGACCGAGATCCCCATCGAGCAGCGCAGCCCGGACGAGGTGAAGTACATGGACGGGCTGTCTCCCCACGGCGTGACCTCGGTGCTAATCTGCCCCGAATCTTCCCCCGCCGCCAACTACGGCTTCGATGTCACCCCCGCCCGCCTGGTGACGGGCCTGATCACTGAGCGGGGTATCTGCCCGGCCTCGGAGGCCGGGCTGCTGGGCCTGTTTCCCGAACAGGCGGCCTAGCGGCTATGGCCCCACCCTTTCCCGATGATGGGGTAATTAAATATGTCGGCCACTGGACGCCGGGCGATCCCCTGAAGGAGTCCGTCTTGGCGGATGTGATCCTGTGGCGCGATCGCATGCATCAGGCCCAGTACATCGGCCTCTACCCCAACGGTATCGGCTACGGTAACATCAGCCTGCGGCTCTCGGCCCATAGCTTTGCCGTCTCGGGCACGCAAACCGGGCACCTGGCCGTGACGACGCCCCACCACTACACCCTGGTGGACGACTGGGATATCGATCGCAACACCCTGCACTGCACCGGCCCCATTCAGGCGTCTTCCGAATCGCTCACCCACGCCGCGCTCTACGCCTACAGCGATGTCATTCAGGCCATCATCCACGTCCACAACCGCGACCTCTGGCAGCGGGGTCAAGGGGTGCTGCCCACCACTGCCGCCAGCGTTCCCTACGGCACCCCGGCGATGGCCTACGAAATGATTCGCCTGTTAGACCAGGCCGATCTGATGCGCCAGCGTATTTTGATCATGGCGGGGCACGACGAGGGGGTGCTGGTATTTGGCCCCACCTTAGCGGCGGCAGCTGAGATGCTGTTTCAGCATGTAGACGCTTGAGGGCCGCAAACCTCTCACGGCTGAGGCCGACTGCACTCCGGGGAGCCTAATGGGCTGTCGCCGCCAGTGCCTGACGTCCCTCGGCCATAACCTGATCATAAACCGCTTCCAGCGCTGGGTTTGAGCCCCGGCATCCGGCCACTACCTGGTCGGCCCAGTCTAAATAGTCGCGCTTGCGCTCCAGCGACCAGCCGTCGGGGGGCGAGGTGGTGATGTTTTGCACGTTGGCGGTTTTGTCGGCAATTTTGAGCTGCTTGGCCTGGATCGACAGGTGCGGGGCGTGCTCCACCTGCAAACGCTTGCGATCGCCCTTGGGGAGGCTTTTGTCATCGGTCACTTCCGCCACAATTCGCTGCACCTCTGGGCCAAAGTGGCGCTCTATTTCCTCTGGCGTGGTTTCAGTATCTTCTACCGTGTCGTGGAGAATGGCGGCCCGTAGTAGGTCCAGGTCGGTGACGCCGCCCTCGCTGGCCAGCAGCTGCGCCACCCGAATGGGATGGTTGATGTAGGGGGAGGCCTCTTTGTCTTTGCGGCGCTGGTCGCTGTGCTTGGTGGCGGCGAAATGGAGCGCCTCCAGCAGGGCCGTGGTGACATTGGGGTGAGCAGAAGAAGGGTGGGCCATGGTCGGCAAAAACTCGCTTTAGTTAGCATGCCCGATCCCGCTTAGCCTTCGCATCTGTTGACGGGATAGCCCTGCTCCTGATCAGGCTTCTAACGATCGCCCTCATCTGCACTGGGGTAGATATTTGGCGGCGTTCAACCTTAAATTTTAGTCAAATTGTCGTCGTACTTACTAAATTGTCGATACGTTGAACACTAATCTCATGGCTCATGGGATCGTGTTTCTAGGTGCAATAGGCCTGTGACTCAACAACGTGACGTTTGGCTCAGCTTCACCGTCAATGGAGAGCCTGTCTCTGCTAAAGATATCTCCCCCGCCATAACGCTGCTGGAGTACCTGCGTCTGAGTGGCAGAGCAGGGACAAAGGAAGGCTGCGGCGACGGCGACTGTGGAGCCTGTACCGTGGCGATCGTAGGCGCAGGAGCTGACGGCAAACCCCACTACCAGGCCGTCAATAGCTGCCTGATTCCCCTGGGGGCGGTGGCGGGGCGGCAGGTGCTGACCGCAGACGGCGTTACCCAGTGCAGCATTCCCAAAAAGCCCCTGGTCAAAGAGCCCGTCACCTTCGAGCAGTTGCATCCAGTGCAGGCCGCTATGGTCGAAACGGGCGGCTCCCAGTGCGGCTACTGCACCCCCGGCTTCATCATGAGCCTGTTTGCCGCCTACTACGACGGCACCCCCGACGACCTCTCCGTGGAGGGCAACCTCTGCCGCTGCACGGGCTACATCCCCATTCGCCGCGCCGCCCAGCTCGTGGCCGATGCTACCATTCAAGACCAATTCTCAGCACAGCTGGGCTCTGCTGCGACAGAGCTGCTGCCCCTGGCCTACACCACCCAAAACAACGGCCACAGCGAGCGGTTCTATCGCCCGACTCAGCTCTCGGAAGTGCTTGACCTGTTGCAGCAGCACCCCGACGCTACCCTGGTTGCCGGGGCGACGGACCTGGGCCTGGAGATGAGCTGGCACCGGCAGCACTACCCGGTGCTGATCTCCCTGGAAGCGATCGCAGAACTCAAGCAGATTCAGCAAACCGAAGACTATGTGGAAATCGGCGCGGCGGTGCCCCTCAGCCACATCGAGGCCAACCTGCACGGCATCTTCCCCAGCCTGGATGAAATGATCCACTGGTTTGCCGCTCGTCAGGTGCGCAACCGGGCCACCCTGGGCGGCAACATCGGCACCGCCTCCCCGATTGGCGATTTGCCCCCGGTGCTCCTGTCGCTGGATGCGACCCTGAAGCTGGCTGGCCCCGGGGGCGAAAGAACCCTGCCTTTAGCAAACTTCTTTACCGGCTACCGCCAGACTGAGCTGCAATCAAGCGAAGTTATTGTCGCCGTCCAAATTCCTAGAAGGCCTGCGCCAGGGACGGCTCGCCGTTTGGCCCAATCCTACAAAATTGGCAAGCGCGGCACCGACGACATCAGCATTGTCGCGGCGGCTTTTGTAGTGGATGTCGATAGCAGCAACACCATTCTCCACGCCCGGTTGGGCTATGGCGGAGTGGCGGCGACTCCGCCATAGCCCAACCGGGCGTGGAGAATGGTGTTGCTGCTATCGAC
>PYGV01000471.1 GCA_003022385.1 filamentous cyanobacterium CCP3 | reverse complement strand
AGTCACTTTAAAAGATATTCGCAGCTGGTTCACAAATGACTGTTACTGTACCTCATCCGAATGAGAACCGCTATAAAAGGCCACTCTAGCTGGATTTACGGAGTTTCTATGATCTCCGATGAAACACTAGCCAGTGTTAGTGGTCGCAATATCTTGTTGTGGAATATAAACACGCAAAAGGTTAACTTTGTCCTTGAAGGACATGAAGATATCATATTTTCTACCAGCGTTAGTCCTGACAAGAAGCTTCTTGCTAGCGGCGGACTCGATAAAACGATATGCCTATGGGATCTAGAACAAAAGCGCTTGGTTTGCAAGCTTGCAAAACGTAGAGATCCGATTCATTCAGTTGCTTTTAGTCCTGATGGCAAACTGCTTGCAAGTGGAGGAGAAAACAAATATAAATCTCCTAACGGCCAAAAAACCACGATTTACATTTGGGATGTTGAGAGTCGAGAGCTAAAATTTACGCTCTCAGAGCATAATCTTCGAGTTGGGAATCTTTCATTTAGTCCTGATGGTTCTATCTTGGTTAGTTCAAGTAATGATGGTACGTCTAGAGTATGGGATATTAGTACAGGCGAGCAGTTATATGTTTTAGAGGGTTGCGCTATTGGCGGCATTGCTTTAACTCCAAATGGCAGTAAGCTTGTTGGCCGTAGTGGAAATAACGGAATCAAATTCTGGAATGCAAAAACTGGAGAATTTCAGAAGAGCATTGCTGAGCAGTTCGAGCAGATTGGTCGTTTTGGCATTGATCCTAGCGGTAAAAATATAGCCTTTGATGTCAATCACGGCATTGAAGTATGGAACCTGGAAAATAACGAGAGAGTAAGCTACTTAGAATTCAAATGGCCAGTCAGCATACAGTTTAGTGATGATGGCAAATTTTTGATGAGCGGAGATGCATCTGCATATTCCGAAGGTGGTGGTTTAGTTAGGATTTGGAAGGCTCCAGAACTAGATTTAACTATAGATTCAGTTGAAGACAGTCAAACTCAAGTTGAATTAATTGATGCACGTGAAAAAATCGAATCCGAAGGATATTTTGATGCTGAAAATATTGAAGATGCTAGAAAGCGCATTACTACATCTATTGTATAACGGCAGGGGCAGGCTGAATTTAGATTCAAGCTACTCAAATTTTATGGTAGTCGATGCCCAATTACTGACTGTGATGTGGAATCTGCGCTTGAAGCAGCACACATAATTCCGTATCAAGGGACTGACACTAACCACCCAACCAATGGCTTACCACTCAGATCTGATATACACACTTTATTCGACCTACACCTGCTGTCGATTCACCCAAACACTTATGATGTGGTAATTGCCCCTGAACTTATGGGCACCTGTTATCAGGATTTAGTGGGTCGCAAACTTGCTTTACCACAGAACAAAAACGCTGCACCAAATCGAGGTGCTCTTGAAAACCACTACAGGATTTTTATCAGTAAACAAAGAAGTAGACCTTAGAATGGTTGATTGCTGTCATTAAGCAGCAATGCACCACTGAGAGTATCTCTCCGCTTATTTGCCCTCCTCCCGCAGATACCGATGCACACTTGAAAACGCCCAATCCGTAGCGCACTCCACCAACCCATGCTTTACCGGGTTGTGATGAATATACTCACAATGGCCTAAAAAATCCTGCTCATCTCGAATGCAGCGCTCCCAATAGCGTCGCTGCCATAGGTTTCCCTCCCGCCGCCTCTCCCCCGAGGCGCTTTTCTCCGAGGGTAGCGCCAGCTCTTGCCCGCAAGCCTTCGTCACCATCAGCTTGATCAGCCGCCACCGTTTGGCATAATCGATATCTCCTTCCGGCAACGTCCAAATACAATGAAAATGATCGGGCAACAGGACAAAAGCATCGATCGTAAACGGATGCTTTTGCCGAACGGTGACAATGGCATAGCGGAGAGACTGCCTGCCCAGGTCGGTGCAGAGCCAGGGGTAACGTTGGTAGGTGACGTGGGTAAAGAAAAAGCTGCCGCCGGGTCGGTAACGGCGTCGGTAATTGGGCATGGACGCGGAAAGGTGCTGATAGCGCTAGGGTGCCCAGAGATAGCCTTTAACGTGCGCAATTTCCAATGCCCGTAGCCTCCTCAATGGTGCATTGCTGCGCGAATGCACCCTACGGTTGCTCGGGATCTGGATTGGTGAGCATATCACCCAGGTACAGCTTCACGAAATCTTCGGCAGCTTGAGGCTTTAAGCCTTTCAGGGCTTCAACAATTTCTACTACCGTATCCGCTGAAGGGTCTCTATCCCCCTTGACCCAGCGGTAGACCGTCGTGCGTTCAACCCCCATTGCCTTCGCCAGACCATACTGAGTAAGGTCGTGCGTCTCTAAAACTTGCTTGAGCACATTGCCTGCTTTTCCCATGCCCCGATGATCTCAGAGCCTTGCGGGTAAAGAAAGGGTTCCGAACGGTTGACATCCAGTTGGCATATTATTAGGCTTGGTAAATCCACATTGTTGTATTCCCCATGCCTCAAGCTTTTCTCCCCTCAACCCTGGCTGACCCTGCATTGCAAGTCACTATCGAGCCTGCTGCCGAGCCGGGGCGAGAGGTCATTCGCATTTTGGTCATTGGCAGCGCCCACGGCGTCGAGCGCATCATCCACGAACTGTACCGCCTCGGCTTTGCCGAAGTGCGCGAATGGAGCAAACCCCAGCCCACCGGGCGCATCAACAAAATCATGCGCGTGCTCACCCGCTACGTGTTGGTGTAGATACTGTGTTGACGTTGGACCGTCAAGTGGTCGCTGCCGCTGCTTTGGGAGGCAGCAGTTTATCTGGGTCGTA
>PYGV01000140.1 GCA_003022385.1 filamentous cyanobacterium CCP3 | reverse complement strand
GAGACAGAGACGGCATTGACCATAGTGCGGCTGGCATTGAGATAACCCCTGTCTCAATACTAGTGAGGATTTCAGCGGATGGAGCCAGCCCCACGGGCAGAAATGTCATCGGCGGCAGGCGATTGGAAATTAGGCGGCAGTTGGGTTGGGGTAGAACAGCAGCCATCCTGCCCCAGTCCTTTACCCATCTTTTTGCAAAACCTCGGCAAACGCCAGATCTTCTGAGGCCAGTACCAAAATCGTCGCCGGTAGCGCTGCCGTGCGCTGCTGCAAGTCGAGGTAGTAATCGGTGAAGTTGCCCTCTGGCGTGGCCAGACCCAAAAACACCAGATCGGCGGTTTGGGAGGTGGTCTTGAGGATGTCGTCAAAGGCGCGATCGCGGGCCACAATCACTCTCGGAATAGCGCCAATCCGCAGGCTCTTAACTAATTGCTCCAGGTTTTGCTCAGCCGCCGCTTTGGCGGGCTCGTTGGGCACCACGAGGTTCAAGTAAATATCCGCATTACGCCAGCGCCCGCTGGTGCGCAGCAGGTAGGCCAAAATCAGCATCAGACCGCCGTTGGTCTGTAGGCCGCCCCACCAAACGTCAATGCGCCGCTTCGTCGGCTTAGGCCCGCTCACGGTCGGATAGTTCTCCGGCTGACTGCGAAAGATCAGCACGTTACGGCGCGCCTGGTGGCAGGTAGCGATCATCTGGCAAAAGCGATCGCGCGTGTTTTCGGCCTCGGTATCGCCCAGCAGCACCGTATTGGGCACCAGTGGCCCAATGCCGTAGGCATCGACCAGTTTTTCCATGCCGCTAAACGGGTCGGGGGCCGTAACCAGCCTTACAAAGGCCTCAATTCCCTGCCGGTCAAGATAGTCTTTGATCGTAGTTACCAGGGCCTCTTTCTGGCTGGTGCTGCGGGCGCCCGAGGGCAACACGCTAGATAGGGTAAACAACCCCCGGTTGTGGGTTAAATTAGCCAGGGTAAACGGGTCGGCCCACTGGCTGAGCAAAATCGGAATGCCCATATAAATGATGTAGCCGACGGCGATCGCAGCCAGGGTGCCGGTGGGAATCGATCGCTGCGGATCTTTCAAATCACCCGACATGTTGACCCCGGCCATAATGCCCGTCACCGCCGGAAAAAATACCGCCAGCACCGCCCAAAAACCCACTGAGCCAGGTACTTCGCTGGCTGGCAGCGACCCCAGCGACAGCACAACCGCCGCCATAATGAAATACTGGGCCTTGATGGCAATATCCGCCGATTTCAGCGCCAGCATGGCAACCAGAATGGTGGTGATTAGCGCCACCAGGGTTTGAGACAGCATCGGAAAAACCTGCACCAGGCTCTCGGCAAAGCCAATGGTGTACAGCGCCACCGAAAACGCCTGGGCCAGATACAGCGGAATGCCCACCACCCAGCCAAACCGCAGGTACATGATCACCCCCAGAATGGTCAAGATCGAGGGGGTAAACACGCCGCCAAAGGTGCCTAACCCCTGAGATTCCTGGCCTTTGGACAGAATGACGCTGCTGTCCTGCGATCGGTGAGGACACCCGGTACAGGCCATATCCTAGCCTTTATGGTGAGGGGGGCGGCCCATAGGTTTTATTGCTCCTAAAGACACCGTTATGGCTGGGCCTGGGCACTGAGCAACTGCCGATAGTGCTGCACGTGCAGCGCCGCTGACCGGGTCCAGGTGTACTGGGGCAGAATGGAGCGGCTTTGGCTGACGAGGGATTGGGCGATCGCAGGTCGGACGCTTTCTACCATGGCCCGAGCGATCGCACTGGCCGAGTCAGGATTCACCAGCAGCGCCTGCTCGGGGGTGAGAAATTCGGTAAAGGGCGGCTGATTGGCGGTAATCACGGGCAGACTCGATGCGATCGCCTCCAGCACCACCAGCCCCCAGCCCTCTTTGGTAGACGGAAAGCAGAACGCATCGGCGGTGCGATAGAGAGCAGGCAAATCCTCATCGGGGATTACCCCTGGCAGGATGACCGATTTACCAATGAGCGGCCCATGATCCTGCTCTAGAGCGGTCGCCAGCGCAAAAAACGACCGGCGGTAGGGTTCATAGTCAAACAGAGTAGAGCCACCCGCGATCACTAGCTGCGCCTGGGGATGGTGGCTCAGCACCTGGGCAAATGCCTCCAGCAGCCGCAGAGAATTTTTGCGTGGCTCGATGCCCCCCACGGTGAGGTAGATGGGCGATCCGGTCAGGCCGTAGCGGGCTTTTACGGCATTTTCCTGACCTGAGGGGATAGGCGAAAAGCGCTGTAGATCGACGCCGTTTATCACCCTGGGCGCTTCGATGCCGTAGTCATTGCGGAGGGCCTGGTGCCAGCGATCGCTGACGCACAGACACAAATTTGGATCCCGAATTGACTTATCCTGACACCGCTGTAAGTAAATACTGGCGTAGTCTTCTACATGGTGAACGGTGCGCACAACGTTGGATACTCGCCCCTGTTGCCGCAGCTGAACCAGCGCATTGGCCCCGATGCAGTCCTGGGCGTGGTAGATATCGTAGGTTTCAGCATTGACCAGAAAGAAATCCACAAATTCTTGAATGCGCTGCCGAATCAAGGCGTCGATCGCCTGCTCAGGCTCCAGACCGTCAGGAGAGGGCTGGGCGGGAACGAGTTGAACGTTTGCCGCAACCTCGCGCTCAAAGCCTTGGCCGTCTTTATCGAGGGCGTAAACGCAGACATCATGCCCCAACTCGGTTAGCGCAGTGGCCAACTCCAGCGTGTGCACAACGCTGCCCCGCAGTTTGGTGGAGTAGGTCAACAGCGCAATGCGGAGGAAAGAGCCCATCAGAGGACTAACCAGCCGAAGAGCTGGGCTACCGTGAGCGATAGCTCAACACCTTCAATCACAGGCAATAGCGCATCGCCTTCGAGAAATTGCACCCGTTGGTTGGGCCAGATAATTAGCACTGTTTCTTCATCTGGATCGATAAGCCAGCCTAGCTCAGTACCATGCTGAGCACAGTGAAGCAGATTGCTGAGTACTCGAGATTGACTTTGCTCTGGCGAAAGGATTTCAATCGACCAATCGGGGTGGATAGGAAAGCGATTTAAGATGCGCCCAGACGGCTGGCGAGGAATTCTTTGCCAACGGACAACTGCGATGTCTGGAATGATCGAGGCTCCTCCAAATGAGCAGCGTAACTCTGGAAACGCATAAGCTATTTGAGATGGCTCAGACACCACATTAATGGCGGTGCTGAGTTTACCTTGCAATCGGCTGTGCTCGCCTTGGGGCATGGGCTTTTGAATGATTTTGCCGTTGATAAATTCTGAGCCGGGCTTGGTCTCAGGGAGTTCTAAAAACTCATCGAGGGTTAGAAGTTTGGCGGCAGTGGTCATGGGCAAAGCATTGCAATAGAAGGAATCAGCGATACTCTCTTTCTAGCTTATGCAGAATGCGTGTCATTGGTTTGTCTTGACTGGTCGTCGCCCCCAAACCCGGTTAGGGATTCAGTGGCGAAATCCCAAAAGCAGTGGGAAGCGTTGCCAAGCTTGAGGTTGAGGGTGTGTCCGTTGGTTATGGTACCGACAGGCTCACACACCAGTCCTCGGTTGTGGAACTGGGGCTGAATTTTGGCCCTGGCCTCGGGCCGCACGCTGAGCAGATAGCCATAGCTGGGGAAGCTGAGCAGCCAGGGCAGTAGGTCGATGCCGGGGGGAGGGGCGATCGCCCCCAAGTCCAGCATCGCCCCACAGCCGGAGGTTTCCAGCAGCATCAGCGTGGTGCCGACGATGCCGCCCATGCTGATGTCTTTGCCGGTATCGCAGAGGCCGGTTTCGGCCAGGGTGGGCAGCAGGTTGAGGTTTTGATGCAGGCGATCGCGATCCGTTTCTGTTGCCGCATTCCAAAATGGGTACTGGGAGTGCATTTTGCCCTGCATGTCTACCACATGCAGCAGCACATCCCCCGGCTGGGCGCTGAAACTGGTGATCAACTTGTTGGCACGACCTAGGATGGCGACCGACAGCGCGGCGTAGGGGCTGTGGCAGCTGGTGTGCCCTCCCACAATGGGCACGTTGAAGGCCTGGGAGGCCGCGATCATGCCCTGCCACAGGGGTTCCACCTGCTGGGGTGACTGGCTCCAGATCGTGTCGACGACGGCGATGGGGCGGCCTCCCATGGCGTAGATGTCGCTGACGTTGACCATGACGGCGCACCACCCGGCAAACCAGGGGTCGGTTTCGACCAGGGTGGGCCACATGCCTTCGGCGGCCAGCAATAGATACCCTTCACTGTCGGGGATGGCGGCGCAGTCGTCGCCGAGCAGAATGAGTTCTTGGTTGACGGCGGGGATGCAGTGGCTGAGGCGGTCTGCTGCGGTTTGAATGTCTTGCTTATGCAGAATGCCGAGCGATCGCCGCAGTTCGGCGGCCAATTCCTCTAGGGTTAGCTCTCTGGTCATTACTACATCATTAATACTTGAAGTGGCCTTGAAGTGGCTTAGAGTTGGTGGAGAAAAGCCAGATCTGTCGCTGGGGCCATTTCGCTGGCCCCAGACCCCCTTCGACCAGGGCCGTTCCGCCGCCCTGGACCCAACGGAAAGGATTGGCTGATCATCGGTTTAAACTTATGTCCTGCAAATTAATTGGTAGGTGGATCTGGATCCCGAAGCGTACAGCTATTCTTGCCTAACCTATCCACCCATCTCCTCCTGTACGGGCGCACAGCAGTGCGCCCCAACGCCATTCCCTCATCTACCCATCAGGACACCTGCTGCACCTCCCAGGGCAAGACGGGCCGCGCTTCGTTACCGGGGGGATAGTGAGCGAGGTCGGCTTCCATCAGGTGATGGGGGCGATCGCAGAGCAGCATTTCCTCTAGCGAGTCCCAGTGGAGACGCTGGAAGAAGCGCACGTTTTGCTGCTGGACGGTGGCGAGGAAGCGATCGCAGCCCCAGGTGTTGGCGGTGGTCACGGCTTTGTAGATGAGGCCCTTGCCGATGCGCCCCACGCGGCGGTAGTTGGGGTGCACGCCTAAGCGACCGCCGTACCAGAGCCGGGGCGATTTCTCGTAGATGCGCACGACGCCGACTACGCGATCGTCGGGTTGAGCTTCATGATCTATCGCCACGATGGGGTAGGCGACGCCGTCCAGATTATCGGCGTCATCATCGTCGAATAGACCCTGTTCTTCGCAGAAAATGAGCTGACGCAGGGCAAAATAACCTTTCAGATCGTCGGGAGACTGAGCCAGTTCGAAGCTGTAGTGGTGGAGTGCCATGGGGGCCGTCGATTTATGAATTCTTAGACATCAAAAGCTCTAGAATCCCCTCCTGGGAGGGGCAGGGGTGGGTCAGCTCTCAAAGGTGGAAAGGGCTGAGCAGGCTCCGCACTTGGCACAGCCCGCTTTCATCTCCGCTGAGGTCATGCCCGACTGCTTAAGCAGGGTGCCGACTCTTTGGTAGAGGCTGAACATAAACTCGCTGCTGGGGGCAGGGTGGTTGGATAGAGGCGTTTCGCCGATGGGGACGAAGGGCACGACAAAGGGGTAGACGCCCAGGTTGATCAGGCGATCGCTGGCTTCGACCAGCGTTTCCAGGCTGTCGCCCAAACCGGCCAGCAGGTAGGTGCTCACCTGGCCCCAGCCAAATACCTTAACCGCCACTTCAAAGGCCTGGTAGTAGACGGTCAGCGGCACTTCGGCTTTACCCGGCATAATCCTGGCCCGTACTTCGGGATCCACCGCCTCCAGGTGCATACCCAGGCTGTCGATGCCCGCCGCTTTCATGCGGTCAAACCAAGCGAAGTCATCGGGCGGCTCGCACTGGGCCTGGATGGGCAGGTTTACCCGCTGGCGAATGGCGGCGGCGCACTCGGTCAGGTAGGCGGCACCGCGATCGCTGGTGTTGGGCGTACCCGTGGTCATAATCATGTGGGTGACGCCGTCGAGCCGCACGGCGGCTTCGGCGACCTCGGCGAGCTGCTGGGGAGTTTTGCGGGCAATGGTGCGGCCAGCATCGAGAGATTTCTCAATGGCGCAGAACTGGCAGGCGGTGGCGGGGTCGCGGTAGCGCCTGCAGGTCTGCTGCACCGTGGTCGCCAGCACGTCGCGCCCGTGGAGCAGCGCGATTTTGGAATAGGGGATACCATCGGCGGTGGTGAGGCCGTAGAACCGGGGCGCATTAGGCAGGTCAATCGGCGCAATGGCTTCCCCCGACGCCTCTAAATGCAGCGGGCTGGCAGCTGTGGCGCTGAGGGTGTAGGGCGATTGAGCGGCGCTGCTGGTGTAGACCGGCACCATAACGGTCGTGCCGTCGATGGTAATAGCGCGATGGTCAGAGGGGCCTGCCCCGCCCCGTCGCCCGGACGCACCGGGGGTAGACTCTGCCAACCGCAGCCCGCTGGACTGTAACTCTGTAATTAGCCGTTGCTTATTCATGGCCTACTGTTCGATACCCGATAAAAACCTGCGTCAATTGGTGCCGCCCTACAGCGACTTCCCGATCTCGATAGTGAAAATACTGGCTGACCTAGACCGCAGGCAGCCCTAGACCAGAGGATGGCGGGAGGCGGGAGTCAGCGGACTCGTCGGCTAAAGACAACCGATCCGCGCGATCGCCCGATGGGGAAGAGGAAACTGGAGGTGGCGCTGGGGTTTCCACCACCGACCAGGGTTCGGCATTGACCCGCAGCCGCAGCAGATCGGGGCGGGCATAGTGCCCCACCGAGTCCATCATGCGCTTGCGCTTGGTGATCAGAGAAAAGTCGAGGTCTGCGATCGCCAGCCCCTCCCCCTCAGTAATGGGCTCAGTCAGGGGCACCCCCTCTGGGCTAATAATGGCGGTGTAGCACCCCCCCGACAGCACCCGATGCATGGCCTCGTCGCGGCTAATCTGCTGCTTTTGCTCCGGCGTTAGCCAGCCGGTGGCATTGACCACAAAGCAGCCCGACTCCAGAGCGTGGTGGCGCATGGTGACTTCCATTTGGTCGCCAAAAATTTGCCCCACCATCGACCCCGGAAACTGCCCGCAGTGAATTTGCTCCCGCTGAGTCATCAGAGCATAGCGAGCCAGGGGGTTGTAGTGCTCCCAGCAGGCCAGTGCTCCTACCCGCCCCACCGCCGTCTCCATCACCCGCAGTCCGGCCCCATCTCCCTGGCCCCACACCATGCGCTCGTGGTAGGTGGGGGTAATCTTGCGCCGCTTTAGCACCAGGCTGCCGTCGGCATCAAAGATCAGCTGGGTGTTATACAGTGAACCGGCCTCGCGCTCGTTCACCCCCAGCACCACCACCATGCCGTAGGACCGGGCTGCCCGACTCACCGCATCGGTCACCGGTCCCGGCACCACCACCGCTTCCTCGTACAGCCGCATGTGCTCCTTTCCCATCAGAACGGGGGGCTGCACGAACGAAAAGTACGGGTAGTAGGGAATGAAGGTCTCTGGAAAAACGATTAACTTGACTCCCGACTGGGCGGCTTGGGCAATGGTCTCCAGCACCTTTTCAGTGGTGCCGTCGCAGCTAAACAGCACGGGGCTAATCTGAGCGGCGGCGGCGCGAATGGTTTTGGTATAGTCCATGGGCGTTGGTGGTGGCGGGAGGAGAATGTTGGAGCAGTACCCACCCTACGGGTCTCCCCTCTCCCTAGGGAGAGGGGCAGGGGTGAGGGTTCTACATCGTCCAGGTGTCGAGAATGAAGGCTCCTTCTTTGCGGTGCATGAGCACCAGGTCGAGCACGTCGAGGGGATTGATGGGGCGAATGCCGGGAATCAGCGACGGTTCGCCGTGACCGTAAAGGGCCTGGAGGGCAAAGCGGCAGGCGTAGACCTTGCCGCCCAGCTCCATAACTTTGACAATCTGGTTGTTCATCGCCAGGTGACCGGGGAAGGCCTCGTCGTTGAGCTTAGGAAAACCGCGCTGCACCCCCAGGGTGACCCCCGGCCCGTAGAGCAGCACCGAGGTCTCAAAGCCCTTGCGAATGAGGCGGGTAGCCTGGAGCAGGTTGACCAAGCCGATAGAGCCTTCGAAGGCCACAGTGTGAAAGGTGATCAGGGCTTTTTCGCCGGGTTCGGCCTGTACATCGGGAAAAACTTTTTCTTCGTAATCAACCAAAAAATCCCCAGCCTGGTGAGCTGGCAAAGTTACTTCAGGCATAAATCTCTTCCTTGCAAAGTTGCTGGCAGCGCTGAGTTTCGGGCTGCATGTTTCAGAACCTTACGGGCGATCCCAATGAGTTCCCGTATCAGCAACTACAAACCTTTGATGTCTGCCCTAATCAACAGGGGCAGGGGAAGACCTGAGGTAATTGAACTCTCTGAACAGAGAATACCCCTGTCGAAAGTGATAGGGGTATCGCCCCAATTGGCCCCGAGTAAAGCAGCGAGAGGGCGATGAAAGCGCGATTCCGTTCCGGAAGGCTGCGCCAACGTAGGCCTATCCCTCTCACTAACGCTAGATCACGGCTTTCGGTAGCCGGAGTTACACGTATTCCCCCAACAACCGCCTAGGGTACGACACAGAACCTTCAGCGCACCTCACTCAGGATTCAGCTATGACCACTCACTACGGCGTCATCGTCATTGGCGGCGGCCAGGCGGGGCTATCGATCAGCTATTGCCTACAGCGTCGGGGCATCGATCACATTGTGTTTGAGCAGCACCAGGTCGCTCATTCCTGGCGCACTAAACGGTGGGATTCGTTCTGTCTGGTGACGCCCAACTGGCAGTGTCAGCTACCCGGCTTTCCCTACCCAGACCATGACCCAGAGGGATTTATGGGCCGCGACGCCATTGTGGAATACATTGAGCGCTACGCCAGCCACTTCAATCCGCCGCTCAAAACCGGGGTGCAGGTCAAACGGGTCAAGGGTCGCGAGGGCAGCGGCTTTGAAGTGGTGACCAATCAGGGCACCTTTACCGCTGACCAGGTGGTGGTCGCCACCGGCGGCTACCACACGCCCAAAATTCCTCGCCTGGCGGAGCGGCTGGATCCCAACATTGTGCAGCTACACTCGGCTGAGTACCGCAACCCTGAGTCGCTGCCCAAGGGTGCAGTTTTGGTGGTGGGTACCGGCCAGTCGGGCTGCCAGATTGCCGAAGACCTGCACCTGGCCGGGCGCAAGGTGCACTTGTGCGTGGGGGGCGCGCCGCGATCGCCCCGCCGCTACCGGGGCAAAGACGTAGTGGAATGGCTCGACCAGATGGGCTACTACGACCTGGCGATCGACGACCACCCGCAAAAAGAAACCGTGCGCCACAAGACCAACCACTACGTTACCGGGCGCGGCGGGGGGCGCGAAATTGACCTGCGCCACTTTGCCCTTCAGGGCATGGCACTGCACGGTCGGCTCAAGGACATTCAGGGTACCCGACTGAGCTTTGGCGACGACCTGAAGCAGAACCTCGATCAGGCCGATGCCGTCGCGGAAAGCATCAAGCGCACCATTGATAGCTATATCGAAAAAAACAATATCGATGCCCCGGTCGATCCGCCCTATCGACCCGTTTGGGAACCTGAGGTCGTCGAGACCAGCGTTGATTACCAAGCCGCCAGCATTACCTCGGTGATCTGGTGTATCGGCTACGGCCTCGACTTTAGCTGGATCGAGCTGCCTGTATTCGACGGCCAGGGCTACCCCGGCCACCGTCGCGGCGTGACTACTGTGCCGGGGCTGTACTTTCTCGGGCTGCCCTGGCTCTACACCTGGGGGTCGGCCCGATTCTCCGGCATCGCCCGCGACGCGGAATATCTGGCGGAGCAGGTGGCCTCCCGCATGGGAAGCGGCCATCCCCACGCCCCTCAGATGGTCAACGAGGTCGCGATCGGATCTTAGGATCCCGAATCAAATAGTGTGGGATAGCCGTCCCGGCTGTCCACGGTCAGGCAAGATGCCTGACCCACAAGAATTGCACCTTAAAAAATCCACGTTCCTTAGGAGGTGAGCGATCGCCGCATCTGCTCACGACTGGCCCAGTTCTTTGGACCTTAGGTAAGCCGATCGCACCGCCGCCATCAGCGCCGATCGCAACCCGCCCGCCTCCAGTGCCGCGATCCCCGCTATGGTCGTACCGCCGGGGCTGGTGACGCGATCCTTCAAGACGGCTGGATGGAGATCGCCCTGGTGCAGCAGTTCACCCGTGCCGCGCACGGTGGCGATCGCCAGCTCCAGCGCCACGGCCCGAGGCAGCCCCACTGCCACGCCGCCGTCGGCCAGCGCCTCGACCACCAGCGCGATATACCCTGGTCCGGAACCTGAGAGTGCCGTCACCGCATCCATCTGGTACTCGGGCACCTCGACGACGGTGCCAACGCTGGCAAAGATGGTGCGGGCCTGCGATCGCTGCTCCTCGCTGACCGATTCTGCCGCCGCCAGCGCCGTCACCCCGGCCCCCACCGTAGCAGGCGTATTCGGCATCGCCCGCACCACCGCCCAACCCGGAAAGGCTTGCTGTAGCCGTGCCAGCGTTGTGCCCGCCAAAATCGACAGCAGCAGCGGCGGAGCATCGCGGGTAGGAAGTTGAAGATTGTCGGCTACTGCGGCCAGCATTTGCGGCTTAATGGCCAGTAAAACAGTCTCCGCCGCCTCGATCACCGCCTGGTTATTGTCGGTCGTCTGCACACCGTAGGTATGATGCAGCACCTCTCTACGAGCCGCCTGGGGGTCGCTGACCAGCACCGCCCCAGGGGCAAAAATGCCCTGATTAAGAAGGCGGGCGATGAGAGCTTCTCCCATCATCCCGCCGCCGATAACCCCAAATGTTGCCTCGGGCATACGCTCTCCTGTGACTTCCTTACTCATGGCGTCAAGGATGACCATACCCTAAGGTAGCCCCCAGAGCCAGTCTGGGGGCGATGATAGTCAGAGTTGTAAGTGGTCTAGATTGCCCTAGGCCATGCGAGCCATCGGCTCTGCACCCCAGGTGGGCGCAGGGGGCATTTGACCGGGCATGGGCATACCCTGGGGCTGACCCATGAAGATTTCTTCTTCGTACTCGGTGGGAGTGCTGACTTGCACGCAATTGGGCGTGAAGAGGAAAATGCTCTCGCCGATGCGCTCCTGGTGGCCGTCGATGGCGTAGGTGCCGCCAGCGACAAAGTCAACGGCACGCTGCGCCTGATCAGGATCCATAATGGTCAGGTTTAGCACTACGGACTTACGCTCCCGCAGGGCCTGAATCGCCTGGGGCATCTCTTCAAAAGAGCGCGGCTCCATTACCACCACTTCGGAGGTGCCGTTCATGGCACCGGGCATACCAATTACGTTACTGGCCATCGGGGTCATTCCTGCATCAGTGGGCATCATACGTTCGCGACGGGGGCGGCTCCGCCGAACTTCCTCGGGCTGGGGCTGCACAATCGGCTGGGTGTTCTCTTCTTGGTAGAGGTTTTGGTACTCCTCACCGTCCATTTCTTCGTACTCGTAGTCGTAGTCTGCTGGGTCGTTTAGGCCAACGAAGTCCCGCAGTTTAGAAAACATGTTGCTCACAACTTACACTCCACGATGACTATCACTTAGGTAGGCAACCCCTTTGGCCATTGACCGATGGGGAGGCATTATGCTCCGGTTATCCGAGGGCCATGATAGCGCCAAATTTCCATTTGCAACGGCTGTTGTGAAAATTGTTGGGGCTAACTTGGAGTTAAGGGTTAATCTGACCCCCGAAGCAGGTCTCTGACCTCTCAAACCTGGTCACCCAAACCTGACCTAAAACACCCAGTGGTCACTAACACCGAAGTGAAACGCTTCTCGCTGAGCTAAAGCAGGTTTAGGAGTCTGCATTAATATCCTGAACACAGAATATTGAGACCACAGTATACACGAAATCAAAAAAGGGAATAGTTAGTTCACAATTAGTTAAAGAATCTTCTGGCTGTGGTTTGATTTCATGGTCAAACGTAACTTTTGGCTGCAACAATGCCTCGGGGTGAAGGGCGGTTGGCGATCGCCCCAAGGCCATACCCAGCCCGTTTCCCCGCCCCTGGTTTGAGTTAGAAACCAGAGACCAAGATCGCTAGCTTCTGTGCTGTCGAGGGTCAGGCCGATGACGGGCGAGGGCCAAGCAGCACCGTCCCCAGCCGCACCATAGTGGCGCCACAGGCGATCGCCTCGGCATAATCCCCCGACATTCCCATCGAGAGCTGATCGATGTGCAGGCGGTCAAAGCCCTGCTGGTTAATGCGATCGCCTAGCCCCCTGGCCCCACAAAAGACATCGCGCACGGTCGCCGCGCTAGCCCCTTGGGGAGGAATGGCCATCAGGCCACGAATCTTGAGATGAGCCAGCTGATCTAGCTCGGGCAGTAGATCGTCTAGCTCGGCCAGGTCAAGGCCCGATTTCGGCGGGTCGGGCACCAGCTTGACCTGTAGGCAGCACTGGGGAACTCTACCCATCTCCTGGGCCGCCTGGTCGAGCCGCTGGGCCAGCTTCAGACTGTCGACGGAATGTATCCAGTCGAAGTGCTCGACGGCTTTGCGGGCTTTGTTGGTTTGCAGGTGGCCAATCAGATGCCAGGTGATGTCGGGCAGGTCGGTGAGCTGGGCTTGCTTGGCGATCGCCTCCTGCACCCGGCTTTCGCCAAAATGCCGCACCCCTCGCTCGTAGGCCGCGCGAATGGTCTCTGTCGGCAAAAACTTAGTTACCGCAATTAGCGTAACCCTGGCAGGAATGCTCTGGTAAATCTCATCAAAGTGCTGGGGCAGGGCGCTGGAGGCAGCGGTCATTGAAAGGTCTGCTTATAGGTGTGCTGTAGGCGATCGTAGTCGGCCTGCTGGCCCGCCCGTCGCAAGGTGCGCAGGCGACTTTCTAGCATCAGTCGAGCGTTGCTGCGGCCCAGGGGCTGAAACACTAGCCCTTCGGTAGGGGAGTGAGTCACCACAAAAAACAGCCGCTGGGCATACAGTGTGGCATACAGCTCTTGACCGTCATCTACCATGCACACTCTGAAGAGCAGGCCAAAATTGGGGTGATTGAGATAGGTTTCTGTGCTCATTCAAGTATGGGAGAGGTCTGTCGTAGGACAGGATGGTGGTCACGTCTGTTCAATTCGCCACATGCATTCTAGAACCTGATGTGCTAAGTGCACGCATTCTCAAGCCAATCAGCCGTTAATTACAGATCATGGCGGAGCTACCTGACTGGAGTTTGTTCAAATAGTGTGAGCTAAAGCTAGGAAAGTGGTAGTGACGTGAACTTGCAAAGCACTACCACCTATGAGCACCCATCTTGAAACGTTGCAGAGATTTCGCCAAGCCCTCCATGGCCGGTTTCGGTACCGACGG
>PYGV01000470.1 GCA_003022385.1 filamentous cyanobacterium CCP3 | reverse complement strand
CCACTCACCCACCCATCCGCTCACCTACCCACCCACCGTCGGCCCACTCTGCATCGGCCCTAAATACCGAGTCAGGTAGGGCGAAAAGACTTCGTAGATCAGCGTCAGCGGCTTGCCCCGGTGCCAAAACAGGTAGTGGCGACCCCAAAACGGTCCAACCTGACCAAAGGCGTCTTCTAGCGCCTCGGAGTCGCCGTAGTAGAGGCCCTGAATATCGCGGTATAGCTCGGTGCGCAGGCGGGCCAGGCTGGCCCAGATCGGCAGCGACTTGTTTTGCAGATACTCATCGACGTGGCTGGCCTCCCACCAGGAGGTGGCGTAGGCGAGGCGCTGGCCCGAGGCGGTGCGCAGCCACACCTGGCGGCGCAGTCTCGGACCTGGCACCACGCGGATAATATCGGGGGCACCGTCGAGATCCATACCCACGGGCGACATGCCGATCACGTCAACTTCGGTGCGATCGCGCGTCAGCAGCTGCAGGTGGCGGGTCGGTGAGCCATCGCCCAGCAGCAGGATTTGCCAGGCGGGGGCGAGCTGGTCGTGGGGCAGCCCTTTTTGCACGGTGGGCTGTCCGGCCTGCCAGCGGGGGCGAAGGGCGTGCCAGCCGCAGGGCACCGCCGGATCGATAAAGGGCTGTAGGGCAGAGGCCAAGGTGTTACAAAAATTCACGTCTTGCTACTATGCTATCGCGACAGCATTGCCCTTTCCAGCCGAATCTAACGAATCAGCCTGGGCTACAGTTAGTCAGGTCATCACCGAGAGGAGTGCGCCAACATGGCAGAGGGGATCAAGCTAGCGGTCAACGGCACCCTGATGCGGGGGCTGGCGCTGAACACCAACCTGCTGGCGGTTGGGGCCGAGTTTCTCTGCGAAACGGCCACCACCCCCGACTACCGCCTGTGGTCGATTGACGACATTCACCCGGCGATGGTGCGGGTGAGTCAGGGCGGGGTCGCCGTTGCCCTAGAAGTGTGGCAGGTGCCTCCAGCCGGGCTGGTGCAGGTGCTGCTACAGGAACCGCCGGGGCTGAGCATTGGCAAAGTGACCCTGGCCACGGGCGAAACGGTGCTGGGGGTGCTGGGCGAACCCGTGCTGTGCGAAGGCCAGCGGGAGATCTCAGCCTATGGCGGCTGGCGATCGTATTATGGTTCTCTGGAGCGGGAGGGCCAGCTACAACCTCAGCGATCGCAAATGCCTTGACCTGCCCCCTTAACAAGGGTCTTGTCGGGGCATCAGTGCAATGCCCTGACCAGCCGGTAGCCAGGGCCGATTTAGGATTATTCAACCGTCAGCAAGTAGCGCCCGCGCCCGCCGCGCTGATAGCTATTGACCAGCACGCTGTAGGCGCCGTCTCGGGGCAGCTGCACGGCAATCTGGGAGTTGGTAGTGTTGGGGTTGGCGTCGTCGTTTTCGCCCACGCGATTGCGGGCCTCGTCGACCAAAATTAGGTAGGTGTCAAAGTCAGGGCTTTCGAGGCGAATCAGCACATTCTGACCGGCTCGGCCCTGAAAGGTAAATTCCTGGTAGTAGGAGCCGTCTTGCAGGGTGCGATCGCCCGGTCCCAGCGTACCCTGCTGCCGCAGGCCCACGCCGCTGGGTCGAGCCGGGGCCTGCCCACCGCTGGCCTGCCCATTGCCTCCCTGGCTCAGGCGCAGTTGGTAACTGCCCGATTCCCCTTGAGAGACCGTGTTGGCCAGAATCAGGTACGACCCGGTGTAGGGCAGCTGGGTGGAGATGCGGGCGTTGAGGCTGCCGCCGCTGTCGTCATCCTGGATGGAAAAATCGTCGCGATCGGGGGCCAGCAAAATCAGGTACGAGTCTACATCCTGGCTGCTCATGTCGATGGTGACGGTTTGCCCCGCCTGCCCTTCAAAGCGGTAGGGGTTGTAGAAACTGCCGTCGGGCAGCACGTTGCTGCTGTCGTCGAGCTGGCCCTGCACCGTTGCGCCCGCTGCGATCGGGGCCGGCTGGCGGTTGATACGGCTGGTGGGGGCCGAGGCGGTGGCCGTACCCGCTCGCACCGAGGCGAGAAATGTCTGTACCGCATCGGTCGGAATGGCAAAGCCAATGCCCACGCTGCCACCGCTGTTGCCGGTGGTAAAAATCGAGGTGTTGACGCCGATCAGCTGGCCGCTGCTGTTGAGCAGTGGCCCCCCCGAGTTGCCGGGGTTGATGGCCGCATCGGTTTGAATCACGTTGCGCTCGGTGTCGATGCGGCTGACAATGCCCACGGTGAGTGTGCCCTGCAACCCAAAGGGACTGCCGATAGCAAAGGCGCTCTGGCCCACCCGCACCGAGTTGGGCGGCGCAATGGGCACGATGGGCAGTCCAGTGGGGTTGCCCCGCAGCCGCACCGCCGCCAGGTCGAGCCGGTCCTGGCCGTAGCCCACCACGTCGCCCTCAAAGGTGCGCCCGTCAGACAGTCGCACGGTGACGACGCGATCGCGACCCACCACGTGGGCATTGGTCAAAATTAACCCGCTGGCATCGACAATGCTGCCGCTGCCGCCGCCCGTGCGCGTGTTGATGGCCACCACCGCCGGGCTGGCCCGCTCGTACACTCGAATGGTCATGGCCTCATCCACCGTGGACTGGGCTTGGGCTGGGGCCAAGCCCAAATTGAGGCTGCCCGGCAGGGCGATCGCCGACATCCCCACCAGCAGTGCCCCCGCCATCACCGAACCCGATCTCAAACGCCCCATTGCCCTCTGTGCCATATCGCTTCTCAATGCCTTATTCCCGTGCTCTAGAACTGTGCCCGCCCTACCTGTGCCCTACAGAGCCAGCTGGGTCAGCCAAGATATCTCTATCTACCTAGTCTTCCCCTAC
>PYGV01000469.1 GCA_003022385.1 filamentous cyanobacterium CCP3 | reverse complement strand
GAGTGGTATAGCCTGACTCCTCAAAAATTTCGCGCTCCACGGCGCGGCTGGGCGAGTCGCCGATGTCGGCCCAGCCGCCGGGCAGAGACCACCGCCCGTCCGAGCTTTCCTGCACCATGAGCAGCTTGCCCTCGCGAAACACAACGCCGCGCACCTCAATTTTGGGGGTGGCGTGGCCCACATCCTGGCGCAGCAGGTCGGTCAGGGTTTGGGGTTCAGCGTCTGCGATCGCCGCTAGCATGGCGTCGGCAATGTTCTGCACCTGCCTGTAGCGCTCTGTGTCAAAGGGATGATTTTCGTAGTGCAGACCAGTTTGGGCAATGCCCTGAAGCTGCTGAATCCAGCGAAGCCACGGTGATGTCATAGCGGTGTTGAGGGAAGATGAAAAACGGCATCTGCCAAATTGTAGAGGTGAGCCACTTCTTTCGCCTTAAAGACTGTTCAAAGCTTTCCGGTTTTGCTGAGGACATCAATAATTCAAATGCACTAATCGATTGTGTCGGCTGTATTCACCTGCTAAAGCCAGCATCAAAACCAGGTAAAAGCAATGTTGTGAATTGACACCTCCCTACATGTAGACCCTACGGGGATCAAGCCAGAACGGCCTGAAATGCAAGGGAATCGTGATAAATTGATGAGTATTTCTACCGCTTCTCCCAAAAAAAATTGAAACTCATAAGTGTTTAAAAAACTTAAGTTAATCTTCCCTTGACAGCAAAAAATCTGTGCATGATCCGTCAATTGGCCATAAAACAAGGGGTTGACAAAGCCTGGTTGAGGAGCGATCGCGCTTTGGGGCAGATTTTAGGGGGCTTAATGCAATAAAGCCTTAAATTACTTAATAAAATTCTCATGAAGGCAATGATAGGATTTCCTCAAGTAAGCCATAAGCTTTTCTTTACTCATTGCTGGTCGCTATTTTCTGGAGAGCATAAGTCATGTCTGGTAACCCCGTTGGAATCAAGCCCGAAACTCGGAACCATAAGGGATTTTTTGTGCAAGATGCCGACTACGAATTAGTCAGCATTGAAGCCTCAGGCTGGGCCCTCATTTGCGTAGATGATGCTGTTTGCCACTACGTGGACCCCGACAATTTGCTGATTCAGAACCTAGAGGCATAGGGTAAGTCGAGTCGACTATTGCCTGAGTCCAGGGCAAATTTTGTATCAATCCGTTAACAAATTAAACTCAGGTCCAAACGTGGAGTTTTGCCAGTGGGAGAACTTCTAAATCCCAACGCTGGCTCTGGTGTAACTTAGCCTTCTTAGATAGGCTGCTCTAACCTTGAGCAGCCTATTTTTGCTTTAGGAGCAGATTGCTTTAGGATCGAGGTTGGGGGTAGCGGCCTGATTGGCGCTGCCTCACCGCTCTAGTTTCTCCACCGTTAACCTGGCCGACGCCGATGAAAACCTCCATAACACAACGCATTTCTAGCTTAATTAGCTGGGTACTGGTGGTCGATCTAGGGCTGGTGCTGCTCAGTCTAGGCTGGTTCTTAGTGGCGGTGCTGGGGCGCAGCATGAATCTCGATCTGGGCCTCGACCTCTGGTACTCGCTGTGGAACCCGCTGATTTTGCCCGCCCTCAGCGTGCTGATGGCGGGCGCGATCGCCAGTGGGGTCGTGGGCTGGGTCGGGCGCAGATTCAACACCGACCCCTCCTGAACGGCCCAGCTACCACATGTGCTGGGTGCGGGTATACCAGCGCAGTAGCACCCGCGCCAGCCGCTCGCTGTGGTGGCGAACGGTGAGGTCTTCGCGCTCTTCCATCACGTTGGCGGCAATAATGCGGCGACCCGAGTCCAGAATGGCGGCGCGATCGAGCAGCACCGGCCCCACCCCTGCCCGAGCGTAGTGGCTGATCACCGCATCGGAGGGCATCACCTTTTGCACCAGCACCGCGTCAAACAGGTAGCAGCCGCAGGCCGAGTCGATCGCCCGAATGTGATCAGACACCGAGAATCCATCGGTCTCGCCGGGCTCGGTCATGATGTTGCACACGTAGATGCGAGGCACCTGCCGAGCCGCGATCGCCTTCACCAGATCGGGCACCAGCAGGTTGGGAATAATGCTGGTGTAGAGGCTGCCGGGGCCAATCACAATGTAGTCAGCCTCTTCGATCGCCTTGATCGCCTTGGGCAGCGGCGGCGGGTTGGGCGGCAGGCAGCCAATGTGCACAATCCGACCCCGCGCCTCGGTGATTTTTGACTCGCCCACAATCCGTCGACCGTCGCTCAACTCGGCCCACAGCTGCACATCGACCGAGGTTGAAGGCAGCACCTGGCCCCGCACCGCCAGCACCTTAGAGCTGGCGGCAATGGCCTGCTCCAGGTCGCCTGTGATCTCGTTCATGGCGGTCAAAAACAGATTGCCAAAGCTGTGGCCCACCAGCCCGCTACCCGCCTCAAATCGGTACTGAAATAGCTCGGTCAGCAGCTTCTCTTCGTCGGCCAGCGCCGCCAAACAGTTGCGAATATCCCCCGGCGGCAGCACCCCCATCTCCCGCCGCAGTCGCCCCGACGAGCCGCCGTCGTCGGCCACAGTGACAATGGCGGTAATGTTGGAGCTGTACCGCTTCATGCCGCGCAGCAGATTAGATAGCCCGGTGCCGCCGCCCACCACCACAATCTTTGGCCCTCGCGATAGTCGCCGCTGGGTCAGCAGGGCATCGAGCAGCTCTTCTTCATTGCCGGGAATGAGCACGTCGGTAATGGCCCCCACGGTGCGGCTCTGGCCCCAAAAAATCAGCCCTAGGCCCAGCAAAATGCCGAGCGGGCCGCTGACGTAGTTGGGCACATAGGTCGTAAACGCGCGCAGCGCCGCCCCCAGCAGC
>PYGV01000468.1 GCA_003022385.1 filamentous cyanobacterium CCP3 | reverse complement strand
TCAGCAGGCTGCCCCTCGACAGGCTGCCCCTCAACAGGCTGCCCCTCGACAGCCAGCTTCCCAGCCGCCTGCCCCTCAATCTGCTGCTCCGGTAGAGCCGCCACCGGTCTCGCCTGCGGCGACTTCCCCCGAACCCGCCGCGTTTACTCTACTGCCGCCGCCAACCACGGCTGCACCCGAAACCCCTGCTCCCTACGCCAGTTTTCCTCACCTCAATGGCGCTCAGGCTGCCTGCGAAGGGCTGGCCGACTGCTGGCGCAGCCCCGTCAGCAGCAGCTGGCGCGGGGCTGCCAGCGATCTGCAAGCGCGGCTAGAGGCCCAGGGCTACACCCTCGACAACGTGACCGGCGAGGTGCTCTCTATAGACTCTGGCGTCAGAATCTACGCCGTCAGCAAACCGGGTGAAGCCAGCTACTACCTAAATCTGGTCTCGGTGCGCGAGGGTGTTCTCTACACCATGACGGCTGAACCAATGACCTCCGATCAGGTGCTGACTCTCCAGCGCTCCTAGTGCTTTATTAAGCTTTAGTTTGTAGGTCGGGTAAAGCGCCAGCGGAACTCAGCAAAGGCTTGCTGCTGCTGGGGTTTCTCCTCTGAAGCCGCTGCGCGAACACTGTGCTGCGGCCAACTTAAACGAATCTTAATCGTTAAGTTTGATGCCGCACTAGTTGTGGCGATGGTTACAGCTAGAAGCTGTAGTGTTTATAAACAATGCCCGGCTTTTTTCAGATACCTGAAAAAAGCCGGGCTATTGACTGTTTGAAAACATTGGTACTTTTACTCAGGAAATTATCCTTCAGCCAGTGCTCCATGCCCAAGGTCGGGGCCTTTGCCAATACCCCAGGCGTCTTTAAGAATTTCCCGAAATGTAGTGCTCTGGTACAGCATCGACTCTTTCAGCTGCACGAGTAGATCTTGGGCGTCTTCTCGGGAGAGCGATCGCACTTGCTGCTCAAACACCTGAAGTTCAAACTGCTGCTCAAGAGGCAACTCTTGACGAATATCCATGGTGACATTCCCTCTACTGTGACTTCATATCTATAAATGTAACACTTTATTAAAGGTTTGTTGAATATCTCTATCTTGCGTGTTAAGGCACTGTCCATACCGCACTTCCTTTGGAGCTTTCAGTGCTACATACGACGCCGTAAAGCCTCTGTTTGTCTAGCATCTAAGGCTTTGGCTCTTTGGTATTCAGCCTCTTTATGCTTGGTCTGTCTACAAGGTAGACATTAAGCACTGTCAAGTCTTCGTCCATAAGCGACATGCTTACAGGTGGACTTTCTAAAATAACGGTTATGACATCAAGTAAGGCAGTGCGGCTATCTGATGAGAGCCAAAACCCCTATCCAAGAGGCTGATCGGCTTGAGGCGCTGAGGCAGTACCAGATTTTAGATACGCCTGCCGAGCGTTCTTACGACGACATTACGTCCCTGGCCGTCTATATCTGCGATGTGCCGATCGCATTGATTAGCCTGGTCGATGCCGATCGTCAGTGGTTTAAGTCTAAGGTGGGCCTCACAGCGCAGGAGACCAGCCGGGATGTTTCCTTTTGTGCCCATGCCATTTTGCGCCCAAACGTCATGATTGTGAATGACGCGGCCAAGGATGAGCGGTTTGCCGACAATCCGCTGGTGACTGGCGAGCCAGGTATTCGCTTTTACGCGGGCGTTCCTCTGGTTTCGCCTGCCCGTCAGCCCCTGGGCACGCTGTGCGTGATCGATCGCAAACCCAGAACTCTCAACAACTATCAGATCAAGACGCTGGAAGCGCTAGCCCGTCAGGTAGTGATGCAGCTGGAACTCCAGCGGGTGTCGTCGCAACTGGCTGAGACGCTCGCAAAGCTTGAGACCATGGCTGGGCTGATTCCCATTTGCTCGTACTGCAAGGGCATCCGAGACGATCAGGGCTATTGGTCAACCGTTGAGGCGTTTATTCAACAACATTCCGAGGTCGGATTCACCCACGGGGTCTGCAACGAGTGCATGAAGCGGCATTTTCCAGAGGTGGCGAATGTATTGCTCCCAGATCAGGAGTCAAACGACATCCTCCAGGACGATTAGAGCGATGGGCGGCTCATACCAAAAATCCTAAGTGAATGCCCGATCGTAGGGGCGCAGCATACTGCGCCCCTACAGAGTTCCTGATGGTAATACCGAAGCCGCATTCCGTGCCTCCGATTCCCAAAGGGTTGACCTGTAGGGGCGAGCCGCTGTTCGCCCAGGGGTATCGGGGTTAGCCAAGTAGGATCTGGCAGAAATCGGGGTTTAGAGCGATCGCAGAAACCAAATCAGCGCGGTGCGATCGTCTGCGGCCATCGCCCGAAACGCCTCTTTCGCCGGTTCGGCCTCGCCGCCGTGCCATAGAATCGCTTCCTCTAGCGTGCGGGCGCGACCGTCGTGCAAGAAGCCCGAGAAGGGCAGCACGGTTTGGGTTAACCCCACGCCCCACAGCGGCGGCGTGCGCCACTCCTGCCCACTGGCCTCAAAGTCGGGCCGCCCGTCGGCCAGCCCCGGCCCCACATCGTGGAGCAGCAGGTCGGTGTACGGGTGAATGGTCTGGTTAGTCAAGGCCGGACTTTTGTGGGTGCCGGTGCGCAGTTCGGGCAGATGGCAGGCGGTGCAGTTGGCCTTTGCGAACAGCCGCTCGCCCTGCTGTACCCGAGCATCATCCAGGAGGGTGCGGGCGGGCACGGCGATGGTCTGCACGTAGGCTTCTGCTGCTTCCAGGGTGTTCATATCAATATCCGTCTGGCCATCGGCGTCGGGAAAGAGGGGGTTGCTGATGCCCATGTCGTTGATGTAGGCCGCCGCCGACTGCTGTAGCAGGGTGG
>PYGV01000139.1 GCA_003022385.1 filamentous cyanobacterium CCP3 | reverse complement strand
GCCGAGAATGGAGCGAATGCTGATGTTTTGCAGAGCAGCAGGCAGTAGCCCCACCGCCGACAGCTCAGAGGTGCGCCCACCCACCCAGTCGCGCATGGGGAAGGTGGTCAGCCAGCCCTCACTGAGAGCCTGGTTCTCCAGCTTGCTGCCCCGCCCGGTGACGGCCACGGCCTGCTTAGGAAAATTTAGCCCCCGCTGCTCAAACCGGGTTCGCACTTCGACCATGCCATTGCGGGTTTCGGCAGTGCCCCCCGATTTAGAGGTGACAATCACCAGGGTGGTGGGCAGTTTGTCTTCGAGCCGGGCCAGCAGGCGATCGATGCCCTCGGGGTCGGTGTTGTCGATAAAGTGAATATCGAGGGGCGGAAAGTCAGGCCCTAGCGCCTGGGCAACAAACTGCGGCCCCAGCGCCGAACCACCGATACCAATGGAGAGCACGTCGGTAAAGCGCTCCTGCCCAGGCGGGTAAATACTGCCAGTGCGCACCTGACTGGCAAACTGCTCAATGCTGGTTAGGGTTTCCAGAATATCTTGCTTGAGCTCGGGGGTGGGAGCCAGGTCAGCGTCGCGCAACCAGTAGTGACCCACCATGCGGTCTTCGTCGGGGTTGGCGATCGCTCCGGCTTCCAGCGCGGCCATATCGACAAAGGCTTTCGCAAAGCGGGGTTGCATATCGGTAACAAAGGCATCATCGAAGCCCATGCGGCTGACATCCAGGTAAAAGCCCAGGCCTTCGTGGTAGTAGAGCCAGTCTTTATAGCGTTGCCAAAGGGCGGCGGCGTCCATCCTGTAACTCCTCGGTCTAAACCGTATTCACTAACGTCCTGAGGTGCAGTTTAGGATAGGACGGCGACGACAACAAAAAGGGTGGCTAAACATACAGCCCTTCCATCTACCAGCTAAAGCCAACAGTTTTCCTCTATGGGCGCTCCAGACGGGCTTAAGCGGCCTTGAGCGCCCGCAGGCGGGTTGAGAGACTGCGAATAACTTCCAGGGCAAACAGGGGTGTCTCCTGAACCAAAAACTTGAAGTGGGCTGCATCGACCAGGGCGAGACGACAGTCAGTCTTGGCCACCGCTGTCGAGGCTCGCAAGTGGGGGGTTTGCACCAGCGCGCCCTCCCCAAAGACATCTCCTGCTGAGATCGTCTCAACGACCTGACTCTCGATCCAGAGCTCTACGGTGCCCTCGATCACACCGTACATCACCTCACCAACGCTGCCGATCTCGAAGATTTTGTCGCCAGCGCTGTAGATTTGGTGGTTTGGGGTCGTCAGCAGCAGCTCAACAGCCTGAATCGGTCCTAGCATAGGTCAACTCTACTCGCAGGGATCGCCGCAATTTTATAGCGCTTCCCCTAGTCAAGGGTTAACGCTACCTTAAACCTCTCCCATCTCGCTCAACCAGTGATATTGTTCTAGGCGAACGCTTCTACTTTCTACTCAAGGACTTGGGAGATTATGGCCAATGGACAAGCTCGGAATCGAGCTGTGCACTCTGCTGGTAGCTTTGTGAGAGATTTTAAAGAATTTCTCATGCGTGGCAACGTAGTTGACCTGGCTGTTGCCGTGATTATTGGTGCGGCTTTTAATGCGGTGGTCAATTCATTTGTCACAGACATTGTTACGCCCGTTTTGCTGAGCCCTGCCCTAGAGGCGGCTGGGGTAGAAGATATTGCCAGTCTCTCCGCCAACGGCATTAAATACGGGTTGTTTCTCTCTGCTGTGATCAATTTCGTGGTCATTGGGTTTGTCATCTTTCTTATGATCCGTATTTTTGAGCGGCTTAAGCGACAAGAGGCTGTTGAAGCGGCAGCAGAACCCACCATTGAAGAAAAGCTGAATGACACTCTCCTTCAGCTCACGGCGGTGATCGACCGAAAGCTCTAGCTACTCTGAGGACTAGAGGGTCAAAGGGTCGACAGTTGGCAGGGGCGAACTAAGCCGACTACCAATCGGCTCTACGGGTGCTGGACAATAGACATTGAGGCCTCTGCCCCAGTCCAGCCCAGTTGGACCCACTCAACTGGACCCACTCGACCTGGGGCAGAGGCAAGGCTTAGCTAAGATCGCTATATTAATCAGCACAACGCTCCTAAATTTTGAGTCCCTATGGCCTCCTACCGCCAAAAGCAGCTGATTGACTTTCTTCAGACTGAGCTAGCCGTTTCGTCTGAGGCGATCGCGATGGGGCTGCGCAAGGCGGGTCAAACCACCAACCTGCTTCCCATGGCCCTGTGGCAGTACGGCCTAGTCACCACCGAACAGCTCAGCCAAATCTTCGACTGGTTAGAGGACATTGGCCCTGCTACCCCGTGACCCGCCTGTCAGGTGGTAGAGCTGATTTGGGCTTACGCAACAGCTATGGCCTGTTCAACAGCCGCTGGCTAAAACTCGTCATCGCTGTAGGTCATCGCTGACTCATTGTCACGGCGAGAACCCAACAAGTCGAGGCGATCGACTCGAATAACCGGCTTGGAACGGGCCGCACCGCTGGAGCGATCTTGCCAGTGGTCGAGCTTAAGGGCACCGCTGACCCCAATCAGGCTGCCTTTGCGGACGTAGTTGGCCGCCACCTCAGCATTTTTGCCCCACAGCTCCAGATTGAACCAGTCAGGCTTGTCGTCTCGGCTGGAGCGTCGCCGCACGGCCAGCGTTAAGTTGCACACCACCGTGCCTGACTCAAAATACTTTACCTCCGGGTCAGTGCCAACTCGGCCTACCAGGGTTACTACGTTAACTGTCATCGCTGCTTACCCGACACACGTTTTCGCATTGTAGGCGAAAGCTTGATCATCCGTCAGAGGTACGTCGGCCCCTTGAGAAACTCAGGGTAAGGAACTTAGTTGCCTGCCCCTACGTCTGGGATAAGGCCATTCGCTCCCTTAGGTAAGGACTGTCGTCTTCAATCCTCAAAGCCTTACTGCGTCAGAGTTTTTTGCCAGGGTCAATTTTTCGTTAACAGATACTTATTTGCTTACTGGACGCATCGATACGAAACGTAATAGAATCCACTTCGACATCAGCGTTAGTCTTCAGGGTGGCGCTTTGGCGTTGGTTCATTGTTTTTCCTTTAGTGTAGGGGCGTGATTGCCTGTGGCTCTCTTCGACAGATTTTCTCGCGATATGGGTATTGACCTAGGTACGGCCAATACTCTCGTATATGTTTCTGGCAAAGGGGTGGTCCTGCAAGAACCCTCTGTAGTCGCCATCGACCAGGTCGAAAAGAAGCCTTTGGCGGTGGGAGAAGAGGCCAAGCGCATGCTGGGTCGTACCCCCGGCAACGTGATGGCGCTGCGTCCCCTGCGGGACGGCGTGATTGCCGACTTTGACACCGCCGAACTGATGCTTAAGCACTTTATTCGCCAGGTGCACGAGGGCCGCACGCTGGTGTCGCCCCGGATTGTGATTGGCATTCCCAGCGGCGTTACCGGGGTTGAGCGCCGCGCGGTCATGGATGCCGCCCAGCAGGCGGGTGCTCGTACGGTCTACCTGATTGACGAGCCGGTGGCGGCGGCGATCGGCGCTGGGCTACCGGTGGCCGAGCCGACCGGCAACATGATTGTCGATATCGGCGGCGGCACCACCGAGGTCGCGGTCTTGAGCCTGCAGGGCACGGTGCTGAGCGAGTCGGTGCGGGTGGCAGGTGACGAGCTCAGCGAAGCAATTTCTAGCTACATGAAGAAAGTGCACAACCTGGTGGTGGGCGAACGCACCGCCGAGGAAATTAAAATCACTATTGGCTCGGCCTACCCCAGTCCTGACGACAACGAAATCGCCATGGATGTGCGCGGTCTGCACCTGCTGTCGGGTCTGCCCCGCACCGTCACCGTCAAGAGTGCCGAAATCCGCGAGAGCATGGCTGAGCCCCTTTCGGTCATTGTGGAAGCCGTTAAGCGCACCCTGGAGCGCACCCCGCCTGAACTGGCTGCCGACATCATCGATCGCGGCATTATGCTGGCCGGGGGCGGTGCCCTGCTCAAGGGGCTAGACACCCTAATTAGCCACGAAACCGGCATCTTGGTCCATGTCGCTGCCGACCCGCTGAGCTGCGTTGTACTGGGCACCGGGCGGGTGCTAGAGAACTTTAGCCAGATGGGTCGGGTCTTTAGCGGGCGATCGAGCCTGTAGGGCTGCGCCAAAGTCGTCATCTACCCAGAATTTATGTTTGCTCTACGCCGCTGGTGGACACGTCATGCCCTCAAGGCGGGAATGGTTACCCTGGCCGTTTCCTCAGCTTGGCTATTGCGGGCTAGCGATGGCGCCCTTATTTACGAAGCCTACAACTGGCTAACGCGCCCCCTGCAGCCTGGCCTCAGTCGCGAGCAGCAGTTTGAGAATAGCTACATTCTTGAGCTGCAGCAGCGCATTGTCGAGCTGGAGAACCAGAACCGCTCCCTACAGACCATGGCTGACTACGAAGCTGCTGCCGTCCGGGAGGGGGTACGTGCGGCTGTCATTGGTCGCGCCGCCGACCACTGGTGGCAGCAGATCGTGCTCAATCGCGGTAGCCGTCAGGGCGTGACGGTAGGGCATGTGGTAACCGGGCCAGGTGGACTAATCGGGCGCGTGATAGCGGTATCTCCCAGTACCTCTCGCGTGCTGCTGATTAGTGACCCTACCAGTCGAGTCGGGGCAAAGGTCAGCCGCAGTCGCGCCATGGGTGTAGTGCGGGGGCAGTCTAACAACCGGGTGGTTATAGAGTTTTTTGAGAAACTGCCCGATGTCAAAACTGGCGATGTGATCGTTACCTCTTCCTACAGCCGCCTGTTTCCCCAAGACATTCCAATTGGGCGAATTGAGTCAATTGACCTGACCAAAAGCCCCGCTCCTGAGGCTGTCATTCAGCTGTCATCGCCGCTGCCCATTTTAGAGTGGGCCATGGTGCATCCCTTTGAGCCCCAGGAAACCGTCGATGCACCTGTGCTGCCGGGGGCAGCGCCCGAGAACGGTGCGATACCAGAAAATACGGGTAGGGTCAGGCCATGACCTCAGTCGCACGGGTGTCATCGCGGCCGCTGTGGCGACAGCCCTGGGCCGTCAACAGCATGGTTACGATCGCGTCGGTGCTGGTCTGTCTACTGCTGCTGCCCAGCCGCATACCGGGTATGGAACTGCTGGGGGTCGCGCCCCACTGGCTGCTGATCTGGGTGGTGGCGTGGAGCATTAAGCGCAATCAGTGGCAGGGGGCGGTGGCCGGGCTCGTGCTGGGCCTGTTGCAAGATGCAATGACGTCTCCCCACCCTACCCATACCCTGAGCCTGATTGTGGTGGGCGTGCTGACGGCACGTCTGCAAAAGCAGCGCTACCTGCAGGAAGATATTGTGTCGGTGGCGCTGATTGTATTTGCGATGGCAGTCATTGCTGAGACTGTACTGGCGCTGCAAATTAGTTTTAACCAGCTAGTGTCAGCCGACTCGCTGTATCCACCCCTGGGGAGTATCTGGCTTTATCACCAGCGCATCGCGCTTAGCTCAGCTATTTTGAGCAGCCTCTGGGCACCGGCGCTTTACTATCCGCTTAACCGCTGGTGGGATCGGTACTCGTCGGACTCCAGCACCCTTTGATGAAATCAAGATTAATTAAACTGTGGCCGATTGCTGGCTGAGCGAAGTCGAAGCCAGCGATCGGCCACGGTCTCAGAAATTGACTAACCTCGCTGACGGGTTAAAATGGCCCGCTGCTGAATCTTTTGGCAGGCTGTCCAGAGGTCGGGCAGCAGGTGGGTGGGGCGAAAGCTCTGGAGGTAGCTGCTGCTGCGAATGCCGCAGGTGACAGCGATGGTGTCAATGCCAAGGGTTTGCCCAGCCATAATGTCGGCCTCGGTGTCGCCAATCATCCAGGCGTGGCGCAGGTCGTAGCCCTGGCGCTGCTGGGTGGCGATCGCGGCTTTGAGCCGTTCTATCTTGTGGCTGGCCTGGTTGGTGTAGGCAACATCGACCCTGGGCATGCCGTAGAGGTCGCTAATCGCCCAGTGCAGATCGTGCTGGGCCAAAAACTGCATCACTTGCTCAGGGGGGCGCAGAGTGACCAGCACCACCCGTGCCCCACACTGGTGCAGCAACTCCAGTCCGGCTCGGGCCTGGGGCTGTACCTGGTCGCGCTCAAGCAGGGTCGCATGGTTAACTATGCGGCTGACCTGGGCTAAAAAGGCGTCGATATAGCCTCCTTCGAGCCCCGACCAGTGGGCAATTTGGCGGTCGGGTACGCGGTTTTGCTTGAAGGTCCAAAACTGGGATTTTGATAAATATCGAATGGCGACCCGATCGTTCTGGAGCTGCGCCTGGCTGCAAACCCAGGCCAGCCCTTGGCGGTAGGTGGCGTAGTAGCGCTCAGAAACATCGGCAATTGGACCGTCGAAATCGCAAAAAATGGTGATCGCAGACATAGCTACAGAAACTCCTCACCTTTAAAGGCGGCCCAAGTCAATATCACTAAATAGTGCTGTAGACAAGCTTTAGTAATTTTTTCTTTACAAACCTCGAAGCTTATTTACTTTAGCAACCCAAATGCAAAATGACTACTGCGCAAACCCGGGAGACGATCTCGTCTGGGCCTGTCTGGGCTGATGAGAAAGCTCTCATGTAATCTTCACGGACTCCTTAAAGAGGTTGGGCATGGTGAAGTATGGGGGGTCTGGGCCGCAGAATAAAGTCAGTTTTCAGGCTATTTTCAACATTTTCTCGCTGTTTTGAAACTTTTCTGGCTATTCTGGGTCTTTAATTCTTGTTGATGCATTTTTTCTAGCTTTTTCTGTTGGGGAGGCCGTCTTGCGTGCACGCTGTTCAGCTGAGAAGTCGATCGCTGCTCTGGTACCAGCCCAGGCTAGTCCAGCGATCGCAGGACCTCTGGCAGGGGGCGATCGCGCCTTTCGTGACCCGGTGAAGGGCGGGCGATCGCGCATTGTGCTGTATTCCCACGACACCATGGGGCTAGGCCACAAGCGGCGCAACTGGTTGATTGCCCAGGCTCTGAGCACTGCCGGCCTGGAGGCTGATATCTTGCTGATCAGCGGCATGGGCGAGGTCAGTGCCGTGCCCATGCTGGCGGGTGTGGATACGCTGACGCTGCCGGCTCTCTCTAAAACAGCTGACGGGCAGTACCAGGCGCGGCGGCTTAACCTGAAGCTGCAAGAGGTTGTCAGGCTGCGATCGCAGCTCATTTTAGCCGCCATCAAAAATTTTCGGCCCGACCTGCTGATCGTAGACAACGTGCCGCGCGGGGCTGTGCGAGAGCTAGATGCCGCGCTCGAGTATATCCGCCGTCATTTGCCCACCCGCTGCGTTTTGGGCCTGCGCGATATTCTCGATTCCCCGGCCGCTGTACGTCACGACTGGCACCGGGCTGAGAATACGGCGGCAATCCGCCGCTACTACGACACCGTGTGGATCTACGGCGATCCGGCAGTCTTCGATGCCCGCCGCGAGTACCGCTTTCCCGCCGATATTGTCGCTAAAGTTCGTCCCTTGGGCTATCTCGATCCGCGCCGTCGCAGCCCCAGCACCACCGCCCATACCCAGATTCAGCAGCTGGGGTTGCCCAGCAATGGCGAGCTGGTGCTGTGTCAGGTGGGCGGCGGTCAGGACGGAGCCAGCTTGGCCCAGGCCTTTGCCCAGGCAACGTTTCCGATCGGAACCCTGGGTGTTTTGCTGACTGGCCCTTTTATGCCGACTGAGGCGCAGCAGCGGCTGTATGCTCTGGCCCAGGGCAACCCTCGACTACGCCTGGTTGACTATCTGGCTGAGCCAACGCTGCTGCTGGCCCAGGCCAGTCGGGTAGTGGCGATGGGAGGTTACAACACCACCTGCGAAATTTTGGCTTACCAAACGCCTGCCCTGGTGGTGCCCCGCCTGAGCCCTCGCCAGGAACAGTGGATCCGTGCTGAGCGTCTGCGCCGCCACGGCATTGTTGATGTGCTGCACCCCGCCGACCTCACTGCCCAGGCGATAACTGAATGGCTCCATCGCCCCATTCTGGCCGGTCCTGCCGGTCTCGATATCAACCTTAACGGGTTAGATAATCTGGTGGTTGAGGTGCAGCGGC
The DNA here is from genome assembly GCA_003022385.1 of filamentous cyanobacterium CCP3. Lineage (GTDB taxonomy): Bacteria > Cyanobacteriota > Cyanobacteriia > Phormidesmidales > Phormidesmidaceae > Nodosilinea. The sequence goes on along the minus strand of PYGV01000139.1, from coordinate 5,274 downwards.
TGATGATTGCTGACCTGCCAGATTCTCGGGCGTCCTAAGCCCTGAATTGCTTACTCGAGTTTGACTGCCGCAACCGCGGGTTTGTCGCACTCGGGCCCTGGTTTCCTTCGATTTTTTACCCAGCCTCTTCCCATGTCGCCCATTGCCTACGTTGTCAAACGCTACCCCCGCTACTCGGAGACGTTTATCGTCAACGAAATTTTGGCCCACGAGGCAGCGGGTACTGAGGTTCACATCTTTGCCCTGCGCCCTCCTGCCGATACCCATTTTCAGGACAAGATTTCGCGCGTGCGGGCGCCGGTAACCTACTTGAAAAAACCTGCCCAGGGACGCAGCAACCCCTCGGTAACGACCCTGACTCCCAACTCAGCCACCTATTTCTGGGCAGAGCTCAAGGAGGCGGCCAAAATTTTTCCAGATTTGTGGGGCAAGCTGGGCTACGCCGCCACAGAAGGCTCTAGCGTGGTCTACCAGGCGGCGTGGCTGGCCCAGGAGATTCACCAGCGGGGCATTGCCCACCTGCATGCTCATTTTGGTAGTGTGGCGACCAGCGTGGCTCGGTTGGCGGCTCACTTCGCGGATATTTCCTACAGTTTTACCGCCCACGCCAAGGATATTTTTCACGCCTCGGTAGACCCTGAAGATCTGCGCCGCAAGCTGCGAGATGCCGCCTCGGTGGTGACGGTGAGCGACTACAACCTGGCCTACCTGCGCCAGCGATTTGGGGCCGATGCCGAGCGGGTGCGGCGCATCTACAACGGTCTAGATTTGACGGAGTTGCGCTACCAGCCGACGGCAGGGCGATCGCCCACAATTCTTTCGGTGTGCCGCTTGGTAGAGAAAAAAGGGCTCACCCACCTGATTGATGCTTGCGATCGCCTGCGCCAGCGGGGGGTCGAGTTTACCTGCCAGCTGGTCGGTACAGGGCCGCTGGAGGAGGCGCTGCGATCACAGGTTCAGGCGCTGCACCTGGACGACTGGGTCGAGATATTAGGCCCCCGCCCCCAGCGGGAGGTGTTTGCCCTGATGGCGCAGGCCTCGGTGTTCGCGGCTCCCTACGTAATTGGCAGCGACGGCAACCGCGACGGACTGCCCACAGCGCTGCTGGAGGCGATGGCCTTAGGCACCCCCTGTGTGGCCACCGATGTGACCGGCATTCCTGAGATTATTCGCAGCGGCAAAACCGGGCTGCTGGTGAACCAGCATGACAGTGAGGGGTTGGCCACGGCGCTACAGCGGCTGCTGAGCGCTGGGGCGCTGCGAGAGCAGCTGGCGCTAGAGGCGCGATCGCTGATTGAAGCCGAGTTTGACATTGCCCAAAATGCGGCTGCCCTGCGAACTCATTTTCGTTCTGCGCCCCAGAGTCAGCCCCAGAGTCAGCCCCAGATGCAGGAGTTGTGACCATGCGCGTTGCCTACGTCTGCGCCGACCCAGGCATTCCGGTATTTGGGCAGAAGGGATGCTCCATCCATGTGCAGGAGGTAATTCGCGCCCTGCGCTATCAGGGGGCCACGGTAGAGCTGTTTGCTGTGCGCTGGGGTGGCGACCCCCCGGCGGATCTGGCCGATGTGCGACGCCATGCTCTACCTCCGGTGCCCACGGGCGATCTGGCTTTGCGAGAAACCGCCGCCCTGGGCAACAACTATCCCCTGCGCGCTGCTTTAGAAGCGGCGGATCCCTTTGATGCTGTCTACGAGCGCTACTCACTGTGGAGCCATAGCGCGATGGACTTTGCTCAGGCTCAAGGCATTGCGGCGCTGCTGGAGGTCAATGCTCCCCTGATTGAAGAACAGGCGCAGCATCGCGGCTTGATCCAACATCAGGCTGCTAGGCGGGTGGCTGAGCGAGTGTTTCAAAGCGCGACCGCCATCATCGCCGTTTCTGAGGAGGTCAGGCAGTATCTCACTGGCTGGGTGAGCGGCGATCGCGTGCGGGTGATTCCCAACGGTGTGAACCCCCATCGCTTCGCGAAGTTGCCGCTCGCGCGATCGCCATCGGCGACTTTTACCGTGGGGTTTGTGGGGTCGCTGAAACCCTGGCACGGGCTATCTCACCTGGTCAACGCCTTTGAGCAGCTCTATCGGCGGGTGCCCCAGGCTCGGTTACTGATCGTAGGTGATGGACCAGAGCGCGATCGTCTGGAGGTGCAGCTGGTTGAGCGGCGGCTACAGTCGATCGCTCGCTGCACGGGGGCTGTGTCCCCCGATCGCGTTCCCGCTTTGCTGGCGCAAATGGATGTGGCGGTGGCCCCCTACCCGGCTAGCCCTGACTTTTATTTCTCGCCGCTCAAGGTGGTGGAGTATATGGCGGCGGGGCTGCCGGTGGTGGTGAGTGATATTGGCCAGCTGCGACACCTGGTGGTGAATGGCGTTACCGGCTTGCTTTGCCCGCCTGGCGATGAGAAGGCCCTAGCGATCGCGCTGGAGCGGCTCTGGCGATCGCCTGATTTGCGCCGTGCTCTGGGGCGATCGGCTCGGCAGCACATTCTGGCCCACCACACCTGGGATGGGGTGGCTGAGCAGATTCTGGCGATCGCCCACCTCCAACCCGTAGGGTGCATCCGCGCAGCGATGCACCGACTCTGATTGGTCGGAAAGCCAGAGGTACTGCTGGGGCCATTTCGCTGGCCCCAGACCCCCCTCGACCAGGGCCGTTCCGCCGCCCTGGACCAACGGAAAGGACTGGCTGATCATCGGTTTAAACCCCTGTTCTGCCAATGGACCTGGGGGCGGCACTCGACTCTGCGGTTGCAGCCCTTGACCGTAGGGTGGGCACTGTCCACCACTGAACCAGGCGTAATTAAGGCATACCTCTGAACAAATTCGTTGCTGACCCTATGAATCGATCTGCCTCCCTTACCCAGGCGGTGCCCGGCCTTTGGCAGTTTGGGCGCTACTTTTGGCCCGTTATTCGGCCTCAGTGGCCGTTGCTGACGGTTTCGGGTCTGGCTCTGCTGGCCGATGTAGCCCTGCGGGTGCTGGAACCCTGGCCGATGAAGGTGATCTTTGACTACGTGCTGGTGCCAGCGCGGGGTGATGCCCCCGCCCGATCGGCACCTTTGAGCGCGTGGGATCCGGCGCTGCTGCTGACGGGGGCGGTGGTGGCGATGGTGGTGCTGACCGGGCTGCGGGCCGTGGCAACGTATTGGAATACGGTGAGTCTGGCGATCGCCAGCAGCCGCATTATGACCCAGGTGCGCAACCAGCTCTATCGCCACCTGCAGCGGCTTTCGCTGGGCTATCACACCCAGGCTCGCAGTGGTGACCTGATTGTGCGGGTCAGCGGCGATGCCAGTCGTCTGCAGGAGGTGCTGATTACCGCCGCGCTGCCCCTGGTATCGAGTTTGCTCACCCTGGTGGGCATGGTCGTTGTCATGGTCTGGCTGGACTGGCGGCTGGCCCTGTTGTCTACGGCGACATTTCCGCTGTTTGGGTTAGCCGCTGCGCGCTTTAGCAAACGCATTCGCACAGCGTCGCTACAGCAGCGTAAACAGGAGGGGGCGGTGGCGGCTACGGCCGCCGAGTCGCTGGCGGCGATTAAGCTGGTGCAGGCGCTGTCGCTGGAGACTGCCTTTGCCGATGCCTTTGCCCAGCAAAACCAGCGTAGCCTCAGCGATGTGGTCGAAACCAAGCGCTTGGCCGCCCACCTGGAGCGCACGGTGGATGTCGTGATCGCCCTGGGTACTGCCCTGGTGCTGTGGGCTGGAGCCCGACTAGTGATTCGCGATGCCCTGACGCCGGGGGATGTGCTGGTGTTTTTGAGCTATCTTAAAAATGCCTTCAAGCCGGTGCAAAACTTTGCCAAGTACACCGGTCGACTGGCCAAGGCTGCCGCCTCGGGAGAGCGGATCTTGAACGTGATGGAAACTCAGCCGGAGGTGCGCGATCGCCCTGGTGCTCGCCCAGCCCCCATCTTTGCTGGAGCTGTGCGGCTAGAAAATCTGTGGTTTGCCTACGAACCAGGGCACCCCGTGCTCAAGGGGCTAAATCTCTCGGTACAGCCGGGGCAGCAGGTGGCCATCGTTGGCCCCTCCGGCAGCGGCAAATCTACCCTGATGAGCCTGCTGCTGCGTCTCTACGACCCCATCGCTGGCAGCGTCTGCATTGACGGGCAAAACATTCGAAATTTCACCCTCGACAGTCTGCGACCCCAGATCAGCGTGGTGTTGCAAGAGAGCCTGCTGTTTGCTGCGACCATTCGCGAAAACATCGCCTACGGTGTAGCCGGAGTCAGCAATGCCGACATCGAAGCGGCGGCCCGCCTGGCCCAGGCCCACGACTTTATTGCCGCCCTGCCCCAGGGCTACGACACTCCGGTAGGTGAGCGGGGGGCAACTCTTTCGGGAGGGCAGCGGCAGCGGATTGCGATCGCCCGCGCTGCCATTCGCCAGACCCCAATTTTGATCTTAGATGAACCCACGACCGGGCTCGATCGCGCTAGCGAACAGGCTGTAGTCGACGCGCTCAGGCAGCTGGCCCTGGGCCGCACCACGTTCTTAATCACCCACGATCTCTCGCTGGTCCCCCCGGTAGATCACATTCTCTACCTGGAGCAGGGGCAGGTGGTTGAGCAGGGCACCCACAGCGAGTTGTTGGCCCAAAACGGCCCCTACGCCACCCTCTTTCGCATGCAGTCGGCTCTGCGAGAGGAAACCTCCGTTGGGGCAATGTAGAGGAAGGGAAAACGGTGCTGGATCCTAAAATTTTGTTTTTAGAAACCGCTCTCGACCCAGGGAAGGCCCAGATTCAGCTGCAAGCGGTCGTGCCCAACCTCCGCCGGGTCGTCACGGCTACCCTGGTACGTCATAAGTCAGGTCGCCGCGCCCTGATTGAGTACCATCTCGACACGGCTACGGGGCCTACGACGCTGCTGGGCAAGATTCGTGCCAAGGGGACCGATCGCGCCAGCTACCAGATCCAGCAGAATCTATGGCAAACAGGATGGGCTGCCCACAGCCGCGATCGCCTCTGTGTCCCCGAACCGCTGGGGCTGCTGCCCGACTGGCACATGGTGCTTCAGCGCAAAGTGCCCGGCACCCCCGCCACCCAATTGCTGCCCACGCCAGCCGGAATTCCGCTGGCCCAGCGCATCGCTGAACTGGCCGACAAGCTCCACCGCACCCCAGTATCCACCGCCAAAACCCACACCCTGGCCGACGAGCTGAGCATTCTGCGCGATCGCCTCCCCCTGGTAGTTGAGCAGCACCCCCAGTGGTCAGTGCGGATCGATCGGATTCTAGATGCCTGCGATCGCCTCGCCGCCCATTTCCCCGAC
>PYGV01000138.1 GCA_003022385.1 filamentous cyanobacterium CCP3 | reverse complement strand
GCCAAAAACAGGGCCAGTAGCCCCAGGGCAGCGCGGGCGTCGTTGGGTTCAGAAATATCGTTGAGACAGGGGCGCTCGGGGGTGCGCTGCAACAACACAATGACGGCCGCCCAGTAGAGGGCCAGGGGGTTCGCCAGCGCCACCAGGGCCAGCACCACCAGGGTAAACAGGGTTGTGCGGCTCAGAGTTTTGCGCCCGTAGATGCCCTGTACGATACGGCCACCGTCGAGCTGCCCGGCGGGCATGAGGTTGAGGGCGGTAATCACCAGACCCAACCAGCCCATGATGGTCAGCGGGTGAATATCGACCAGCGGTTCTTGCAGAGCCGCGCCGAGCACGACGCGAGCCAGAGCACCGATTAAAATTGAGCCCTGAAAAAAGCCGGAGGGAATTTGGAAGGCGCTGCCGGGGTGCGACAGCAGCAGCCCGCCCAGCAGCATGGCCAGGGAGACCAGGCCACCCGCGGCGGGGCCAGCCAGGGCAATGTCGAACAGCACGCTGCGGTTGGGCAGCAGCGACTCGAAGCGGGTGAGGCTGCCAAAGGCCCCAATTTGCCAGGCTGGAATCAGAAAGGGCGGGCTGAGGCGAATGCCGTAGCGACGGGCAGTCACCCAGTGCCCTGCTTCGTGAACAACGAGGATGGCCAGTAGGGCGACTAAAAAGGGCAGGGCGGCCCGCCAGCGAGAACCGTCTTGCAGCAGGTCAAAGCCTTGCAAAATAGCTCCGGCCTCGAGCCCGGTGAAGGTGGTGGCGATCGCCAGTACCCCCGCCAGCGCCCACTGAGCCGGGGTGGTTTTGACCGGGTCAGCGGTGGCGGGCAGCACGACGACGGTGGGCTTTTGCTCCAGGTTTTCGACTAAGAACAGGCGATAGCGATCGCCCAGCCGTTCCTTCAGCGATGCGGCTAGCTGGGCCTGGGTGGCAGCCGGTTCGCCCCGCAGGTTGCCGCGAAAGATGGCCCCCTGGTCGTAGGGAATCGTCTCGGTGCGAAAGTAGGTATCGAGGCCAAAAATGCCTTCAATTTGGGCCAAATCCTCAGCCGGGATGGACAGGTTTGGGACAGGTTCACTGGGAGCGGGGGGAGGCTGGTCAGTTTTTTCGGGGCTTTCGCTGTCGGCCTGATCGACATCTATCATTGCGGAGACGGGCCGCTGGGTAGAAAGCATGTCCTGGCCCAGGTCGCGCAGGCGTCGCCCCAGGTAGATGTAGAGGCCCGTCGACCCCAGCACCAGCACCAGCACCCCAGCCAGATTGATGTAAATACCCAGGGCAAATAGCCCAAAAAACAAAAGCCACGGCCCCATCAGCACCACCGACTGGAGCCAGGCCAAAATGCCCACGCTGCCGTAGGGCTGGGCGCGGCGGTAGCCCCAGACGAGAATGGCGATCGCGGCCAGCAAAATTAATCCAGTAATCGCCATGCTGCCGTTCCTAACCTCCTCAAGCCGCCTCAAAAGGCGCACAAAACCCCATTCAGTCTACCGTTGATAGGCTAGGGCGACTAGGAGGGGCGACGTTAGACACCGTTGGAGATTGCCCCTCTGGTTGCACGGCCTCCTGGGAAGGCTGGCGCGGCAAACGGCTTCTAGGGGCTATTCCAGGGTTAAGGTGCTTAAATAAAGCCAGATCACTCGCCCTGTGCCGCCAGGGGCCTGAATCTAGTTTTGGTCAGCCTAGTTTTATCAGCCCGTTCTTGCCCGCTGCCGCCCGCTATGACTCCACCGCCTCCAGAGCCTGCTCAACCCCAGCCGCCTACTCCAACCTCTGACTCCACTCATGACTCCGGCAATGGTGCTGATGCTGCGATCGGCAAGCTGCCCCCCCAGCTGCAAACAGCCCCATCAACCAGCGACAATCTGCCTAACAGCTTGCCTGAACCGCAGGCCCAGCGCCTCGATCTCGACCCTTCCGACCCCGCTGCTGGCCCCATTCTGGTGGACCCGGCAGTGACCTCGGCCAGCGCGATCACCATCGTGTCGGTGGCCGTGATTGGGCTGGGGCTGATTACAGGTAGCTTTTGGCTTACCCTGGCCGGGTCGCTGGTGGCCACGCTGGTCTCCCTGCGGCTGATGTGGCCTTTCTTTCAGGAGGTGCTGGGAGAACTGTCGCCCCGGCAGCAGTCGCTGCTGATCGCCATTCCAGGCGTAATTATTGGCCTTGTAGGGCTGATGAACATCACCGGCATCAACCGCGCCATTGTGACCTGGGGACTGACCCTGCGGTGGGATATTCTCGGCTCCTTAGGCGACTTTTTAGGGGCGATTGGGCAGATTTTCATTGCCTTTTTGGCCCTGTTTGTGGCCTGGCGGCAGTACGTTATTTCCCGCGATCTAACCCGTCAGCAAAACCTGATCACCCAGCAGCAAACCATCGATTCTTTCTTTCAGGGCATCTCAGAGCTGGTGTTAGATGATGAAGGTTTGCTCGAAGACTGGCCCCAGGAGCGCATTATTGCCGAGGCCCGCACCGCCGCCATTTTGGGCAGCGTTGACGCGGGCGGCAAGGCCAAGGTGATTCGCTTTTTGTCGCGCTCTAAGCTGCTCACTCCGCTGCGCCGCGACAATCGCCTGGGTCGAGCTATTTTAGACGGGCGCGGCGGCTACGAAGAAGACCGGCTCAACGGCACCCGCGTCATCGATTTGGGGGCGATGCTGGCTGCGGCCAACCTATCGGGCACCGATCTGCGCTGGGCCGATCTCAGCGAAACCAACCTGATCCGCGCCGACCTGCGCCGCGCCGACCTGGTGCGCACCAACTTTGCCCGATCGATTTTGTACCAGGCCAATCTCTCTGGGGCCGACCTGATGGAGGCGCGGTTGTTCTACGGCAGTGGAGATACCGCCACCCCCCGCACCCGCACGGGTGCTCCCGACTACGTGACCGGGGTAAATACGGGGGCCGTTGTCGAGGCGGCTAACCTGAGCGGGGTCTATCGCCTCTCTGAGGAGCAGCGCCGCTACGTCTGCGCCTGGGGCGGCGAGGGCACTCGCGCTACGGTTCCCGGTGGTTGTGCCGATGTGCCCAATCGGCTGGGGCGGTGAGGTCTATTTTGGATTTTGAATGGGCGATTTTGTTTGCTAAGGATTGCGAATCGAATGATGCGGGATAGCCTTTCCGGCTGTCCACGGTCAGGCAAGATGCCTGCCCCACAAGCATGGCACCTTCAAAAATCCACGCTCCTAAGTAAACTCTGGGATGCTGCCGAGTTTGCGGACGGCTACTGAGACCTCCATGCCCAGGTAGTCATCGGCATGGCCAAACCACGACCCGGCTAGGGGAATGGCCTGACCGGGGTGCCGCGCGATCGCCACCGCAATCAAGTCAAACCCCTCGGTAATGCGGTTGGTGGGGTCATACACCAGCCAGCCAGCCCCCGGCAGATACACCTGTAGCCAGGCGTGGGTGGCCCCAGAGCCGGTCATGCCCACATCGCCGCCGTCTAGGGCCGAGTCGTAGAGATAGCCCGACACAAACCGACAGGCAAACCCCAGCCGCCGCAGGGTTTCGATCATTAACCAGGCGTAGTCGCGGCAGGTGCCCGACTTCAGCCGCAGGGTTTCGCCGGGGGGCTGGGTGCCCTCTTCTTCGCGGCTCTGGTAGGTAAAGGTATCGCGAATAGTGTTCATAATTTGGGTCAGCACGTCGCTGGTGGCGTCGCGATCGCCCCCCACAAAGCGCTTGGCCCAGGCCGCCACCGAACCGTCGGGATCTTCGGCGTGGGGCCTGAGGTAGACGGCCAAATCGGTCCACTCGTCGGGGGTGTACTGTACCGGCACCTCATCGGCCCTGGGGTCGAGGGGAAAGTCTTCGATGCTGCGGGTGCCAAAGTGTTCGCCCTGAAACCGGCAGGTTACGCAGAGTTCCTGGGCGGGTTCTTGGACCTCAATCACCGCTACGTTATTCGAGAGGGTGTCGCTGACCCAGTGCACCTGGGCTGGCACGTTGATGTCGAGGGCATAGCTCAGCAACCGCCCGCTGTAGCTGCCTCGGGGCAGAAATACAGCCCGGTGGGGGCCAAAGGTTACCGGCTTAGCATAGCGATAGCGGGTAACATGCTCGACTTCGTAAATGACGGACATGGGGGCAGTCCTAGCGATGGGGTCTCCGTTCTTTGTACGGCTCCATCCGGCACAAAAGGATTAACTTTTGTAAGATCTCCCCATCACCTTCTGCGCAGCGGAGACACGGCTACGGCATGGAACGATTTAACCTGACGGGGTTCAGACGGTTTTGGGCGATCGCAAAATCCTACTGGTTTGGCGATGAAAAGTGGAAAGCCGGCGGCCTGCTGCTGCTGATTGCGGTATTTTTGCTGGGCTACACTGGCCTCAGCGTGGTGCTCAACAACAAGCGCGGCGTGCTGATCTCGGCCCTATCGGCCAAGGACGAAGCCCGCTTTTGGGAAACGGTGCTGGTGTTTATTGGCGTGCTGGTGGCCTACGCACCGCTGCTGGCGGGCTACGACTACCTGCAAAAGCGCCTGGGGCTAGAGTGGCGGCGCTGGCTGACCGGGCGGTTTGTGGGCAATTACTTCCGCGATCGCGCCTTCTACGACATTCAGCAGTTTCAGCCCGACATCGACAACCCCGACCAGCGCATCGCCGAAGACGTCAAGAACTTTACCCAGCAGTCGCTGGCGCTGCTGCTGGTGGTGGTCAGCTCGGTGCTCCAGGTGGTGGCCTTTAGCAGTGTGCTGTGGGGTATTTCAAAGTCGCTGGTGGGCTTTCTGGTGCTCTACGCGGTCGTGGGCACCCTGGTGACAGTGCTGGTGTTTGGTCAGCCCCTGGTGCGTCTCAACTTTGAGCAGCTCAAGCGGGAGGCCAACTTTCGCTTCAGCCTGGTGCGCATTCGCGAAAATGCCGAGGCGATCGCCTTTTACCGGGGCGAAGCCCAGGAGGCCAGCCAGGTCAACAATCGCTTTATGGCCGCCTTCGAGAACTTCAAGCGGCTGATTATTTGGGAACTCAACCTCAACGTGTTGACCAACGCCTACGAGTTCATTCCCTTTGTGCTGCCTGCGATCGTGGTCGCTCCCGCCGTATTTGGGGGCGATCTTGAAGTGGGCAAAGTCTCCGAGGCCCAGGGGGCGTTTGTGCGGGTGTTCTTTTCGCTCAACGTGGTGGTGGCCCGGTTCTCAGAGCTAACCTCCTTCGGGGCCGGTATCGATCGCCTCTACGGCTTTGCCGAAGCGCTTAACCACGGCGAGATCGAGGCTGCCCAACCAGCCATTACTGAGGACTCTGCAAAGACAGAGGCTACCCAAGCGGAGTCCTCTGAGCCCGAGAGTACTGAGCCTGAGAGCACCGGGCTGGAGGATACCGTGCCTGAGACCACTGACCAGCCCAAAATCGCGATCGCCACCGCTGACTCCCTGGCGCTGCGAGACTTTACGCTACAAACCCCCAACTACCAGCGCACCCTGGTCGAAGATCTATCTATAGAGGTGCCTAACCAGAGCGGGCTGCTGATCGTGGGACCGAGCGGCTGCGGTAAAAGCTCACTGCTGCGGGCGATTGCGGGCCTATGGCACTCCGGCAACGGCACTATCCACCGCCCCGACCTCGACGATATTTTGTTTTTGCCCCAAAAGCCCTACATGGTTCTCGGCACCCTGCGGGATCAGCTGCTCTACCCCCACACCTGTCAGGATGTCGACGACGCAGCCCTGCAAACCGCCTTGGAGAAGGTAAATCTAGCCAATTTAGCCAATCGCTTTGGCGGCTTTGACGCCGTCGAAGAGTGGGGCGATGTGCTGTCTTTGGGCGAGCAGCAGCGCCTCACCTTTGCCCGCATTCTGCTCAATCAGCCCAAGTTTGTTATTCTGGATGAGGCCACTAGTGCCCTCGACCTGGCTAACGAAGCCAAACTCTACGACCATCTGCGCCACACCGGCACCACCTTTGTCAGCGTCGGTCACCGCGAGTCGCTTCACAACTATCACCAAACCACCCTCGAACTGAGCGAAGACCACACCTGGACACTCAAGTCCCCTGATCTGGCCCCTGTGGATTCCTAGCTCGATTCCTCAAGATTGGATGACATTACAGCTCAGATCGGCAATTTAGTGGTGACAGCTACCGATTGAGCCTTAGTTAGTGCCTAACCTAAACCGATGTCATTTGTCTGTAGATCTGTCAGAGGAGAGCTCTATGGGCAACCTTCACGTTAGAACGCACAAGTTTTCAAGTTTTCACAATCTACAGAATGCTTTCCCAGCCTGCTTTCTTGGCCGTCAGGCCATCAGCAGGCGTCTGATTTAAAGTTAAGAAGGGGCGTATTTGCAATCGGGTAGCTAAGATGGACAAATTAAGAGAGCAGAAAATAAGCACCTTGGTCAGCATCTTAAGAATTAATTAATTTTTAGGCTACAATTTCTATGGGTAACGAGGAGTGTCGTTATGTTTGTCCGATTAGCCGAGCAGCACCGTCAATTTGTCAGGGATCTGGTCATGAACCTGCAAGCGCTGGCCACAGTACTTGAGGACATGGGCTATCTCGCATCCTGCTACACCTGCGGTGGCCAGCTCAACAGCGCATCCTTTATGGTGAGCCTGGGCGATGACCATCTGATTCGCTTTTTGGTGTCTGACTATGGCATCACCTGGACCGAAATGCGCGACGATCGCGAGCTGATGAAGCTGGAAGGGGCCGAGGCCATTCACCAGCTGCAGGAGCTGGCCAATCTGGTCAAGTTCCGCATTCAGCCAATGGGCTCTCAGCAGCCAGCCGCGAGCAAGGCATAACGCCTTTAGCCAGTCCAAAACTCTGATCGCCGACCGATCCCCAGCCCGCTGGCGCAGATTTTCTGGTGCCTCCCTGGCGCAACAGCTTGCCTAGCTCAGCATCAACATTTCCCCCGTGGGGGAAATGAGCATCGGTCGTTACCAGCGACGTTTTTTGGTTTTTTGACTTTCTTCAAGCACCCTTCAGCGATTGACTAGGCGGGCACCACTGTGCGCTTCAGCCCGGCTAGCCCAAAGGCATTGTGCACTGCCCGCAGGGCCGCAACACCCTCTGCCTCGGCCACCACGCAGCTAATTTTGATCTCTGAAGTCGCAATCATTTGCAGGTTGATCCCCTGCTCCGACAGCGCTTTGAACATGCGGGCGGCCACGCCGGGGGCGTAGATCATGCCCGTGCCCACAACGCTGACCTTGGCGATCGCCTCATCCACCGCCACATCCCCAAAGCCCAGCTCGGCGGCGGCAGATTCCACGACGGCCTTTGCGGTTTGGGCATCGGCCTGGGCCACGGTAAAGGCGATGTCGCGGGTGGCCTGTCCGTTGACCAGGCGGCAGCGCTGCGACTGAATGATCATGTCGACGCTGACGCCGTGGGTAGCTAGCAGCTGGAAAATCTGGGCGGCCATACCGGGGCGATCGGGCACGTGGCGAATGGCGACGCGGGCCTGTTTAATGTCGAGAGCGGCCCCACGCACCTCTGGGGCCGGAGCCTGAGTCTGAAGTGAATTGCCCTGGGGCACGGGCGATGAGGTGACCTCAAAGGCCTCGCAAAGAACGGCAATGGCGCGATCGCAGTCGGCCACATCGATGGTGCAGCTCACCTTGACCTCCGAGGTGGAGATCAGCTGAATGTTGATCCCCGCCGCCGCCAGCGACGAAAACATCTTGGCGGCCACCCCCGGACGGCCAATCATACCCGCTCCGGCGATACTGATTTTGGCCATCCGCTGGTCGACCATCACCTCGGCCTGGGTGGTGTCGGTGGGGTTGCTGCGCAGGGCGGGGCCAATCGCCTCGGCCACCGCCTCGGCCTTCGCTAAATTTGCTTTCACCATCGTGAAGGCAATATCGTTGGTGTTGCCCTCGTGGATCGACTGAATAATTAAGTCAACATTCAGCGCCTGGGAGGCCAGCTCGCCAAACAGCCGGGCAGCAATGCCGGGGCGATCGGGAATGCGCAGCAGCGCCACCTTAGCCTGGTCGGTGTCAAACTCAACCGCATCCACCGGGTGGGCCAGCTCCAGCCCCTCCAGCGGCCTGGGCTGGGGCCGAGGCGAAATCACGCGGGTGCCGGGTTCGTCGGTCCAGCTCGATCGCACCACCAGCGTGACGCCGTAGTTGCGGGCAATCTCCACCGCGCGGGGGTGCAGCACCTTGGCCCCCAGACTGGCCAGCTCCAGCATTTCGTCGCTGGTGATTTCCTCCATCAGCTGGGCCTCGGGCACCAGGCGGGGGTCAGTGGTCAAAATGCCGGGCACATCGGTGTAGATTTCGCACTTTTCTGCCCCCAGCGCCGCCGCCAGGGCCACCGCCGAGGTGTCGGAGCCACCCCGACCCAGGGTAGTAATTTCTAAATCAGAGGTCTGGCTAATGCCCTGAAACCCCGCCACCACAATCACCTTGCCCTCGCTGAGGTGACGCTGCAGGCGATCGGTTTTAATTTTGAGAATGCGGGCGCGGGTGTGCTCGGCCTCGGTGACAATGCCCACCTGCGCCCCTGTCAGCGAAATCGCCTCCTGCCCCTGGGCGTGCAGGGCCATGGTCAGCAGCGCAATAGAGACCTGCTCGCCGGTCGACAGCAGCATGTCCATCTCGCGACGGCTCGGCTGGTTAGTAATGTCGGCGGCTAGCTTTACCAGGCCGTCGGTGGTCTTGCCCATGGCCGACACCACCACCACCACCGAATGGCCCGCCGCTACCGTCGCCTTGACCCGCTGGGCCACCGCCTGAATGCGCTCCACCGTGCCGACGGAGGTACCCCCGTATTTCTGTACGATCAGCGCCATAGTTTTGTTTACCTCCCTGCGAGGGTCAAGCCCTTCCCTGCGAAAAAATGCGGTGACCATTGCGGCCTGGCCATGTCCTAACCCTGAGGACAGCCGCTAGAGGATAACGCCCTCCAAATGCCCTCAAATTTTAGTCCCATACCGTCTCTTCAGAACGTCGCCCAGTGCGACGCCATCGCGAAGCTCTCTGGAGCGGACACCAAAACCGGATCTTTTACTCTATCAGCCCAGCCCCCACCAATAACACCCCTCGGCAGCGTCTTGGTGCAATCTTGGTCGGGTCTTGGCCAGGTTAAAGGGATATAGCACAGAGCACAGTATTTAGCGGTATTCTGCTTTATAACGAAAAGTAACAACTTGCTTCCCCGTATTACCATGCAGACCGTCCCACGCCCAATCGACTCCACCGCCATGGTTCCAGACCCGGTGCTCGAAAACCCGTCGTCGACTATCGAAGTGCCACCGGTTACCCCTGGCAAACCTCAGGTGGTGATTATTGGGGGCGGCTTTGGCGGCCTCTACGCGGCCCAGCAGCTGGGTCGAGCCGATATAGAAGTGACGCTGATTGACAAGCGCAACTTTCACCTGTTTCAGCCGCTGCTGTACCAGGTGGCGATGGGCGGGCTGTCGCCGGGAGACATTGCTTCCCCCCTGCGCGGCGTGCTGAGCGCCCAAAAGAATACCCGCGTGCTGATGGGCGAAGTCACCGATATTGACCCCGAGCAGCAGCGGGTCAGCCTCAAAGACGGTCGCACCATTCCCTACGACAGCCTGATCGTGGCCACGGGCATGAGCCACTTCTACTTTGGCCGCGACGACTGGGCCGACGTCGCCCCCGGCCTTAAGACCGTAGAAGACGCCCTGGAAATGCGGCGGCGCATCTTTGCAGCCTTCGAGAAGGCAGAAAACACCACCGACCCCGAGCTGAAGCAAAGCCTGCTCACCTTTGTGATCGTGGGTGGCGGCCCTACCGGGGTTGAGCTAGCCGGGTCGCTGGCTGAGCTCGCCCACCACACTCTGCGCAACGACTTTCGCCATATTGATACCACCGCCAGCCGCATTCTGCTCATTGAGGGTATGGATCGGGTGCTGCCGCCCTTTCCGCCGGAACTGTCGGCCCGCGCCCACGCCGACCTGGAAAAGCTAGGGGTTGAGGTGCTGACCAAGTCTTTGGTAACCGATATTGCAGGCCACCAGATTACCCTCAAGCAGGGCGACGCGGTGAGCACGCTGCAGGCGGGCACGGTGCTGTGGGCAGCAGGGGTGCGCGATCCCGGCATGGGTGGCCTTTTGGCCGATCGCACCGGGGCAGAGCGCGATCGCTCGGGCCGCGTGATCGTCAGCCATGACCTCAGCCTGCCGACCCATCCCAACATCTTTGTCGTGGGCGACCTGGCTCACTTTGCCCACCAGGGGGACCGTCCCCTGCCCGGCGTCGCCCCGGTGGCCATGCAGGAGGGCAAGTATGTGGCCCGACTGATTCAAAAGCGGCTGCAAAACGAAACGCTGCCCCCCTTTGAGTACAAAGACAGCGGTAGCCTGGCGGTAATTGGTCGCCACGCCGCCGTGGTCAATCTGCCCTGGGCCAAGCTCACTGGCTTTCCGGCCTGGTTTGTGTGGCTGTTTGTGCACATCTTTTACCTGATTGAGTTTGACAACAAGCTGATGGTGATGACCCAGTGGGCCGCCAACTACCTGACCCGCAAGCAGGGCTCGCGTCTGATTACCGAAAAAGTGGTGGAGAAGGTTGAGGTCGCGGCAGGCGATCGCTAGCCATTCCAGCCTTGTTCAACCGAGCAATAAGCACCGCGATCGGGCGTTGGGCATAAACCTGACGCCCGATCGCGATTGCGCCTGGGGTAAATTTTTTCTGGCTCAATCTTGAAGGATCGCTTAAGAAGTTCCTGTTCCCTAGCAAAGCCTGATTAACTCCTAGGAGGAGTCTGGTGCAGCTAAGTGCAGACGAATTCTTCAACTACCAGGAGATAGATTGTGCTAGGAATTCCGCAGAAGCTGTTCGATCGCGCGTCGTCCCTAGGCTTTGAATGCACGACTGACGATCAGCAGCACCTGATTCGATCGGTTGAAGCAGGCTGGCATCTGGTCTACGACAAGGGTCATTGGGTGCTGGTCGTCAACGGTATTCCTCAAATGCGCTTTGGCTACGACGACGTGATGGCGTTTCTCGATCGGTTCGCCCACAAGTCTGCAGACCGCCTGACAAATCAAGCAACGCTTCAATTCAACACCACCTCACAACCGCTAGTGTCATAGGGGTACTCTCACAACCCTGATATGCCCCTCAATTCTCAATCGCTGCCCGACTACGAACGTCACCTGCTGGCAGCTATGGCTTTCTTTCTAGGCCGCGACTCAGATGCCCAGGCCCGCGCCTGTCTGTGCATGTACCTGCGCCAGGCCGAGCCCCGCATTATGGCCCAGGTGCGCTACTACGCCCACCAGATCTCGACTCAGACGGGGCAGCCGCTCGAAGCCTACGACCTGCTCCAGATGATTGTCGAATCGCCTGGGGCGGTGGCGGCTGCCCTGCCAAACCTGGGGCGAGTGCACGACGACCAGCCCGATGTCTTTAGCTGAATATCCCCTGGATTAAGTTTCGCAATCTCTGCTGATTTTAAGATGCTGCCTGTGTATAGATTCTATCAGGCAACTCAGTGGAGCTTATAATGGCGTCTTTTTTGATACAGGGGTTTCTGATCAGAGCTGGCATGCGTTGGGGAGGATTTTGGGGGCTAATGGGAGCTACCCTGACGGGCAGCATGGTGCTGGCCACGCTGGGGTACTCGGCCCAGGCCCAGACCAGCTCTGCCGCCACCGTCACCGAAATTTTAGACAGCAATCAGGTCTATATTCAAAACCGCGTAGCCCAGGTCAACAGTGTGGCTCAGCAGCGTCAGCAGGTCAGAACTCGGGCCGCCCGCACCTCGCTGCGATTTAACAGCGGCGCCGTCGCGCGCCTGGCCCACAACTCCAGTTTGGTGGTGGGGCAGTGTGCCCAGCTCAATCGGGGCACGCTGCTGGTCAACGGCACGCTCAACGGCTGCTCGACCTCCACTGTGGCGGGGGTGCGAGGCACAATTTATACCATTGAAGTGACTGAGGCGGGCGAGACGATTATTCAGGTGTTTGAGGGTGAGGTAGTAGTCGAGCGCAACCTCGATCCGGTGACGGTTGACCCGATGGCAGACGACTTTGACCCCCTCGATCCATCCCTTGATCCGGTGGTGCCTGGCACCGACCCGGTGGTACCCTTCGTTAACCCGATGGAGCCCCCCGCCAGCCCAAGCGATCCCCCTGAAATGAACCCTGGCCTTGAGCCACCTACCACGGGTCCAGAGCCAACCGCTGAGCCATCGATCGACCCGTTGGTGCCGCCCACCGGTCCCATGACCAATCGTCCTGGGGCTGCCGATGGGTTGCGGGTTGCCGCCCAGTTTGGGCTCAAGCAGGACGATGCGTCGGGCAGCGTAGAGCCTGCTCCCTCGCGGCCCGCAGCGAGCCCCAATGGGGAAGCGGTAGACTTTGCTGAGGATGACTCCCTGACGATCGCGGAGGGTCAGCAGGTGATTATCGATGCTGAAGACGACGAGGCGGTTATTCTGGCTCTATCGCCCGAGGATTTTGTTGACCTGCTAGAAGGTCCGCTGATCAACGGTTTTGCGGTAGAAATACCGGGTATGGCCAACCTGCGGCGATCGTTTGAGCAGCTGTTTCCGGGGGTGCCGCTGCCCTCCTACTGGGTGCCGCCAATTCCGAGTCCGCCGATTCGTTTTCCCTTCCCGTTTTAGGTGAGGCCGTAATGCTGGGGGAGGTTTACCGTGGTTAAGTCCTACCGCCGCCTGGTTCAGCTGGGGCACGGGCTGATGGTGAGCTGGGCTGTGTTTGGGGCGATCGCCCTGGCCTCTCAGCACCCGTGGTTTGTGCTGATTGAGGGGCAGGCTCAGTCGTTTTTACTGCGGCTGCGGGGGCCGGTGCCACCCCCCCAGGACATCGTCATTTTGGGCATTGACGAGTACTCCCTCAGCCAGGGCGACCTCTACCGAGCCGACCCAGAGCGCTATCCCTTTTTGGCCCCGCTGGCGATCTGGCCCTGGCAGCGGCAGGCCTACGCCCAGGCGATCGAGCAGCTGATGGCGGCTGGCGCCAGGGCGGTGGCCATCGACGTGCTGCTGGTCGACCCCAGCGGCTACGGCCCCGAGGACGACGATGCCCTAGAGGTAACCCTGGCTCGATGGGGCGATCGCGTTGCTTTGGCTGCCGCCTATGACGTGTCGAGCAGTGACTTTGGCCTGTTTACCAACCTGCCGGAGCCCATCTACAGCAGCCAGACCCAGGTCGGGCTGATTAACCTGGAGGCCGATGTGGACGGCAAGTACCGGGCCTTCCCCGATCGCGGCATTGCCACTCTGCGGCAGACCCACGGCTTTGAAGACACCCTGCCCTCCCTCGCCGGGGCGGCCCTGGCCGCCGCTGACTTCCCCCCACCCAATCGCCAAAGTCAGGATCTCTTTTTCTACGGCCCGGCGGGGACGTTTCCGGTGGTGTCGTTT
>PYGV01000467.1 GCA_003022385.1 filamentous cyanobacterium CCP3 | reverse complement strand
GAGGGGCTTTAGGGTGCATCCAGAGTCACTCCTAGCCTTATTTTCGGCTATACCCTACATACAAGGGTGCATTCGCGGCCCCTCACCATGAGCAAAGCTCCCAGATTGAGGTTTCGGGCCGCAATGCACCGCTCACAATATCGGGCTTGACGCTGGCGGTGCATTGCGGCCAGGGCAAAGAGCGCTGCCTATTGCAAGGTTTGCTTTAGGCCGCGAATGCACCCTACCCTCTGACATACCTGGGGAAATGGTGGGCACTGCCCACCCTACAACGGCTGAAAGGTTAGGAGTCTTCGGTGTCAGCGGGTTCGCCTGTAAGGCGGCGGGGAATGCGATCGCACCCCTCCAGCGTGTCAATCGCCTCACCCCCAGCGGCCCCCAGTTCCTTGAACTTGCGCGTCGTCACCAGCACCCGGCTCTCCAGACAGCCCGCCGTCTGGTTAAACGCCTTCACCGAGGCATCGAGCCCCCGGCGCAGCTTCACCATGTGGCTGGTCAGCACGGCCATACGATCGTACAGCTCGCGGCCCAGGGCGCTCACCATCTGGGCATTTTCGGCCATTTTTTCGTGCCGCCAGCCGTAGGCGATCGCCTTCAGCAGCGCAATCAGCGTCGTCGGCGTGGCCAAAATCACGCTCTGGCTAACGCCGTACTCGATCAGCTGCGGGTCGTGCTCCAGCGCCGCGCTAAAGAAAGTTTCGCCCGGCAAAAACAGCACCGCAAACTCCGGCGAATCGTCGAACTGGTCCCAGTAGGCCTTGGCCCCCAGCTGGGTCAGGTGGGTGCGCACCTGGCGGGCGTGGGCCACCAGGCGATCGCGCCGAGTCGCCTCATCGGGCGCTTCCAGCGACTCCAAATATCCCTGCAACGGCGCTTTTGAGTCAACAATGATCTGCCGCCCGTTGGGCAGCTTGATCACCATGTCGGGGCGCAGCCGCCCGCCCTCGGCCTCCACCGTGGGCTGCTCGACAAAGTCGCAGTACTCAATCATGCCCGCCATTTCGACCACGCGGCGCAGCTGCATTTCGCCCCAGCGACCGCGCACCTGGGGTGCCCGCAGCGCCTTGACCAGGTTGGCGGTTTCGCCCTGGAGCTGATTTTGGCTAATGGCCAGCGACTTGACCTGCTCGCTCAGGCTGGCGTAGGCCGACACGCGATCGCGCTCCAGCGCCTGCAGTTTGCTATCCACCTTTTCCAGCGACTCCCGCAGCGGCCCCACCAGCGAGTCGATCGCCTGCTGGCGCAGATTCAGGCTGCCCTCCGCCTGAGACTGAAAGCTCGATAGCGTCGCCTGGGCCAGCTCCAGAAACGACTGGTTATTGCGCGCCAGGGCATCGGCAGAGAGAGCTTGGAACGTGTGGGCCAGCCGCTGCTGGGCCTGGTCGAGCAGCGCGACTTTTTCCTGGGTGGCCGCCTTGGCGTCTTGGACAGCAGCCTGGGCGTGGGCCAGCTGGGTTTGCAGCTCCGCCAGCTTGGCCCGCAGCAGCGAATTTTCCTGCTGGGTGTGGGATAGCTGGGTGGCGCGATCGCCCAGGGCCTGCTCCAGTTCCCCCAGTCGCCCCAGCTGGGCTTCGGCGGTGGCGCGGCGGCTGGCCTCGTCGCGCAGCTCGTGGCGGCTGTAGTCGAGCTGCCCCTGCATATCGCGCTGGCTGGCCCGCAACTCTTCGATGTGCTGGTCTTTGTGGTGCAGCCGCTCGATCAGGCTGGCGCGATCGCCCGCCATTTCAGCCCTGGTCCGCTCCCGCACGGTTTGCAGACGGCTGGCCAACAGTAACCCTGTGATGCCGACGCCAAGCACCAGCCCTAAAATTATGCCGATTGCCGCTGGCATTCCGTTCTCCTGCTAAGACGTGCCCCGCAACCCCAGGCGAACCTAGAGGTTTGGGTACACGTATACTACACGGAGTCTGGAGTCTTTGCCCCTTATGGATTGGCGGTATGAATGAAATCAACGCTATCTATCAGTGAGAGGCATAGTCTTTCGCCTCAACTCAGTCCATACTGCTATCGAACTCAGTCTCACTATCCCTGCATTGACCTATGACCTCTGCCGCCGATCGCCCCCCTGTGGACATTCGCCCTGCCACCCCTGCCGATATACCAGCTCTAGTAGGGCTGATCAAAGCCCTGGCCCAGTACGAAAAGCTTTCCCACGAAGTTACCGGCAGCCCAGCCGATCTGGAGCAGGCCCTGTTTAGCGATCGCCCCTACGCCGAGGCCGTACTGGCCTGGGTCGACGACCAGCCGGTGGGTATGGCCCTGTTTTTCCACAACTTTTCCACCTTCTTGATGAAGCCGGGCATTTACCTTGAAGACCTGTTTGTGCAGCCCGACTACCGAGGCCAGGGCATTGGCAAAGCCCTGCTAATCTACCTTGGCAAACTGGCCCTAGAACGCGGCTGCGGCCGCTTTGAGTGGAGCGTGCTCGACTGGAATGCCCCCGCGATCGCGTTTTACCAGAGCATGGGCGCTGAGATTAAGCCCGAGTGGCAGACCTGTCGGGTGACGGGGGAGGCGTTGGCGGCATTTGGGGAGATATGAGGTGTGAAGGGGTGGGAAATAGACAATTCAAAATTGAGAATTCAAAATTTTGCACTCTGCATTTTGCATTTTGAACGTTACACTTCCACTCGCCCACCCATCCACCCATCCACCCATCCACTTCCCCATTTCCCAGGTATGATTCTGGCCAGAGCGTCTAAGAATTCGGTTCAATATGGCACAGATTTTCATCTCGGCGGGGCACGGGGGCTTGGAGAATGGGGTGGTAGACCCCGGTGCCGTGCTGCCTGGCACTACTGAAGCGGCGGGGATGATTCAGATTCGTGACCTGGTGGTGGGCGAGCTTCGGTCGCGCAGGTTT
>PYGV01000137.1 GCA_003022385.1 filamentous cyanobacterium CCP3 | reverse complement strand
GGGCTAGAGCACATGATTGCCAACGGCCCCGCTACGCCGCCAGAAGCCGCCGAGCTGTGGCTCTTTTGTGGCGCGATCGCCCTGGTCTTGTCTTCTCTAGCCGCCATTCACTGGATGACCTGCACCCTGGGCACGCCCAGGTTTCGGCGCAGTTTGAGCACCTACCGGCTGGGGTCGGCCCTGTTTGCGATCGCCCTGGCAATTTTAGGTACCAAGCTGCCGTCACTGGGGGTGGTGGCCTGGGCAACGGTGGCCTGCGGCATTCAGGTGGTGTTCAACCTGATGAAGACCAAGCCTGTCGCAAAGCAACCCCAGGCCCAGTAGTCAGGCCCCGCCAGATGCCTTTCGCATTGGCAGAGCCTCGCCTGAGCATTGGCCGCACCCTGGATAGATTGTCAAAATTACGCCTGACAAACCTAGCTGGGGATTGTTCAACACAGGTATGAATCAACCATTCAACGTCTCTCGCAGGGGCAAACGGCCGTTGCCCCTAACCTGATTCATGCCTAATTCAGCAACGCCACCTAATAGTTTTGCCGCAGCCGTTCTCGGGTGCGGCTGCTGAGGCGCTCAGAAACCAGATCGCGGTCTCGGTTGGTGAGCCCACTGACGCGCTGCTGGGCCTGGCTAAGCTGATGGTTGTCTGAGAGGCGATTGATCAGATCGGCCTCGTAAGACCGCTGCCTGGGGCTAAGGCGAGACTTTCCCATAGGTAATACGGGTGACAGAGATGAATAACAGAATCTGTCCCTAGTCTAAGTTCAAACTAGAGACCTGGGGCGCTGGGCAGGCATTAGCAAAAAATTGTTACCCAGGTGGTTAATCCTGGGGCTACCCCTACCCACTGGCTCCGATTTTCGCCCAGCTGGCTGCACGGCGATCGCTAGATGCCGGTGTCTAACGCCTCGATCAGCTTGTCGAGGTAGAGAACCATCAGGTTGCTCTGATCGCCAGGCATGGTCGAGCGCACTTCTTCTTTGAGCAGTCGATAGGCGACAACGCAGGCGCTCTGGCGGTTAAACGAGCGAATAATGTTCTGCATCCAGACCAGGTACTCTTCCATAAAGCCGTCTTCGTCGTTGAGCAAAATGCCCTTTGAGACGTACTCGAGGGTAAACAGCATGTCGCGCTGGCACTGCTGAGCGTGCTCCTGCACCACCTGCCGGTGGGGGGTTTGCATCAGCCGCCGCAGGGCGTTGAGCACCAGCTCTTTGCCGTGATCTCTAACGTGGTTATAGAGGCCAACGCGGGTTTGAAAGGCGTCCACCAGGTGGTCGAAGGGGCGCAGCTCTGGGTCACTCAGGTAGCGACCGTCGGCTTCGCGAATGGAGGCGAGTAAAGCGTTATTCATAGCAGCTAAGGGCGCGATCGCGCGGCCTGGATGGGTTCTCACCCAAGATGCCCAGCCCGGTCATAGTGATGCTTGATACTGAAATAATTCTTAGTACTGACGCGATCGGTCCGCCGGAGAGGTTTTGGCTGTTCAAGGGGCAGCGTCAAGCCACCTAACCTGCATTATTCATGAGGACAGCCAGAGGTGTGGAAAAGGAAGCATAGGCGGCCAATTCGACTAGGACTTGCCGAGTCGAGCCTCGAACTCGCGCAGCTAATTGGATGACCGTCGAGCGTACCTGGGCTTGGGCCAGTCGAGTGCCGGTAGCCGCTTGACAGAGACGAAGACTGAGCATGAGGACGTAGGCGGCCTGAGTGAGCAAGCGTCGGACTTGATTGGCAACCCACTGATGGCAACTGAGCCGTTTGGCCTGGAGCCCGAGTCTGAGTTCCTCGATGGGATGCACGCTGGCGGCACCGAACATAGAACTGGTCGCAGAGCACCTGGGGCGGTAGGTTTAGATTGGTCATCCAGGACAGCATTGCGGCGATACGTCAATCCTCAAGTCGATTGGATAACGCTGCTACAGGCTTGGTGATCTTGACTCAAGAAAGTGAACAGGTACTTTAAGCTACGTTCAGGCCCTCTTAGAGTCCATCACAGGCATCGTCACCCAGACAGCGCTCACTGTGCTCGGCGAGATTGGCTCGATTAAGGTCTTTGGCTCAGCACGCCAATTAGCGGTGTTTGTCGGTCTTACCCCCGAGGAGTTTCAGTCCGGTAGCTCCATCAACGGGAAATAATTGTTCAACCCAGTCGCTATAACCTCCCGAGGCTCTGCCTCCGCTTCTGCGGTAGAGCCGCCTCTCGCGGTACCCATGCAGAGCCGAGGCACCAGGGTTGCGGAGCAAGTACTGCCCAGTGCGAAGCCCATGCACCATCTCACTACCAGATCAAGCCTGGCCTGGGCAGAAACCCGCCCGCTCTCTCAACCGACAGAGGCCGATCGGAGGAAGTAGGGAGGTCACCACCAGGGATTCGGGGACTAAACCGTTACAATAGTTTACGGGAAGGATTTAGGCGATTGCCCAAGCCTCCCCAACTGTCAATCCCTCGGTTTTCAATCCTCTCTCTGAGCGCGTTATGGCCTTACATACCACCCAGGATTCGGCTCAGCACTTCGGTGGCTCCGTCGATATAGTCGATATAATCGACGCTGAAGCCATTGCGGTAACCGGAGAGGTAATGAGCGAGCCGACCGAGGTTACCCTGCCCGAGCCCGTTCTGGCCGGGCCCCGGCCTCGCACCCTGGCCACCAAACCCCAAGACCCCTTTGAAGAATTTGGCTACGACCCGGTGGCGATCGCGGCCCACTACCGCCGCCGCCCCTTGCAGGTCTGGGCGCGGTTTGTCGGCATTTTTCTGCCGCTGATTAGCTTTTTCGTCAAACTCTGGCTCGATCGCCGCGCCGGTCGCAGCGCTCAAAACGAGGCCATGCGGGCGGCTCAGCTCCGAGAAATGCTGACCGACCTCGGCCCTGCCTACATCAAAATTGGTCAGGCCCTCTCCACTCGCCCCGACCTAGTACCGCCGGTCTTTCTCGAAGAGCTAACCACACTGCAAGACCAGATTCCACCCTTCCCCAACGAAATTGCCTACCGCTTTATTGAAGAAGAACTGGGCGCACCCCCCAGCCAAATCTACGCCGAGCTTTCGGTCAACCCCATCGCTGCCGCCTCTTTGGGGCAGGTCTATAAGGGCAAACTGCACAGCGGCGAAGATGTGGCGATTAAGGTGCAGCGCCCCGGCCTGGCCCAGCGCATTGCCCTCGACCTCTACATCATTCGCGGCCTGGCCCGCTTTGCCACCAACCGCATTAACCAGGTGCGCAGTGACCTGGTGGCGATTTTAGACGAGTTTGGCGAGCGCATCTTCGAGGAGATGGACTATACCCACGAGGGCGAAAACGCCCAGCGCTTTGCCCAGCTCTACGGCCATATTCCCGACATTTACGTGCCCCACATCTACCCCCAGTACACCGCCCGCCGGGTGCTGACCATGGAGTGGATCGAGGGCACCAAGCTGACCAACATCGACAAGCTCGATCGCCTCGGCATCGACGCCAGCCACCTGATCGAGGTGGGGGTGCAGTGCTCGCTGCGGCAGCTGCTAGAGCACGGCTTCTTTCACGCCGACCCCCACCCCGGCAACCTGCTGGCCATGGCTGACGGGCAGCTGGCCTACCTCGACTTTGGCATGATGAGCGAGGTCAAGCCCTACCAGCGCTACGGCCTGATCGAAGCCGTGGTGCACATGGTCAACCGCGACTTTGAGGGGCTGGCCAACGACTACGTCAAGCTGGAGTTTCTCACCCCCGACACCGACCTCAGCCCGATTATTCCGGCCCTGGCCAACGTGTTTAGCAATGCCCTGGGGGCCAGCGTTGCCGAGCTGAACTTTAAGAGCATCACCGATGAGTTTTCGGCCCTGATGTATGAGTACCCGTTTCGGGTGCCCGCCTACTACGCGCTGATCATCCGATCGCTGGTGACGCTGGAGGGTATCGCTATCAACGTCGACCCCGAGTTTAAGGTGCTGAGCAAGGCTTACCCCTACGTGGCCAAGCGCCTGCTCACTGACCCCTCCCCCGAACTGCGGGCCTCGCTGCAAGACCTGCTGTTTAAAGACGGTAGCTTTCGCTGGAATCGGCTAGAAAACCTGCTGCGCAATGCCCGCAGCAGCGATGAGTACGACATGGACCGGCTGATCGATCAAACCCTGGAGTTTTTGTTTTCGGATCGGGGGACGTTTTTGCGCGATCGCATTGTCTCTGAGCTGGTCAACGGGCTAGACAGCTTTGGCCAAACCACGGTGCAAACTCTGACCACCGCCGTACAGCGTCGCCTGGGCCTGAAGAAAGAACCGACGATGGTAGCCCCCGCTGGCTCCAGCGACCTCGATCACCTGCGCCGCATTTTAGAGATCCTAAAAGACACCCCCGGCTTCGATGCCACTCAGGTGGCAACCCGCATTCCCACCCTGCTGTTTAAGCCCGAAACTCAGGCCATGGGTCAGCAGGTGGTGTCCGGGCTGGCCCAGCGTGCCCTGGCGCGACTGATTCGCACCGTGCTGCTGGAAGGCGAGCCCAGCCCCACCCCGCCGCAGCTGACTCCCTCCGTTGGGCGGTAGGGTAGAAGGCTCGTCATAGAACCCTAGAAGTGCTATAGCAATAGGCAACATTGTCAGCCCAGGGGCTGGCACAGCAAGTCTGACGATCAAATAATTCCATCCTAACCGATGGATCCTAAATCCTGACCAACTGGCCTACTCGGTTTGAGTCAGACAGATTCTACAAGGCTTTTGACAGTGTTCTCTAAGGGGGTAGCGTGATCAGTAGCTGACGATCGCCCCCAGTGACTTGAGCATGCGGGCTTCGGTGTCTGAAAGCCCGGTGGCTCCGCGAATATTGACGCCTTCGTAGGGGCGATCGGGCCGCAGGATCTGCTGGCAAACCCCTGAGTCTAAGGCCCAGATGCGAATTTCATCATCCTGACTGGCTGTCACTAGATGGGCTCGGCTGGGGCTAACCGAGACCTGCCAAATATCCTGACTGTGGCCATTGAGCATAAGGCGGCGCTGGTTCGTGTCGACAACCCACACTTCAACCTGGGCCGCCGCGCTGGTAATGGCCAAAATCTCCCCGGTGGGACTGGTGGTAACGCCCTGAAGCCACTGTTCGGCAGGGTGCTGCCACTGGCCCAGTAGCTCTCCTAATAGAGACATCGGGCCGGTCGTGCTGCTCACATCGCTGGTCAGGTTCCACCAGCGTACAGTGCCGTCATGGCTGGCGCTGACCACCATTGCCCCGTCTAGACTCACCGCTAGCCCGTGCACCTGACCCTGGTGGCCGCTGAAGATGCGCGGCTCGCAGGCGATCCCTAAATCGCCAGTGCGGGTATAGCGATCGAGGGGCCATAGGCCAATGGTGCCGTCCCGTGCCCCCACGATCAGCCCGTCTTCGCTGGCGTTAAAGGTTAGGGCCGACGGGCTATCAGGGGTGCTGTCTAGATCGCCAATACAGCTGCCGGTGGCCGTGTCCCAAATCGAAACGTTGCCCGCCAAACTTACACTGGCTAGCCATCGACCGCTAGTGCTAAAGCTGAGCAGGGTCGCGGGGGCCGTAAGTGGCCAAACCCACCGGCCTTCGCCACTTACCGATGACCATAGGCGCAGGGTCTGGTCATCGGCACTGCTGGCCAACCACTGACCGTCGGCGCTGAGCGCTACGGTGCGAACCGGACCGCTGTGACCGACTAGCGTGCGAGGACCGCTGGCGTAGGGGATGCCCGCATCAATCTGCCAGAGGCGCAGATGGCTGTCATCGTGCCCTGTCAGGATGGTGCTGGAGCCGGGGCTAGGGTCAGAACTAGAGCCAGGGCTGGGAGCGGCGCTGAGGGCCAAACAGCCTACCCGGTGCGCCTGGCTCAGAAAGCTGCGCCAGCACTGCCCTCGCCTGGCGCTCCAAAGCTTGATGGTGTAGTTGCTGCCGGTCACAAAGTAGCGACTGTCGGCACTAAAGGCAAGGGCCCATACCGGGGCACCTAGCGACGGCAGGGTGTAGCAGGCCCGGCGCTCAGGAATATCCCATACCGAGACACTGAAGTCCTGGCGGCTGCACACCAGGTAGCGGCCGTTAGGGCTGACCGCCAGGGCCGGTAGGGCCTGCACATCGGCGGGTAAAATCCAGCAGGGCAGACCAGTTTCGAGGTTCCAGATGGTGAGGCAGTGGTCGTCGTAGCCCGCCGCAAAGGGAATCGGGGAGCAGGCGGGGTCGTAAGGGTCAATGAGGACCCCGGCGGTGCGCAAGCTGGCTGTCGATCGCGTCTGAAACCTCCGTAGCAGATTGCGATCGCGCGTCTGCCACAGACAGGCCCGCTGGTCGCCACCGCCGCTGACCAGGCGATCGCAATCTGTGCTGTAGGCCAGGCTGTGAATCGGGCCTTGGTGCCCCTCCAGTCGCCCCTGGCTGACCCCCGAGGCCACTTCCCACAGGTACAGCTGGCCGCTGTCGTCGCCCGAGGCCAGCTGGTTGCCGTCGGGGCTAAAGGCCAGGGCACCTACAGCCACCTGGTGGCAATTGAGCACATCGGTCTGGTAGGTGGTGCCCACCGGCCACAGCCAAATTCGTCCGGTTTCGGTACCTACGGCCAGCAGGTCGCCCTGGGGGCTAAAGGCCAGCGATCGCACCCCCGGAGACTGGTCCTCGTCAAACATCCACACCAGTTTGCCCCGCCTGAGATCCCACAGCAGCAGACGGCCTTCGTGGTCACCGGTCGCCAGGTAGCGATGGTGGTCAGGAGCAGAGGCGGGGCTAAAGGCTGCCACCGGGTCGCGACCCAGGGCGGTAGCAAAGGCTGTATCGCTAAACTGAGCCTGACTAAAGTTGGCTCCCTGTAGACTCACCTGCCGCAGGTCGCCCTGGCAGATGGCTAGCTGCGAAAAGTCGGCCCCGTTCAGCCCTAATCCCAAATAGTGGCAGAGGTGAATCAGGTTGCTGGCTCCGTAGCCGGGCTGGTTGGCCAGACTAGACAGGGCCTTGAGCAGGCGATCGCCCTTAGCCGCTAAGGCCCCCTCGGTGGGGTACCGTCGCCTGAGCTCATCGCCCAACGGCACCAGCATCGCGGTCCGCTGGCGCTCCTGCACAACCTCGCGAGCCGTCATGGTAATCAGCGGTAACCGCTGCAACCACACCAACGACTCAGCGTCTAGCTCGGCCACGAGTTCCTGGTGCAGCCGTTCTAGCACCAGGGTTTGCACAATCGGCCGCAGGCTCAGCATCAGCCCGCCGCCTTCCACCGGCAGACTCACCACCCAACCCCGCCCCAGCACCGACTGCAGCGCCCCATCCTCGGGAGCGGGCTGCAGGATGGCAACTAGGTCATCACGCGCCATGGGTTCCTGAGCCAGGGCCAGCCCGTAGAGAATGGCCCATTCTTCCGCCAATAGCCGCTCTAGGGCCTGGGTGAAGGTGCGCTGTACCACCATTGGTACCATCAGAGCGTGGTCCTGAAGCAGCGACTTGGGCTGCCCCTGGTACATGTCGCGCAGAATGGCCCCTATTCCCCGCAGCACCAGGGGATGACTACCATAGCGATCGATCAGGTCACTCCAGGCTTCTGGATCAGTGCCAAGGGCAGCGGCGGGTTGCAGCAGGGGGCGAACGGCCTCGTCGGCCAAGTCTCCCAAGGCGCATTCCTGCACTCGCGGCCCCTGCACCTGGGAAAAATCGGCTGGTTTTTCGCGACTGACCCAGACTAAACAGCTCTGATGGTGGTGCTCGGCTCCCTGGTGAAACAGTCGCTGGAGCGCCTTAGTGTTGGCCCGGTAGGTGCCCAGCAGCTGCTGCGACTCGAACAGCTGCTCCATATCATCGAGAATCAGCAGCACCTGACGCTGCTCTAGCTGGTCGAGCACCCAATCTACCGCGGCCGAGGGCGACAGGCTAGGCGCGTTCGGGTCGAGCCAGTGCAAAATAGCCGCTAGCCCTGCCTCGTCGGTAATGTCAGGGGGCAGCGCCAGGTAGCCGCACTGGTCGACCTGGGGGCCGATCGCGGCGGCAATCGCGGCGGCCAGCGTGGTCTTACCTACCCCTGGCAGGCCCCACAGCACCACCGTACGACAGCGCTCCGCTAAAATCCACCGCTCAATTTGGGCTAGCTCGGCGTCACGCCCGCCGCCGTCAGTCAGGTCAATGCGAGGCAAGTCGCGTACGACCAGCACCGAGGCGGTAGTAGCGGGTGCAGCGCTGGTTTGAGGCGATGGCGGCAGTGCTTCGTCAGCTTTGGGCGACTCCACCAGTCCCTGGGCCGCCCAGGTCTGCAGCACGTTTTGAATATTGCGCTTGGTGACCCGAATCCCGCGGCGATCGGTATCAACTAGATCGGTAAGGAACTGCCAGAGCTTTGGGCCAACATCTTTTTTGAGGTAGTCTTCGGTATAGCCGACTGTGGGCGTTGCCATCGCTGAGTAGGTCTTGTTCTCCCATGACCCTTTCAGCACCAGGCGCTCTACATCTTTGAGCGGTCGACCCTTGCGCTCTACCGCGGCCTGGTTAATGAGTACAGCAATTTCCTCAAAGTCCATTGGCCCGACAGCTACAGATGACCCCCAATCGTGGCCCCAGTTTACCTGAATTTTTCAGAACTTTTTGGAGCGGGCCGAAGTCTAGTTAGGCTAAAGGAGCAAAAAAATTCCCCAACCCGAGGGCCAGGGAATAATCAGGGTGCATCTACCAGTTCATATTTCAGGGCCAGATCGGGGCATCAGGATGGTTTAGGACGAATTTTGCTAGAGTGCCTGGGGGTGGATGGGTAGGTGGGTGGATGGGTGGATGGGTAGGATGGGCATTGCCCACCAACAATCTCGGCGTGTGTGAAGGAATTCATTCTCCGGCCCACCGTACTTCAGAATCTTCAGAAAGAATCGTTCAGGGACAATCAGGGGCAACAGGGGGAGCGAGCTGTGTCTGATGGATTGAGTTTAACGGCCTACGATCTCTGGAAGACCTACGGTAATGAGGCGGTGGTGCAGGGCATTAGCTTTACCCTGGCACCGGGCGAGATCGTGGGCCTGCTGGGGCCTAACGGGGCGGGCAAAACCACCACCGTAGGTATGCTATTTGGCACGGTGATTCCCACCAGGGGGTTTGTGCAGTTTGGCCCCTGGCAGCTGCCGGGGCAGGGGCAGATGGCCCGCGCCCAAATGGGCATTGTCACCCAGGAGGACAACCTCGACCCCGACTTTACGGTCTTCAAGAACCTCACCCACTTTGCCCACCACTACCGCATTACCGGGGCAGCGGCGCGGCAGCGGGCGGGAGAACTGCTGGCCCTGGTCAACCTGGAGCACCGGGCCGATGCCCAGGTCGACGATCTCTCGGGCGGTATGAAGCGGCGGCTGGTGCTGGCCCGCGCCCTGCTGAATGAACCCAGAATTGTGTTTTTAGACGAGCCCACCACCGGCCTCGACCCCGATGCCCGCCAGGATTTTTGGCGGCTGGTGCAGCACCTGAAGGCCAAGGGCTGCGGCATTTTGCTGACGACGCACTATATGGATGAGGCGCAGCGGCTGTGCGATCGCCTGCTGCTGCTCCAGGCGGGCAAAGTGATCGACGAGGGCACCCCTACCGACCTGGTGGCGCGTGTGATCGGCCGCGAGGTCGCCGAGGTAGAAGGCGTTGACCCGGACCGACTCAAAACCCTGGCTGCCAACTACGGAGCCTGGTACCGGGCTTTTGGCAGTGGTCACCTGGTCACCCTGCCCAGCGACAAGGCCGAGGCCGTATGGAGCCAGATCGAGGCCCACCACCCCAGCCGCCTCCTGCGGCGACCCGCTAACTTAGAAGATGTGTTCTTGCGACTCACCGGGAGCGTGCTGGAATGAAACTCATCACGGCGACCCCCTGGGGGGTGTATTCAGTCTGGTGGCGGCACTTTCAGGTGTATTGCAGCACCTGGTTGGTCAACTGCCTGCCGCCGATCTCTGAGCCGATTGTCTATCTGCTGGCCTTTGGCTACGGCCTCACGCCCCTGATTGGCGATGTGGAGTACCTGGGGCAAATGGTTCCCTACTCGCGGTTTTTGGCTCCGGGCATGATTGCGATCGGGGTGCTGTTTCAGTCGTTTTTTGAGGGAGCCTACAGCAGCTTCATTCGGCTCAATTTTCAAAAGACCTGGCAGGCGTTGCTGACGGCTCCGCTGAGCTATACCGACGTGTTTTTGGGCGACTGGTTTTGGGCGGCCACCAAGGGGGCGATCGCCGGTACCCTGACTGGCCTAGTGGCGGTAGTCGTCAACCTCTACGACCTCTCTAGCCTGGTACTGTCGCTGCCGTTAATCGGGCTGGGCAGCCTGCTGTTTGGGGCCTTTGGCCTCCTGGTGGCTGGGGCCGTGAATAAGGTCGATCAGGTGAATGTGCCCATTTTTCTGGTCATTATTCCCATGTTTACGCTCTGTGGCACCTACTTTCCGCGCGATACGCTGCCACCACTGCTGGCCCGCTTTGCCAGTTTTTTGCCCCTGGCCTCGCTGGTAGACCTGCTACGCTGGCCCCTGGGTTTGCCGTCGTGGTGGCCCCTGCTGCTGCTCTGGCTGATCGGGTGGACGGCTGTGATGGCACGCCTCGCCGCCCTGCGCATCTATCCAAGATTGTTCAGTTAATTCCTATTTACAAAACGATACAAACGCAAGGATGTCTGCTTCAGTACTGCAATGCACAGTCAGGATCCCCGAATCTACTTAGAAAAGATTGCCGCCGACCTCGGTCTTGAGCTATACTCCGAGTCATCAATCGTGTTGATAGGTCAATGATAACTTTCGTTGACAGTTGCATTTCTAAGACAGCGTTGAGAGCAGCGTTAGTGGGTTTGCTGCCCTTTAAAACGCTTTCGCTGTCTGAGAATGCCCAAGTCAGCAGAAAGACAGTTTTTTTGTGTAGAGCACATTTGTGCAGAGCACAGCTATTGCTCAAAACTCTAACTGGCTCCATAGATAGTCGACAGGTAGAGAGCCAAGAAGTTGCAGCGGTGAAGCAAGGCCTAGGCATCAACGGTAGGCTCTGCAATCTGTTCACTAGCGCGAAAATTTTAGCTACAGGCTACCCGGTAAGCTATTTGAGGCCGCTGACTCCACCATAACTGTCTCGATAAGACGGCTGGAAAGAGTGTCGGTTAGCCTAGCCCGAGTACTTAAAAACCCTATAAAGTGCTATTGAGAACTGAGCTTAGAACTCATCTTTTGGCATTTTTAGGCTAGAGCTTTTATTTTGTGGTTTTTTTGGGATAGTTCTAAGCCCTAGGGGTTTAAGTTACTTTTAATTTGGGCAATGGAGCTAACCCAGCCTGCCCAAATCAAAATGGCTTAATACCTTAGCTCAGGCAATATAGTCCTTTTCAACACAAGCTTTTGCAGCGGGTCTAGGCGACTAGGGATTGCATCTTGTTGGCAACATAAACCTCGCAGATTTAAAGAAAACAATGAATAATATTCTTGAGCAAAAATCGCTTGAGCAGAGACTTCACTCAAATTCTATTTGGGTAAGTCGTAAGACTCGCATTCTGACCTCACTTCTCGGCGCTGTTCCACTCTCAATTGGCAATCGCCTGCGATGTTTGTTTTATCGCTCAATTTTGGGCGGTTTAGGCGAGGGAACTTACCTTGGTACGGGGGTAGAGCTAGAGGGCGCAGGGGGAGTTTTTTTGGGCGCAGGTTCGGCTGTAGACAACGGGGTTCGTTTAAATAGCGGCGAACCTCATGGTCGCATTATCTTAAAGCCACAAGCATTGTTAGATCGCGGCATTTCCCTCGAAACGCTAGGCGGGTGCATCGAGATTGGAGAACAAACCTGCGTGGGCTCCTATGTTTGTATGGCCGGGCCGGGCGATATTCGCATTGGCAAAAACTGCATGATTGCCTCCCATGTCAGCATTTATGCCAACAATCATATTTTTGCTGATATTCATACTCCAATTGGTAAGCAAGGCTTATCTTGTACAGGAATTGTAATTGAAGATGATTGCTGGTTGGGTACTGGTGTAAGAGTTTTAGATGGTGTGACTATTGGTCACGGTAGTGTCGTTGGGGCCGGGGCTGTCGTGACTAAAAGCCTGCCACCTTTTTCAGTTGCAGTGGGCGTTCCGGCTAAGGTCATGTATAAGCGGTCTAATGTAACCCCAAAGTCAGTAGCCTTACATCAAAATTCATAGTTCCAGGGAGCGTGATTGGAGCCGGGGCCGTTGTTAGCTGTGATATTCCTCCATATTCGGTGGCTGTAGGGGTGCCTGCCAGGGTAATTACAAACCGTAAGAAAGAATTGTCGACTAGTCTAAATAAAGGCTAAGAAAGCAATTTGTCGATCAGGGTTTAGCCGGCGATCGCGTAGTTTGGGCGGTCTTCTGACGCTGTTAGGCGACTGTCTCTAGAGCGGGAACTTGCGTTCAATTTGTCTGCCAGCTTTCTCAGCGGTTGGGCAACGGTACAGCGAGCGGTTACAACAGGTACATAGCATTCTTCAATCGCTCTACTCTATGTCGTCACCTGCCTCTCAACCTGACTGCCCAATTACCGACCTGGTTAGCCGGTGCATTCAAGCCCGCACCATTACCCAGGTACAGTACCAGGAGCTGACTGCCCTGGTGCTCGCCGATGGTACCGTTGATGAGAGCGAGCGCAAGCAGGTCAACCGCCTGTTTGATGCCATTCAGGTAGGGCGGGTAAGGATTGTGGACTAGCTAGATGATGAAGGGATGAGGCAATGGCGGGATAAGGGGGTAGAGTTCAATCTTCCTCACCGTTCTCATCCTCTTTTCCCTCACTCGGTGATGCGTCCGGTCATTGGCGAGCTGGCGATCGCTTTTCCCTGTACCGGAATGCGCCCGGCTCTGTAGGCGAGGCGTCCGGCCAGGGTGGCGAGACCCATAGCGCGGCCCATGGCAATGGGGTCAGCGGCTTTAGCGATCGCGGTGTTGATCAGCAGCGCGTCGGCTCCCATTTCCATCGCCTCGGCGGCCTCGCTGGGGGTGCCAATGCCGGCATCGACAACCACAGGCACCGCAGCATTTTCGATAATGATTTGAATGTTGGCGGCGTTGCGAATGCCCTGGCCCGAGCCAATGGGGGAGCCAAGGGGCATGACGGTGGCGCAGCCCACCTCTTCGAGGCGTTTGGCCAGCAGCGGGTCGGCGTTGATATAGGGCAGCACCGCAAAACCCTCCTTAACCAGCTGCTCGGCTGCTTCCAGGGTACCAATCGGGTCGGGCAGCAGGTACTTGGCGTCGGGGATGACCTCAAGCTTGACGAAGTTGTTGTCTTCCTGGCCCAGCAGCTTGGCCATTTCGCGGCCCAGGCGAGCCACGCGAATCGCCTCTTCGGCGGTTTTACAGCCCGCCGTATTGGGCAGCATCCAAATTTTCGACCAGTCGAGGGCTTCGGCCAGCCCTTCATGGCCGGGGGCGTTGGTC